>JAFQTU010000046.1 GCA_017408905.1 Mailhella sp. | reverse complement strand
TTGTGCCGGTCATAGTAGGTGTAGCTATTGTTATGGTATGCGGGTGTCGCATAGCCCAGTCCCCGGAATGCCCAGCCCAGTGTATAGGGCATTGCAACGCCTGCGCACATTTCCACGAAGTCCGAGCCGGAGATGGAGAAGAAGGGAACGCCTGCTTCACCGGCCACGGCGCGGGCCAGAAGGGTCTTGCCGGTACCGGGAGGGCCGACGAGGAGCACGCCCTTGGGGATGCGGCCGCCAAGGCGGGTGAACTTGCGGGGATTGGAAAGGAATTCCACCACTTCGGCCAGCTCTTCCTTGGCCTCATCCACACCGGCCACGTCCGCGAAGGTGACTTTGCCGGTCTGGTTCTGGTCCTGCATACGGGCGCGGGAACGGCCGAAGGTCATGGCCTTGCCACCGCCGCCCATCTGCTGGCGGGCGAAGAAGATCCACACGCCGATGAGCAGGAGCATGGGGAACCACGACACGAAGATGGACATGGCCAGAGGCGTTTCCTCGGGCTTCTTCACGTCGATGACCACGTTCTTGTCCTTGAGCTGCTGGACGAGGCCGGGGTCGTTGGGGGCGTAGGTGCTGTAGGTCTGGCCGTCATGGGTGGTGACGGTGAGGTTGCGGTCTTCGATGACGACCTTGCTCACCTCGCCGCTTTCGACCTGCGAAACGAAGGCGCTGTAGGCGGTGGAGCGGCCGACAGGGACGTTCGTTTCGTTGAACATGCTGAAGAGGGAGACCATCGCCACGGCGATGACGCTCCACAGCAGGACATTGCGCGTAAATTGATTCAAAGCTGCCTCCGGGCTGCGTATAGGTAAGGCGGGGTGCGGAGAATGCCCGAATGCGGGCGATCAGAAACATCAGGTTCCGCAACGGAATAGCCCGTTCCCTGACGCTTTTCTATCTGTAATGCCTGAACCCCGGTTTGACAATGATGCCGGAGCCCCTTTTAACACTATGAAATATTTTTTCTGCAAAAATCGTGCCTGACTGCGGAAATTCCTGCGCTTCCGCTGGCAGGCCTGCGCCGGAAGGCGGA
The DNA here is from genome assembly GCA_017408905.1 of Mailhella sp. Taxonomy (GTDB): domain Bacteria; phylum Desulfobacterota; class Desulfovibrionia; order Desulfovibrionales; family Desulfovibrionaceae; genus Mailhella. The sequence continues at coordinate 33,943 of JAFQTU010000046.1, read as the reverse complement.
TCGCCGAACTTGCCAGAGCCCGGCCCCGGGGATAGTATGGCGCGCCACGCTCTCCCATTTGAGGGAGAGGCCGCCAGTCTTCCGAAGCCGAAGGTGATCCATGTTCGTCGATGTCCATACCCATGTGTTCCATCCCCATATCGCGGAAAAGGCCAAGCAGGTGCTGAAGAACCAGTACGGGCTGGACTGCCGCTGCAAGGGAACGGCCGAAGACCTTCTCATGCGGGCCCAGCGCTGCGGCATCGACCATGTCGTCGCGCTCTGTGCCGCCACCACGGCTTCTCAGGTACAGCCCTGCAACGGCTACGCCTGCTATCTTCAGAACACCTACCCCGAGATAACGGCCTTCGGCTCCATCCATCCCGACTGCGCGGACTGGAAGGCGGAGCTCGACAGGCTGAGGATCTACGGCGTGCGAGGCCTCAAACTCCACCCGGATTTTCAGGGCTACCGGCTGGACGACCCGCGCCTGCTCCCCATTTTCGAGGAAGCCCAGCACGACTTCGTGTTCATGATCCATATCGGCGACAGGCTTCCGCCGGAGAAGAACCCTTCCTGCCCCTACAAGATGGCGAAAGTGCTCGACACCTTCCCCGACCTCCGCGTCATCGCGGCGCATCTCGGCGGCTATCGCCAGTGGAGCCATTCCCTCGACGTGCTGGTAGGCCGGAACGTGTGGATGGACACCTCTTCCTGCGTGCCCGAGATAGAGCCGGGCCTTCTGAAGACTATCCTGCGCCGCCACCCGCGCGACTACGTGCTCTTCGGCACGGATTACCCCATCCATGACCCGTGGGAAGAGATGGAGTCCCTCCAGCGCAGTGCGGGCTTCACCTCCTCCGAGCTGGACGAAGTGCTCAGCAACGGTTCCCATATCCTCTTCGGATAAAACAGGAAAAGCCCGGCATGACCGGGCCTTTTTTTAAGAGAACGCGTCAGGTCACTTGATGGCGCGGGCGATGTCCGCGGCGAGGACGCGTATCAGGGAGGACTGGGCCTCCACCATGTCGGCGAGTTCCTTTCCGCTTTCGAGGCTCTTCACTACATGGCCGCTGCGGAAGACGGCCTTGCCCTTCTGCACCGTCCACACGGCGTCGAGCGTCACGTCCCTGCCGGGAGCGCCGTCGAGGCGGCGGATGTCCAGCATGAGCTTGGCGTCCACCTGCGTGCCGGTGCGGAGCGGCACGGCGGAGACGCCCTCGGCGGCCAGTGCGTCGCAGAGCACGCGGGACACGCCGATGCCGAGTTCTTCGCCCCAGCGGTCGAAATCGAGCACGCGGATGTTCACGCCGTCGGCCTCACGGATGACGAGCTGGGGGCGGCTGAGATAGCCGGGCATGGAAACGGGCATGACGCCGATGCGCGGGGCGGTGAGCGCCTTGGCGGGGGAAGAGGGCGCACCAAGCACGTAGTACTGCACTTCCTGCGTGGGGCCGCTGAAGGGAAGGGAGAAGGAACAGCCGGAAAGCAGGGCGGCGAGGGCGAGGACAGCGAGGCGTTTCATCAGTTGCTCCTGCCGAAGATGAGCGAGTTGGGTTTGATCTCAAGAAGGGTGGCAAGGTCGGAAAGGGACTGCGCCGCTTTGCGCAGGGAAAGCATGGTCTGGCTGAATTCCAGCACCGGGGCGGAATCTTCGCTGAAGAATTCCCCGGCGGACTTCGCCGTATGCTTCACTTCGTTCATGGCGCTCCGGGCCTCGTTCATGGCGTTCGAGGTGTCGGCGCTCATGCGCTGTACGCTGTCCAGCGTGGTGTTCATGCGGCGCATGGTATGGTTGAAGTCCTTCTGCACGGAACCGGCCAGCACGGCATAGGCGTCGAGCGTCCTGTCCGCATGGTCTTTCAGCGAGCCGAGGCCCATGACCTGCGTGCGGATGGCGTTGCTGGTGGCCTTCAGGCTGTCCACCAGCCCGGCCAGATCGACGTTCTGGAACTGCGTGCTCATGCTCTTTATGCTTTCCATCACGTCGTACACGATTTCCTGCACCGGCATGTCTTCCAGCGTGTTCAGGGCGGCGTCGAGGGAGGAGAGCTGGGTGGGTATCTCCGGCGAGCCCTTGTACGGGTGGAGCTGGGCAAGGTTCACCGGCTCGGCGTTCTTCAGGATGTCCAGCTCCACGCAGAGCTGGCCGGTAAGGATGCTGGTGATGCCGAGCTTGGCGCGCAGGCCGTCCACGATGAGGCGGTACAGGGCTTCGGGGTTCTCGAAGAATTCGCCTTCCCTGCCGCCTTCGAGGAGTATGGTGGCGGTGTTGCGCTCTATCTCGATGACTACGGGCGTCTGGAAGCGCAGGCCGTTGAGCTGGGGGCGTATCTGGATGGAGTTCACCTTGCCGATGCGTATGCCCTTGAAATACACCGGCGAACCCTGACTGAGCCCCTTGAGCGAGGTGTTGAAATAGAGGACGAAGGTGGGGTTCTTCGCGCCCAGCGAGCCGGAGCCGAGGAGCAGGATGAAGGCCACGAGCAGGGCCAGAGCCCCCAGCACGAAGGCGCCGATGAAGGTTTTGGTACTGCGTTCAGTCATCAGATATCTCCGCTGTCGCGGCCCTTGCCGCGCGTAAGGAATTCCACGACGTCGTCCGGCCCGTGCAGGAGCAGTTCGTGCGGGTCGCCGCTGGCTATCATGGTTTTCGTCTTGGCATCGAGGAAGACGGAATTGTTCGCAATGGCAAAGATGCTGGCCAGTTCGTGCGTGACCACCACGACTGTCATGCCCAGCGTGTCGCGGAGCTGGAGGATGAGCTCGTCAAGGCGGGCGGCGCTCACCGGGTCGAGCCCGGCGGAAGGCTCGTCGAAGTACACCACGTCGGGGTCGAGGGCTAGGGCGCGGGCAAGGCCTGCGCGCTTCTTCATGCCGCCGCTTATCTCGGAGGGGTAGAAGTCCTCGAAGCCCGCAAGGCCCACGAGGGAAAGCTTGAGCGAGGCCAGTTCGCGGATGTCGCGCGGGGAAAGGTCGGTGTAGTATTCAAGGGGCAGGGCCACGTTCTCGGCCAGCGTGCGAGACGTCCAGAGCGCACCGCTCTGGAACATGACGCCGGTGCGGCGCATCACGGCTTCCCTTTCGGCGGCAGGTGCGCCCCAGAAGTCCTTTTCGCCATACCATACCGTGCCCTTGGCCGGGGGCGTCAGGCCCATGAGCACGCGCAGGAGCGAGCTTTTGCCGCAGCCCGAACCGCCCATGATGACAAAGATGTCGCCCTTTTGGATGGTGAAGCTGAGGCCGCTCTGGATGACGCGCGAACCGTAGGCCACGGTCACGCCGTCGGCGCGCACGGCGGCCTGCGAAGGCTCGGAGATGAGGGGGCTTTGTCGGCGTATCATAGGTCCACCACCGTGAAGATTATGGTGATGACGGACGTGGCCACGATGATGCCCACGATGGAGTTGACCACGGCGGAGGTGGTGGCGCGGCCCACGGCCGAGGCGTTGCGGCCGCTCCGTATGCCCTGATAGCAGCCGCAGAGCGCGATGAGGATGCCGAAGACGAAGGCGTGGAGCAGGCCTATCCACACGTAGCTCATCTGCATGAGGCTCAGGGTGTTGGCCACGTAGGCCGCCGGGGTGATGCCCAGCATGAGCACGCCCACGAGGAAGCCGCCCGCGATGCCCGCGATATTGGAATAGAGGGTGAGCAGGGGCGTCATGACGGCAAGGCCGAGCAGGCGCGGCAGGACGAGGAAGTCCATAGGCGAGATGCCGAAGCCGGTGAGGGCGTCCACTTCCTCGTTCACCTGCATACTGCCGATGACGGCGGCGAAGGAAGCGCCGGTGCGGCCCGCCAGCACTATGCCCGTGAGCACAGGGCCCATGACGCGCACCATGGACACGCCCACCAGCGAGGCAACGTAGATCTCCGCCCCGAAGAGCTTGAGCTGCATGGAGCTGACAAAGGCGAGGATGAGGCCGAGCAGGAGGCTGGTGAGGGTGACGATGGGCAGGGCGTCCACCCCGCATTCCCGGAACACGTTCCAGAGGTCGCGGCGGCTGAAGGAGGCCCGACCTCTGGCGAAGCGCAGGAGGCTCTGCGTGACTTCGCCAAGGAATTCCAGCACGTCGCGGCTGATGCCGGGCAGGGCGAGGACTTTGCCGCCAAGGCTTTCGAGGAAGCTCTCGTCGTGCTGGGTGCGCGCCTGATCGCTGGGCGGCACGGCAAGGGCCATGTCCAGCATGGGGGCCATGCCGTCGGGCAGGGCGCGGGCGTCCACGGCAAGGCCGCGCCTGGCGGCTTCGCGGGCCACGGCGTTGAAGGCGGCGAGGAGGAGGCTGTCCCAGCTTTCGAGGGCGGGGGCACAGAAGCGCACTTCCGCAAGGCCCGGCCCTTCCAGCGCGGCAAGGGACGCGTCCATGAGCGGGGCGGCGGAGACGCCGGAACCCGAGAGGCTGGCGCGTTCCCAGCTCCCCGAAGCGGTGATGACGAGCGCCGCCTGCTCGCGTCGTATGTCGAATGAGGCCTGCATGGCTTCCCTCTTTTGGTTCAGTTCGCAAGGAACTAGCCTACATCAGAAGGAAAGCAAAGGAAAGAACTATCAAAATACGGATAAGACAGGGGCGGCACTTCCCGAGGATAAAAAAACGGAGAAGGAAATCCCTCTCCGTTCCGGTCTGGCTATGCAGGAATGCTTAGTCCATGTGCATGGCGGCGCGCACCAGCTCCATGGTCTCCTTCACGGACTTGGCGGCGCGTTCGCGGCCGGCGGCCAGCACTTCGTCCACAAGGCCGGGCTTGGCAAGGATGGCGGCGCGGCGTTCGTGCAGGGGCTCGAGGAAGTTCTGGAGGTTCTGCAGGAACATCTTCTTGCAGTTCACGCAGCCCATGGTGGCGCCGGTGCAGCCTTCGCGCACTTCGGCCTGCACTTCAGGGCTGGCAAGGAGCTTGTGGTAGGGGAAGAGGTTGCACACGTCGGGGTTGCCCGGGTCGCTCTTGCGCAGGCGGGCAGGGTCGGTGAACATGGTCTTGACCTTCGGCGTGAGGTCTTCCAGCGTATCCTGAAGGAAGATGCCGTTGCCGTAGCTCTTGGACATCTTGCGGCCGTCGAGGCCGGGGCACTTGGCGGCGGGGGTGAGGCGGGCCTCGGGTTCGGGGAAGACCTGCGTGTCGTACATGCCGTTGAAGCGGCGTACTATTTCACGGGCGAGCTCGAGGTGGGGCTGCTGGTCCTGACCCACGGGGACCCAGCGGGGGCGGTGCTGGATGATGTCGGCCGTCATGAGCACGGGGTAGCCGAGGAAGCCGTAGTTGCCGAGGTCCTTGTCGGTGATCTGCTGCTGCTGTTCCTTGTAGGTGGGGCAGCGTTCCAGCCAGCCGAGGGGCGTGATCATGGAGAGCAGAAGGTGCAGTTCGGCGGTCTCGCGGATATCGGACTGGCGGTAGATGGCGCATTTTTCCGGGTCGAGCCCGGCGCTCATCCAGTCCACCACCATGTCGCGCACGTACTGGGGCAGCTTGGAGGTGTCGGCATAGTTGCTGGTGAGGGCATGCCAGTCGGCCACGAAGAAGAAGGCTTCGTAGTCGTTCTGCATATCGATCCAGTTCTTGAGGGCGCCGAAATAGTGGCCGATATGCAGGGGGCCGGTGGGGCGCATGCCCGAAACAGTGCGGTTGTTCGCCGTCATGGCGTTCTCCTGAATGTGGTATGGTAAGGGGAAATCAGATGCCGAACAGCAGGAGGGTGCTGTTCCACGACCAGCGGATGAGCGGCGTGAGCACGGAACTGAGCATTCCGCTGGCAAGAAGGACAACGAGGATGAGGAAGCCGTAGCGCCCTATGCCGTTCCATGCATAGGCGAGGCGGCGGGGGAGAAGGCCTTCGAGGATATGCCCGCCGTCCAGCGGGGGCAGGGGGATGAGGTTCACGAAGGCCAGCGAGAAATTGGCGATGACGCCGATCTGGAACATCTCCAGAAAATACTTGCCCACGGGGCTGCCGATGAGGAAGTCGTGCGGGGCGAAGGTGATGAGCAGCTTCAAGGCCAGCCCGAAGAGCAGGGCGAGCGCGATATTGGTCAGCGGCCCGGCCGCTGAGACAAGGAGCATATCCTTCCTTGGATTGCGGAAATAGCGCGCATTCACGGGAACAGGCTTGGCCCAGCCGAAGACGAAGGGCGTGAACAGGGCCGTGAAGGCGAACATACCCATGCCCATAGGGTCGATATGCGGCACGGGGTTCAGGGTAAGGCGGCCCAGCATCCACGCCGTAGGGTCGCCGCGCTTGAGCGCGACCCAGCCATGCGCGACTTCATGCAGGATGATGCCGAGCAGGACGGGCACGAAGGCCACGACAAGGCGGGAGATGCTTTCGGAGATGCTTTGATCGAACATGACGCATCGGTTAGCACATTTAACAAGGCTTCGCAAGGTTGCGGAAGAGGTCCGCGCATGAGAACTGCGGCCTTCCACCTTGGAAAGGGGGCGCGCTTTTGCTCGACAAAGCGGCGATGTTTGGGCATGATAGGGAAATGACCTTATCCGTTATTAAACGGTATTTTTGAGGAGTCCGTATGCTCGGTCCTATCGTCCGTTCCCTTCTGAAGCTTTTCTACCGTGTCGAACTGCGCGGCCGCGAGAATTACGAGGCTGCCGGAGAGCGCACGCTTATCCTGCATAATCCCGGTTCCATCATCGACCCCCTGCTCATCGCCGCCGTGCTTCCGCACCGCGTTACCCTGCTGGCCGACAAGGCCTACGAGCACAAATGGTGGATGCGCCCCGTCTGCTCGCTCACCGATACGGTGTTCATCGACTATTCCAGCCCGGCGGCCACGGCCAACCTTATCCGCGCCCTTGTGGAGCACAAGCGCTGCATGATGTTCCACAGCGGCCGCCTTGCCAACGATAAGAGCTACACCAAGGCGCTGGAAGCCGCCGGCCTCATGGCGGAAAAGGCCGGGGCCACGCTCCTGCCTGCGCGCATCGACGGCGCGGCCCTCTCCATCTTCTCCTACCTGCGCCATAAGGTGCGCCGCCGCTGGTTCCCGCGCGTCACGGTCACGCTCAACGCTCCGCAGAAGATCGAGCTTCCCGAAGGTCTGTCCGCCCGCGAACGCCGCCGCATGATGAGCGTCCAGCTCTACTCCACCATGACGGAGATGGAATACCGCACCACCATGGACAACCGCAACATGGTGCAGATGCTCATGGACACCGTGGCCCGCTGCGGCCGCAAGTTCCCCATTGCCGAAGATCAGGACAGAAAGGTGCTCACCTACGGCAACCTTCTGCTCAAGATGTCCGTGCTGGGCCGCGCCTTCCACCGCCTTTTTAAGGATGAGGAGCGCGTGGGCTTCCTTCTGCCCACCTCCCTGCCCGGCCTCGTTGCCTTTTTCGCCCTGCACGCCAAGGGCCATGTGCCTGCCATGCTGAACTTCACGGCCGGTTCTTCCGCCGTGGTCTCCTGCTGCCACACCACGCAGCTCAAGTCCGTGCTCACGAGCCGCCGCTTCCTCAAGCTGGCCGACCTCGGCGCTCTGGAAGACGCCCTGAAGAAGGCCGGTATGCGCATGATATACCTTGAAGACGTGGCCAAGAAGCTCACCCTTGGCGACAAGCTGGGCGGCATGCTGGCCGCGCGCCTGCGCCTTGCGCCCTCCACGCCTTCCGACAGGCCTGCGGCCATCATGTTCACGTCCGGCACGGAAGGCGTGCCCAAGGCCGTGCTCCTCAGCCACCGCAACATCACGGCCAACCGCTTTCAGGCCCTGAGCCTGCTCACCATCGGCGCAGGCGACAAGCTGTTCAACTGCCTGCCCATGTTCCACGCTTTCGGCCTCGGCATCTGCACGCTCCTGCCCGTTCTTGCCGGTGTGCGCGTCTTCCTCTACCCCTCGCCGCTCCATTACCGCATCGTGCCCCAGCTCTTCTACGAGAGCCAGTCCACCATCCTCTGCGGAACGGACACCTTCTGCGCCGGCTATGCCCGCTATGGCCGCCCCTACGACTTCAGCCATGCCCGCCTTGTCATCATCGGCGCGGAAAAGATGCGCGAAGGCACGCGCAAGATATGGGAAGAGAAGTTCGGCCTTTCGCTCTTCGAAGGCTACGGCGCTACCGAATGCGCCCCGCTCATTTCCGTGAACACGCCCGCCTTCCGCAAGGCCGCTTCCGTGGGCCGCGTCGTCCCCGGCCTTGAATACCGCATCACGCCCGTTCCGGGCATCGACGAAGAGGATACCGGCCTGCTCTGGGTCAAGGGCGACAATGTCATGCTCGGCTATATGCGCGCCGCCAACCCCGGCGTTCTCGAACCGCCCGTGGACGAAGACCTTGCCGCCGCCTATGCCGAGACCGGCGAGGGAGACGACGGTTCCGGCTGGTACGATACCGGCGACATCGTGCACATCGACGAGCAGGGCTTCGTGTCCATCCGTGGCCGTGCCAAGCGCTTCGCCAAGATCGGCGGCGAGATGGTCTCGCTGGCGGCCGTGGAAGACGCCCTCAAGGAGATCTGGCCCGACAGCCTGCTCGGCGTGGTGGCCATCCCGGACGAGCGCAAGGGCGAACAGCTCGCGCTGGTCATCCAGGCCGAGAACGTCACCACCAGCCGCATTGCGGCCCACTTCGCCAGCCGCGGCATTTCCCCGCTGTGGACGCCCAAGCGCATCATCTGCGTGAAGGAAGCCCCGCTCCTCGGTTCCGGCAAGTTCGACTACCGCGGGGCCAAGGAACTGGTCATGGCCCAGAAGGGCTAGGAACAGGCATACTGTGCGCCGTGCCGGCTGAAATTTGGCCGCATGGCGCATTTTTTCTTGATAAAAAAAAATTCCTTCCGTATGTTTGTCTCAAAGGACACCATGAGTGTCTGCGGAGATCACGATGAACGTTCGCACGAAGACCATCGCCATGCAGAACTCCGAAGCCTGCTTCGGTTCTTCCCTGCTGTGCGCCCTTCTTTGCGATCGACTTTCCGGCCTGCTTCTGGGTTCGGTCCATCCGTGATTTCTGGCGTATAGCATACAAAAGGCTGTTCCGTCGGAAGTCGGGGCAGCCTTTTTTATAGCGCCTTGCCCCGTACCCCGGGGGAAAGGAACGACAGTATAAGACGGGCGCTCCGCTCCGGCGGGGCTTTCCGAAAAGCTAAAGGAGAACGACATGTCTGACCGCGTTATTATTTTCGATACGACGCTCCGCGATGGTGAACAGTCCCCCGGCGCGACCATGGACCTCAACGACAAACTCCGTGTAGCCCGTCAGCTCGAAGCCCTTGGCGTGGATGTCATCGAAGCCGGTTTCCCCGCCGCCAGCGACGGCGACTTCGAAGCCGTGCGCGCCATTGCCCAGGTGGTCGAAAACGCTCAGGTGGCCGGCCTTGCCCGCGCCAATGTCAAGGATATCGACCGCGCATGGGAAGCCGTGAAGCACGCCCGTCATCCGCGCATCCATACCTTCATCGCCACGTCCCCCATCCATATGCAGTACAAGCTGCGCAAAACGCCCGATGAGGTGGTGGAACTTGCCGTGGCCGCAGTGAAGCACGCCGTCCAGTACACCTCCAACGTGGAATTCTCCGCCGAAGACGCCTCCCGCTCCGACTGGGACTTCCTCGTCCGCGTGGTGACGGCCGTCATCGAAGCCGGTGCTACCACCATCAATATCCCCGATACCGTGGGCTTTGCCCAGCCCGACGAGTTCGGCGCGCTCATCAAGTACCTCATCGAGAACGTGCCCAACTCCTCCAAGGCCGTGTTCAGCGTGCACTGCCACGACGACCTCGGCCTTGCCGTGGCCAACAGCCTTGCCGCCGTCAAGAACGGCGCCCGTCAGGCCGAGCTCTGCCTGAGCGGCATCGGCGAACGCGCGGGCAACGCCTCCCTCGAAGAGTTCGTCATGGCGCTCAAGCTCCGCCCCGAGTACTACGGCGTGGAATGCTCCATCAACAACGAACAGCTCTACCCGGCCTGCCATCTGCTCTCGCTCATCATCAGCCGCCCCATCCCGGCCAACAAGGCCATCATCGGCTCCAACGCCTTTGCCCATGAATCCGGCATCCATCAGGACGGCATGATCAAGAACCGCGAGACCTACGAGATCATGACCCCGCAGGCCGTGGGCCGCAAATCCACCGACCTCGTCATCGGCAAGCATTCCGGCCGCAACGCCGTGCGCACCCGCCTCGAGGAGCTCGGCTACAAGCTCGACACCGATCAGGTGAACGCCGTGTTCGCCGCCATGAAGGAACTGGCCGACAAGAAGGCCCGCATCTACGACGAAGACCTCGAATCCCTCGTGTTCTCCGAAGTGTACCACCTGCGCATCGAAGACCGCTTCCGCCTCAGCAACCTTTCCGTGCAGACCTCCATGGGTTCGAATATGCCCGCCACCGCCGCCGTGGTGCTTCAGGACCACGACGAGGAAGTGCGCCTTGCCGGCTTCGGCGTGGGCCCTGTGGATGCCGCCTTCAACGTCATCAAGCAGCTCTGCGGCTCTACCGCTGAACTCGAGAAGTTCACCGTGAACGCCGTGACCGGCGGCCTCGACGCCCAGGGCGAAGTGTGCGTCCAGCTCCGCGACGGCAAGTACACCGCCACCGGCCGCGGCGCCGACCTCGATATCTTCGTGGCCGCTGGCAAGGCCTTCGTCGATGCCCTGAACCGCCTCGAACTGAAGGAATCCGACAACGTCATCAGCTACAAGCAGAACCCTGTGGACTAAAGCAGGTTTTTTCCGGGGGAGATAATCTCCCCCGGGCCCCCATAGTTCGCGCGGGGTTTTTCCGCTGGCGGAAAAGCCCCGCGCGGAACAATGAGGGTGCAGGGAAATCATTTCCCTGCCGGGGCGTGGGGCAGAGCCCCACATCCTGACAATCCTTCCTCATCAGGAGCAGATATATGGCAATGACCCTTGCTCAGAAGATCTTGCAGATGCACACGGACGAGGAAGTCCGCGAAGTCGGGCAGATCGTGGAGTGTTCCCTTTCCGGCGTTCTCGCCAACGACATCACCGGCCCTCTGGCCATCAAATCCTTCCGCGCCATGGGGGCGAAGAAGGTCTTCGACAAGGACAAGGTCTTCCTCGTCATGGACCACTACACCCCGCAGAAGGATATCGAATCCGCCAATCAGGTCATCGTTTCCCGCAAGTTCGCCAAGGAAATGGGCATCACCCATTATTATGAAGGCGGCTGTGCCGGTGTCGAACACGCGCTCCTTCCGGAAAAGGGCCTTGTGAAGCCCGGCGACCTTGTCATCGGTGCGGACAGCCACACCTGCACCTACGGTGGCATTGGTGCGTTCTCCACGGGCCTCGGCTCTACGGACATCGCCTGCGGCATGGTGCTGGGCAAGCTGTGGTTCAAGGTTCCCGCCTCCATCCGCGTGAACATCGAAGGCGCTATGCCCAAGTGGATACGCGGCAAGGATCTCATCCTGCGCCTCATCGGCGAGATAGGCGTGGACGGCGCTCTCTACCGCGCCCTTGAATTCGGCGGCTCCGCCCTCAAGGATGTGGATGTCGAAGGCCGCCTCTGCATGGCCAACATGGCTATCGAAGCAGGCGGCAAGTGCGGCCTCTTCCCCTCCGACGAGCTTACCGCCGAATACTGCAAGGCCCACAGCAACCCCGATCCCATAGCCCTTTCCGCCGACGAAGGCGCGGAATACGAGCGCGTGGTGACTATGGATGTGACCGGCATGGAACCCGTGGTGGCCTGCCCCCATCTGCCCGAGAACACCCGCCCCGTGTCCGAACTTAGCGATATTACTGTGGATCAGGTGGTCATCGGCTCCTGCACCAACGGCCGCATCTCCGATATGCGCGACGCCGCCGAAGTGCTCAAGGGCCGCAAGGTGGCCAAGGGCGTGCGCTGTATCGTCATCCCCGCTACGCCCGCCGTGTGGCGTCAGGCCATGGACGAAGGCCTGTTCGAGATCTTCTCCGATGCCGGATGCGTCATCAGTACGCCGACCTGCGGCCCCTGCCTCGGCGGCTACATGGGCGTGCTTGGCGACGGCGAACGCTGTATCTCTACCTCGAACCGCAATTTCCGCGGCCGCATGGGCAGCCTCGAATCCGAACTCTACCTCTCCAGCCCCTGCGTGGCCGCCGCGTCCGCCGTTACCGGCGTCATCACCGGCCCGGATAAGCTGTAAGAGTATAGAGGAAGATAGAGCAAGATGCGGGGCTCCGCCCCGCGCCTCGGCAGGGGCATGATGCCCCTGCACCCTCAATTTTCCGCGCGACGTGTTCGCGCCTGCGCGAAGACGTCGCGCGAAATATGGGGGTCTGGGGGAGATTATCTCCCCCAGAAAAGAAAAAGGAGTTATCACATGTCTTTTACAGGCAAAGTGCATAAGGTTGGCGCGCACATCGACACCGACGCCATCATTCCGGCGCGTTTTCTTGTTACGACCGACACCAAGAAGCTTGGCGAAGCCTGCATGGAAGGCCTTGAGCCCGGCTGGGTGAACCGTGTGCAGGAAGGCGACATCATCGTGGCCGACCGCAATTTCGGCTGCGGCTCTTCGCGCGAACACGCGCCGCTGGCCATCATAGGCGCGGGCATCAAGGCCGTTGTGGGCCACAGCTTCGCCCGCATCTTCTACCGCAATTCCTTCAACATGGGCCTCATGCTCCTTGAAGTGGGCGACGAGGTGGAAAAGATCAAGGACGGCGACCAGCTCGAGATCAGCCCCGAGACCGGCGTTATCCGCAACCTGACCACGGGTGGCGAGATACGCATCCCCGTTCTTTCCTCCATGATGCAGACCCTTATCGACAAGGGCGGCATGGTGAACTACGTGAAGGAACAGCTCAAGGAAATGGGCGAATAGCTTTTCTGCGGAAGCAGGGAAGGGCGGCAGGGTATCGGGCGATATCCTGCCGCTTTTCTTTTTGGACAAACAATAGCGCTAAAGGGACAGAAAAGCGGAATTCCTTGAAATTGGAGAGTTCTTCTGCTAACCTGCCCTGAAAAATACCTTTCCGGGGGAATTATGGATCCTTATTACGCTGGATGGCTTTCCATCCTGCCTCCTGTCATTGCCATCGTGCTTGCCCTCATCACCAAGGAAGTTATCTCTTCCCTGCTGATCGGCATCCTTTCCGGCTCTTTCATCTACGCTGTCGGCACTGGTGCTGAATTCACGCTGATGAGCACTGTCGAGAACGCCTTTGCCATCATGGGCAAGCGTGTGGACTTCAACATTATCATGTTCTGTTCCGCTCTGGGCGCTCTGGTCTATGTCATCTCCATGGCTGGCGGCTCCCGCGCCTACGGCAAGTGGGCCACCGCCCGCATCAAGAGCAAGCGCAGCGCCATGCTCTCCACTGCCGGTCTCGGCGGCCTCATCTTCATCGACGACTATTTCAACTGCCTCACCGTGGGCACCGTCATGAAGCCCGTGACCGACACCTACAGCGTTTCCCGCGCTAAGCTGGCCTATATTATCGACGCCACCGCCGCCCCCATCTGCATCATCGCGCCCATTTCGAGCTGGGCCGCCGCCGTGGGCAGCAACCTGAAGTCCACCGGCGCTTTCGAAAGCGACCTCGGTGCCTTCGTGGCCGCCATCCCCTACAACTTCTACGCCCTTCTGTCCCTGCTCATGGTCGTCATCCTCTGCTGCACCAAGCTGGATTTCGGCCCCATGCGCAGAGCTGAAAAGCGTGCGGAAGAAGGCGACCTCGGCGTTCTCGCCCAGCCCACCGCCGCCAAGCTCGTGACCAAGAACGGCACCGTGTGGGACATGATCATCCCCATCCTCGGCCTCATCGTGTGTGCTGTGCTCGGCATGATGTACAGCGGCGGCTACTGGGGCAAGGATGAAGCCTACCACACCTTCACTGCCGCCCTTGGCAACTGCAGTGCTTCTCCCTCTCTGGTGTGGGCTTCCTTCGGCGGCCTTATCGTGGCCCTTATCATGTATGTGCCCCGTCGCCTCCTCACCCTTGGCGAATTCATGGGCGGCGTGATGGAAGGCTTCAAGGCCATGCTCCCCGCCTGTGTCATCCTCGTCTTCGCCTGGGGCCTCAGCGGCGTGTGCCAGGAAATGCTCCAGACTCCCAAGTTCGTGGAACATCTCGTGAAGGACGGCGGCATGAACATCGGCAGCCTCATTCCCTTCCTCATCTTCTTCATCGCCGCCTTCCTGAGCTTCTCCACCGGCACTGCCTGGGGTACCTTCGGTATCCTCATCCCGCTCATCGTGCCCGTGGCTCAGGCCGTCTGCCCCGACCTCATCGTGGTGGCCCTTTCCGCCACGCTGGCCGGCTCCGTGTTCGGCGACCATTGCTCGCCTATCTCCGACACCACCATCCTGTCCTCCGCCGGTGCGGGCTGCAGCCACATCGACCATGTGAGCACCCAGCTCCCCTACGCTGTGCTCGTGGCTCTGTGCAGCGGCTTCGGCTATCTGGTGGCCGGTTTAGTCACCTCCAATCCCTGGGTCTGCCTGCTTGCCAGCGGTGCCCTGCTCGTTGTGGCCCTCACTGTCCTGAGCCGCATCAGCGCCGCCAAGGAAGCCAAGGCCTAATCGCCCCGCTTTCCTGAAACATCGAGCCCCCTGCCATGCCTTGGCCGGGGGCTCTTTTCGTATCTGCAAGAGGGCCTTGCGGAAAAAGAAAGGCCCGGTCAGCCCGGGCCAGTATGTATCAGAGGGAAGGAGTTCAGCGCGACAGGATCTTCTTCAGGGTATCCAGCGCCATGCCCATGCGCGCGGCATCGGCCTGCGTTCCCATGTGACCGAGGCGGAACACCTTGCCAGCCAGCGGGCCGAGGCTTCCGCCCACGACAAGGCCTTCGGCGGCAAGGGCCTTGCGCCAGTCGGGCCACGTCCAGCCGTCCGGGATGCGGGCGGCCGTGACAGTGGGGGAGTTCACGGCTTCGGGGGCGGTCCAGAGCCTGATGCCGATCTCCGCAAGGCCGTCGCGGCACTGGCGGGCCACGGCTTCGTGGCGGGCGAAGACGTTTTCGAGCCCTTCTTCCTCCAGCACGCGGATACCGGCGTCAAGGGCGGCCACGCCCCACCAGTTGGGGGTGTAGGGATGCGTCATCACGTCTTCCATAGCGCGTTCGAAGGGGCGCACAGCGTCGTAACCGGCATAGCCGACTTCGCGGATGCGTTCCCATGCGGCCTTGCTCACGCTCATGAAGCTCATGTCGGGCGGGCAGGACAGGCATTTCTGCGAGCCGCCGAGCACGCAGTCGGCATGCCACGCGTCGGCATGGACGGGAGCGCCGCCTGCACTGGCCACGGCATCGACCACGAAGAAGGGCACGCCCATCTCGTGCTTGATGCGGCCCAGCTCTTCCAGCGGGTTCAGCGTGCCGGAAGGCGTTTCGCAGTGCACGGCCGTCATCAGGACAGGCCTGTGGATGCGGATGGCTTCGCGCACCTTTTCCAGCGTGGAGGCCGTGATGGTGGTATCGTAGGGCTCGGAGACTTTGACGGCCTTGCAGCCGAGTATCTCGGCCATGTCGCCGAAGCCGTCGCCAAAGACGCCCGTGCCGACACTGAGCACCACGTCGCCGGGCTTGAGCAGGCTCTTCAGTGCGCCCCAGAGGACGAGCATACCTTCGCCCGTGCCGAGGAGAACGTCTTCCTTCGTGCCGAGCAGGCCTTGCAGACGCGTGCACACCGAGCGGTAGAGCTCAAGATACTCCTCGCCCATGCGGGGAGGCGCATAGTCTCTGGCAAGAACAGAGGCAACGGCAGGATGCACGGAAACCGGCCCCGGATAGAACGGCATGGCCGCATAAGGCTGGAACGTCTTCATGGTAAGTCCTGAGAGTTAGAGTTTTTGGGGGGAGGGGAAGGAACTTTTCTGAAGAAAAGCTTCCTTCCCCTCCCCCAAGCCCCCACCCCATCTTTCAAAGACTTTTAATAAGGAAAAGCTTGGGAAGGGATGGGGTCTGGGGAAGGGAGAACCTTTCTCGAAAGGTTTCCCTTCCCCAGAGAGGATGTGACTACAGCGGGGCGCGCTGGCCGTGCGTGCCGAGGGCGCGGGTGAGCTTGTCGCCCACGAGGAAGAGGCGGCCTTCGTCGAAGGCGCGGCCGAGGAGCTGGAGGCCGACGGGCAGGCCCTGGCTCATGCCCACAGGCACGGAGAGGCCGGGCAGGCCGGCAAGGTTCAGCGAGAGGGTGAAGATGTCCATGAAGTACATCTGGAGCGGGTCGCCCGCCATGTCGCCCATCTTCCATGCGGGAACAGGGGAGACCGGGGCGAGGAGCATATCGCACTGCTGGAGGGCGTCGAGGTAGTCCTGCCGGATAAGGCGGCGCACCTGAGCGGCCTTGCGGTAGTAGGCGTCGTAGTAGCCGGCGGAAAGCACGTAGGAACCCAGCAGGATGCGGCGCTGGACTTCCGTGCCGAAGCCTTCGGTGCGCGAGCTGGTGTACATATCCTCGAGGTTCTTGGGCGCGGCGGTGCGGTGGCCGTAGCGCACGCCGTCGTAGCGGGCGAGGTTGGAGCTGGCTTCGGCGGCGGCAAGGATGTAGTAGCTGGCAATGGAATATTCGGTGTGCGGCAGGGAGACTTCCACCACTTCCGCGCCAAGTTCGCGGGCGGCGGCCACGGCGTTCCGGCAGGCGGCGGCCACATCGGCGTCGAGGCCTTCATGGCCGAAGAATTCGCGGGGCAGGCCGAGCTTCATGCCCTTGAGGTCGGGCTGGGCCTGCATGGCGGCAAGGTAGTCCGGCACGGCAACGGGGGAGCAGGTGCTGTCGCGGCGGTCGTGCCCGGCGATGACCTGAAGCACGGCGGCGGCGTCTTCCACGGTACGGGTCATGGGGCCAACCTGATCGAAGGAAGAGGCGTAGGCCAGAAGGCCGTAGCGGGAAACGCGGCCATAGGTGGGCTTGATGCCCACACAGCCGCACAGGGCCGCAGGCTGGCGCACCGAGCCGCCGGTGTCGGAACCGAGCGAGGCGAAGCACTGGCAGGCGGCCACGCTGGCCGCGGAACCGCCGCTGGAGCCGCCGGGAACGCGCTCGAGGTCCCACGGGTTGGCCGTGGCGGCGTAGGCGGAATGTTCCGTGGTGGAGCCCATGGCGAACTCGTCCATGTTGTTCTTGCCGAGGATGATGGCCCCGGCCTGTTCGAGCTTTTCCACCACATGGGCGTCGTAGGGCGGCACGAAGCCTTCGAGTATCTTCGAAGCGGCCGTGGTGGGCATGCCCTTGACGGTGAGCACGTCCTTCACGGTGACGGGAACGCCCCAGAGGGGCTTATCCGCGAAGTCGGCGGGGCGGGCGGCGTCCATGGCGCGGGCCTGCTCGAGGGCGGCCTCGTCGCGGCGGCCGAGCAGGGCCTTCACGGAAGGTTCGGTAGCGTTGATGCGTTCGATGCAGGAACGGGTGACGGCCTCGGCGCTGACATCGCCCTTGCGGAGCAGGTCGCGCACTTCACAGAGGGAAAGCTGGTAGAGTTCAGACATCACTTGCCCTCCACGATACGGGGAACGATGAAAAAGGCTCCGTCGGTCTGCGGGGCGTCGGCAAGGATGGCAGAGCGTTCGGCGCGGCGTTCGGCAATGTCGTCGCGGAAGGCGGCTTCATGGATGACGGGGGAGTAGAGCGGCTCCACGCCGTCGGTATCCACCTCGGCCAGTTTGTCCATGTAGGCCAGAATACGGGAGCACTGTTCGGCCATCTCTTCCTGCTGGGAAGCGTCGGGCTCCAGGCGGGAAAGGCGGCAGAGGTGCAGGAAATCCTTTTTATCGAGGGACATGCTAACTCTCTTTCGTTCTTGGTTATGTTCCGGGCGTACGCCGGAAAGGTTACTTGTTCTTCTGGGACTGCGATTCGAGAACGGCCTGTGCGGCCTCTTCATGGCTGGCAAGGCGTTCCTTCATGCGGTCGAGTTCGGCGGGGATGCTGCCGATGGCGGCAGGCTGGAGCAGGAAGAGCCTGCGGCTGGCCCTGCCTTCGGCATCCCAGCTCATGGGGGCGGCGGCCCACTGCACGCCGTTCAGGCTGGAAAGGCGCGCGTTCAGCGTGGCGGCATCCCATCTGGAGTCGAGGCCGAGGGCGGCCGCGGCCTGGACGAAGTCGTAGCCGAGGGCGGACCAGTCGTCCTGCTTTTCGGTGCGCGTGGCCATGGCCAGCTTGAAGGCCGACGTGCCGGGTTCGGCAGAGGTGGGGTTCCACGAGGCCGGGAACATGGTCAGCGCGAAGGTGGCGGGATTGCTGCGGCTTGCCGGGCCGAGGCTCTGCTCCCAGAGGGACGTGCCGAGGATGAGCTTGCTGTGGGCGCCGTTGTACTGGAGCGTGGAGACCAGCATTTCCATGTTCTTCCAGCTGTCCGCAAGGAAGATGCCCTTGAATTCGGCGTTCGACATGGGGATGCTGCCGCGCTGTTCGCCGATTTCGGTCTTGAGGAAGGCCGCGGTCTCCTTGGTCCATGCGCCCATGTCGCCGGGGGTATAGCTTCCGCGTTCCACGGCAAGGCCGCGCCGGAGGGCTTCCTGTTCGAAGGCGGCGCCCATGTGTGTGCCGTAGCGTTCCCCGTTGGAGAAAATGCCGAAGGAGGTCACGCCGATGGAGGACGTAGCGTCGAGCAGGGCGTTCACCTGGTCGGCAGGGCTGGAGAAGAAGCGCCATGCGTTCACGCCTTCTTCCCCGTCCGGCAGGGTGTTGAGGAAGGCGAACACGGCGCGCCCTTCGGCGGACTGCTTCACAGAGGCGAACTGCCCGGGCAGGAGGGGGCCGCCGATGGAGGCGAAGTCGGCAGGCAGGGCCTTGAGCTGCTGCTGCCAGTCGGGCTGGGCGGTATCTACGATGCGCACCTGCACCTTGCGGCCCTTGCCCTGGAGCGCTTCGGCGGCGGCAAGCGCACCGGCGCTTATCTGGCGGCCCAGAGCCGAGGCAGGGCCGCTCTGCGGAAGGACGAGAGCGATGCTGACCGGGGCGTCGGGGTCGTGGCGGAGAGCGCCGAAGCCCAGCGCTTCGGGGGCGGCGTACAGGACGGGGGAGGAAAGGCGCTTCAAGGCGCTGGCGCTGTCGGGCGCAAGGCCCTTGCGGGCGGCCTTGAGCATGACGAGGTTCCACGGGAAGCGCTTCTCCTGTTCGGGCGAGATCTTGGAAGCGAGGGAGCGCAGGGCGTTTTCGTCCATGCCGTCAAGGTCGCCCCAGTAGAGGGCTTCCCATGCGCTTTTCTGGAGCGGCGTGCCGGAAGCGTACACGGCGGCAAGGTCGGTACGGGCGGAGAAGCCCTGAGAGCCCGGGCGGCTGGCCGCCACGGAAAGGGCCTTGTCGCGCAGGGCGAGGGAGGCCGTGGGGCTTTTGCGCAGCGCATCGGCGCGCCTGCCCTGTTCCACGGCGCTGAGGCCTGCGATGCTGTTCATCCAGAGCGAGACCTCGTTCTGCATCTGCTGGGGCAGGCGCTGCTTTTCCAGCATGGAACAGCCGGAAAGGACGAGCGCGAAGCAGAGGAGAAGAAGGGGAAAGAGGCGGAAACGTGTTTTCATGCGAAGATCCTGCCGCTGTTCGGGAAAAGGAAACGGCCCGCGCAAATCGAGCGGACCGTCTATCATAGTTCACCTTGCAAGGGAGGGCAAGCCTGCACAGGGCAGACTTTGCGGCGGCGAAGGGGAATACGCGTCAATCCTTCGCATCGTCGCCGTTCTTTTTGGGGAGGGGGCAGGCGCCACGCGCCTGGAATCGGTCCGGCCGCACTCAGCCGCCGGAGGTGATGCCCGCTTTCTGAAGGAGGAAGAAAGCCCCCAGAAGGCCGACGATGGCAAGGATGCTGAAGACTTTTTCCAGTATCTCGGTGAATTCCATGGCGGTTCCTGCTGGCTGAGGTGGGAGGGGATGGAAGGAGTATCGCTTTTTCCTGCCGTTTTGGCAAGAAAAATCAGGAATCTTTCCTGATAAAAAAAGACCGCCCCGTCCCGGAAGGGAAAAGGCGGTCGAAGAGATACGCATGGCGGCAGGTTCGCTCATCCTGCCGCCGGGGCAGAGTTAGATGGCCACGCTGTTGAAGCCGTTGTCCACGAACACGCATTCGCCGGTGATGCCGGAAGCGTAGTTCGAGGCGAGGAAGGCGGCGGTATTGCCCACTTCCTCGATGGTCACGAGGCGGCCGAGGGGCGCACGGGCCGAGAAGTATTCGCCTATCTGGTGGAAATCGCCGATGCCGGAGGCGGCCAGCGTGCGGATGGGCCCGGCGCTGATGGCGTTCACGCGGATATTGGCCGGGCCGAAGTCCTTGGCGAGGTAGCGCACGGAGGCTTCAAGGGCGGCCTTGGCCACGCCCATGACATTGTAGTTGGTGATGACCTTCTGCGCACCGTAGTAGGTCATGCACAGGATGGACGCGCCGGGGTTGAGCAGGGGCTCGAAGGCGCGGGCGAGGGCGACGAGGGAGTAGGCGGAAACGTCCATGGCCAGCTTGAAGCCGTCGCGGGAAGTGTCGATGAAGCGGCCCTTCAGGTCTTCGCGGTTGGCGAAGGCCACGGAATGGACGAGGATGTCCAGCTTGCCCCACTTTTCCGCCACGAGTTCGGCGGCGCGGGCGATGTCGTCGTCGCTGGACACGTCGCAGGGGAAGGTGAAGGCCCCGCCGAGTTCTTCCGAAATGGGTTCAACGCGCTTTTTCAGTGCGTCGCCAAGGTAGCTGAAGCAAAGTTCGGCCCCTTCGCGCTTGAACGCGGAAGAGATGCCGTAGGCGATGCTGCGCTGGTTGGCCACGCCGAAGATGGCGGCTTTCTTTCCTTCAAGAAGCATAGATCCTCTCCTTTATGCTTTCGTTTCTGTTGGGGGCAGGGGAAGCCCTGCGTGACAGGGTTCAGCCGCGGAGCTCGACGGAACGGGCATGGGCCTCAAGCCCTTCGAGGCGGGCCAGCCTTGCGATGGACGCCGCGTGGCGCTTGGTGAACTCGGCGGAAGCGGCCACCACGCTGGTGCGCTTGCAGAAGGTCTGCACACTCAGGGCGGAAGAATGGCGCGCCGTGCCCAGCGTGGGCAGGACGTGGTTGGGCCCGGCGTAGTAGTCGCCCACGGGTTCGGGCGAATACTGGCCGAGGAAGACCGCGCCGGCATGGCGGATGGAGGGCAGGAGCTCCCACGGGGAAGCCGTGCACACTTCCATGTGTTCGGGGGCGATGAGATTGCTGATCTCCACGGCGGTGGCCATGTCCGGCACGACGATGAGGGCGCTCCAGTCGTCGAGGGCGGCACGGGCGATGTCGGCGCGGGGCAGTTCGGCGCAGCGGCGCTCGAGGGCGGCGGCCACGCGGTCCGCAAGGGCGGCGCTGGGCGTGACCAGCACCGAGGAGGCGAGAGCGTCGTGTTCGGCCTGCGAGAGCATATCGGCCGCGAGCCATTCGGGGTTGGCGCTGTCGTCGGCAAGCACGAGTATCTCGCTGGGGCCGGCTATCATGTCGATGCCCACCTTGCCCTGAACGAGCTTCTTGGCCGTGGCCACGAAGATGTTGCCCGGGCCCGCGATGACGTCCACGGCCTTGATCTCCTTCGTGCCGTAGGCCAGCGCGGCGATGGACCACGGGCCGCCCACGCGATAGACCTCGCTGATGTCCAGCAGGTAGGCGGCGGCGAGCATGTAGGGGTTCAGCGTACCGTCGGCACGCGGGGGCGTGACCACGGCTATGTCCTTCACTCCGGCCACCTGCGCGGGGATAGCGCCCATGAGCATGGAGGAGATGAGCGGCGTGTTGCCGCCCTTGCCGCCGGGCACGTAGAGGCCGGCGCGCTCCACAGGCTCGACCTTCTGGCCGAGGATGGAACCGTCGTCACGGGTGATGAACCACGACTTGTCCTTCTGCGCCTCGTGGAAGGTGCGGATATGCGAGGCGGCCTCCATGATGATGGAGCGCTCCTCGCCGGAAATGGAGGCGGCTGCGCGGGCCAGTTCTTCCTGCGGGACGGCAAGGGGCAGTTCGATATCGGGCGCGTCGAACTGGCGGGTGCGTTCCAGCAGGGCCTCGTCGCCACGGGTGCGCACGTCGTCTATGATGGCGCGGACCTGATTTTCCACATCCTGCCCGGAATTGTCGGCAGGGTTGCCGCGCCCGGCAAGGCGCTGGAAAAAGGCCAGGGCCTCGGCATCGGCGGCGGACTTTATATTCAGAATACGGCAGGCCATAATCGTTCTCCTTGAGGGCCGGAAGGGCGTTCCGCCCCCGGCATATCACCAGATATGGAGACTATCTTGAAAAGAGTCAAGTTTTCCGAGGGGAGGGCGGGGGAATACGCGCGGCCCGGGCTCAGTTTTTCCTGTCCTTGACGACCTGGCGGCCGCGCCCCAGCGCCATCTTCCCGGCGGGCACGTCCTCCACGATGACGGAACCCGCGCCGATGAGCGCGCCTTCGCCGATGGTCACGGGGGCTACCAGCGAGGTATTGCTGCCGATGAAGCAGTCCGCGCCCACGATGGTCTTGAACTTGTTCCTGCCGTCGTAGTTGCAGGTGATCGTTCCTGCGCCGAAGTTCACGCCGGGGCCGACTTCGGTATCGCCGAGGTAGGTGAAATGGTTGGCCTTGGAGCCCTTGCCGAGGTAGGTCTTCTTCAGCTCGACGAAGTTGCCCACATGGGCCTTCTCGTCCACCAGAGCCTGCGGGCGAAGGCGGGCGTAGGGGCCGACGATGGCGCCCGTGCGCACTTCCGCGCCTTCGATGTGGCAGAATTCGCGCATTTCCACGCCGCCGTGGACGACGGCGTCGCGCAGGACGCAGTGCGAACGGATGCGGGCGCCGCTTTTGACGGTGCTCGAGCCGTAGATCTCGCACGGGCCGTAGATCTCCGCTCCGGCTTCGACCGTGGACAGGGGGCTGACGCGGATGCCGGAAAGCCCGTGCATGACCACGCCGGAAGCGAGGAGGGCGGCGTTGCGGCGCGATTGCAGGAGCTCTTCGGCGGCGGCCAGCTCCACGGGATTGTTCACGCCGAGCAGGGCATTGCCGTCGCAGCCCGTGCCTTCGGCCTTGATGCCGCGCACGTCCATACCGGCTTCGAGTCCGAGGGAAACGAGGTCGGTGATGTAGTATTCGCCGCTCTTGTTATTGTTGCCGAGCCTGGGCAGGAGCTGGCGCACGGCGGGCAGGGAGAAGAGGTAGATGCCGGTGTTGACTTCGTGGGCGTCTTCCTTCGGGCCGTAGAGGGCCGGGTCGAAGTCCTTGGCTTCCACGATGGCCTTCACCGCGCCCTCCTTGCGCACCACGCGGCCGTAGGAGGCGGCGTCGTCCAGTTCGAGGCTGAGGAAGGCCACGTCCGAGCCTTCGGCCCCGTCGAGGAAGCGGTCGAGCACGTCGGCGGTGAGCAGGGGCGCGTCGCCGTTGACCACGAGCAGGCGGCCGTCGCCTTCAAGGAAGGGCATGGCGGTCATCAGGGCGTGGCCCGTGCCTTTCTGCTCCTTCTGTTCGATGCAGAAGGCCTTGCGGCCAAGGCGCCCGGCCACGGCTTCGGCCTCGGCGGAGACTATGGCGGCCTCGCAGCCCACCATGGTGAAGATGCCCTTCACGCGGGGCATGGAGTGGAGCGTGGAGGTGACGAGGGCGAGCATGGTCTCGCCCAGCAGGGTCTGCAGGACCTTGGGGCGGGGGGAGGGCATACGCGTGCCCTTGCCTGCGGCCAGGATGAGAGCGTCTATGTGCATGGTTTTTCCTTACATGAGGTGGCGGCCTGCGGCGCACACGCCAAGGCCGAGGGCGAGCATGAGGAAGCCGCCCATGCGGAGCTGTTCGGAAGGGAGTTCCCCAAGCTGGTGGAGCATTTCCCGGAAGCGCCGGGGGGCGACGAGCCACGGCAGGGCCTCGATACAGCAGGCAAGGCCCAGAGCCATGAAGAAAAGCGAGAAGTTGAAGTCCATTCGTGCAGTATCCTAACTATCGCAGGACTTGTAAAGGGTCTTTTGCCTGCACAGCAGGGGGAAAATGCTTGCACTGAAAGCAAAATACGGTCACAACGGGGGGAGTTCCCCTACATTTCTTTCAGGAAAGGATATCATGGTCACTTTCGTATCCGTGCTCAAATACGAACAGCTCAAAGTCAACAAGGCCCTGGAACAGGAACTGGCAGCCATGCCCGCCCCCCTGCGCGACATCGTGAGCCATGTGCTCATGGCCGGGGGCAAGCGCCTGCGCCCCCTGCTCACCCTGCTTTCCGCCCGCCTTTTCGGGGCGGACGGGCCCCAGCTTTACGAACTGGCCGTCATTCCTGAAATGATACATGTGGCCACGCTCCTGCACGACGACGTGCTGGACGGCGCGGAATCCCGCCGCGGCCGCAAGTCCGCCCACCTCATCTACGGCACGGCCCCCGCCATCCTCGCCGGGGACGCGCTCCTTGCCGCCGCCAGCCATAAGACAGCCTCGTTCAACATCCCCTCCCTGCTGACCTGCGTTTCCGAAGCCGTGCTCATGACGGCCGCAGGCGAGGCCCACGAGATAGCGCTCCAGGGCTCCCTTTCCCACAGCCTGAAGGAATATATCGACATCGTGGCGGGCAAGACGGGCTGGCTGCTCAAGGGCTCGTGCCGCCTCGGCGCGCTCTATGCCGGGGCTTCCGACGAGGAAGTGGAGGCCATTTCCGAATACGGCCTCAACCTCGGCATCGCCTTCCAGATCGTGGACGACGCGCTGGACTTCGCGGACGAAGCCGTTACCGGCAAGCCTACGGCTGGCGACATCGTGGAAGGCAAGTACACCCCGCCCATCATGAAGTACGTGGACTTCCTTTCCAGCGGCGAGCGCGAAGTGTTCCGCGAAAAGTTCAGGAACGGCACGTTCACGCCTGAAGACCGTGTGCGCATCGCCGCCGACATCCGCCGCCTCTGCTTCGATGCCGAGGCCCGCGCTATGGCCGACGAATACCTCGACAAGGCTCAGGCCTGTCTCGACAGGCTTCCGCGCCGCTTCGAGCAGAAGGTGTTCCGCGAAGCGCTGGACTTCGTGCGCAACCGCAAGTCCTAGGGGCATGGCATGGCGTATTTCCGCGTGATGTCGGCCCAGCTCGAGCAGATATACGGCCTGCTGGACAAGAACGAGGACTGGTGCATCCTCATCAATGCCGACCCCGATGCCATTGCCAGCGCCATGGCGCTTTCGCGCATCATCCGTTCCCGGGTGAAGAGCGTGACGCTGGCCCGCGTGAACGACATAGCCCGGCCGGACAATCTCGCCATGCTCCGCTATCTGCGCGTCCCGCTGGTGAAGTGGCGCCCGTCCATGCGCAAGAAGGTTCAGCGCTACGCCATCGTGGATTCGCAGTCGCACCATCACCCGGATTTCGCCGGGGTGGACTTCTCCATCGTCATCGACCATCACCCGCTTCCCGAAGAGCTTACGAACACGGCCTTCCAGGACATACGCCCGGGCATAGGCGCGGTAAGTACCATGATGTGCGAATACCTCTATTCGGCCGACATACGCCCGGGCCGCCTGCTGGCCACGGCGCT
Organism: Mailhella sp.; assembly: GCA_017408905.1. Classification (GTDB taxonomy): domain Bacteria; phylum Desulfobacterota; class Desulfovibrionia; order Desulfovibrionales; family Desulfovibrionaceae; genus Mailhella. The sequence continues at coordinate 8,595 of JAFQTU010000046.1, read as the reverse complement.
CCAGTACGGCATCCGCACTGATACGGGCACGTTCGGGCGCAACTGCACGGAAGTGGACCTGCGCGCCTACCACTGGCTGAGCCGCTTCGGCGATCCTGCCCTTATGACGCGCATCCTGCGCAGTGAATACCTGCCGGAATGGCTTCCCTATTTCACCCGCGCCTTCGACACCCTGCGCCCCTGCGGCCGCGGCAGTTTTTCGTGGCTGGGCAAGGTGCAGAGCAGCGACATCCTTGTGGTGGTGGCCGATTTCTTCCTCAAGGTGCACGGCCTGCGCTGGGTGGCGGTGTGCGGCGTGAGCGGGGGGCGCGTCATCGCGGTGTTCCGGGGCGGCTTCGGCAATATGGACCTCGGCCTCGTGGCCTCGGCGCTGTTCGGCAGTCTGGGCGGGGGCGGCGGCCATAAAAATATGGCCAGAGCCGAGATGGCCCTGGCCGATGTGCCGGAAGAAAAGCGCAAGGGGCTGGAAGAATTCGTTTTCCAGAAGATGCTGGAAGCGGCGAAGCCGAAGCGCGGGCCGAAAGGCCCGGACCCCGCCGGGGCATAGAGCCTACCAGCCCACGCGGGTGCAGGAGAAGATGGCCTTCCAGATGTTCCCGAGGTGGGAGGCCCGCATGGGGCAGTCGGACTCGTCGTTCAGCTTTTTCAGGCGGTCGAGGGTCTGTTCCTCCCTGTCGCGGGTGAAGACTTCCACCGGCATGCCGAAGCGGTGCTGGTCCGTCATGATGCGGCGGCTCAGGTTGAAGCGCCTGCGCATGAGTTCGAGGAGCTCGTTGTCCAGGGCGTCGATTTCCGTGCGGAGCTTTTCTATCGCCGCTTCCGATCTGGGGTCAGCCATGTGATGTCCTGCCTTGTTTGAACGTGTTCTGTCCTGTGGGCCGGAGTTTCCGCCAAGCCGGGGGCGCTGTCAAGCCCGGGGAGGGGCAGGAAAAGACAGCTTGTCTAAGTCTTGGCGAAATGATATATTAGTAGAGATTTTTCCGAGAGGAATACAGGCATACTGTACGCTTACGTGTGCAGGTTTTCTCTCCGTCAGCTCTGGTTTTTTTGAGGAGATATTTCCGTATGCTAAAGATAGAACGCGTGAAAGAATCTAATTGGAGGGAGTCGTATTTCTCTTTCCGCCCCGAAGAGCTTTATGACAGCTACGCCTTCAGGATAACTCTTTTCGGAAAAACCTACAGAGTAAAATTTTCAAAGAAGTTCAACTACTTCCTTATTGCCTATAAATCCATACGTGCGGAAAAGGAACTGCGCCTGCAGAAGCTCCTGATCGGGAAACTTGCGCAGGTCGTTCTGGAACAGGCGCTGGTGAAGGAGGGGGTTCTCGTTTCCAATCTGGAGATTCTCCTTACCGAAGGCAAAGGCCCGTATTTCAACTTTAAAGGCCGTTTGGAAAACCGCCCTGTCTTTATCAAGACGAACATCTATTCTACTCCGCCATCCAAAACCTCTTCGCCATCGTATTTGAAAGGCGAGTACGAAAACGGACTGCTCTTTTCTTCCGGCTGTCCCTACTGCCTGAAGCCTATCACCTACCTTGAACTTCCGCAGTTTGAAGTGCTGGTGACTCCGCTGGTCGAAAACGTCCAGACCTTGCACGACTGTATGCGCAGTGCCGCAGGTCCCGAGGATACGTATATTTCTCAACTGTAGGAAGTGAGGAATTACATGAGGGAGAACAGGCTTGTTCATGGCGACCTGCATGGAAGCAATATCCTCATCGGTACTCTTGGTAATGGAGAAAGACAGCTTTATATCATTGATTTCGCATCCGCAAAGCAGTTCAAGGATGATTCTGTTTTTAAATCTCATGAATATAAGACCGATGAAATCAATTTCAATCGGTATTTCAATACGGTACAGAAAGCAAAATCTCACTGATAGTTCTGTTTTTGGCAGGCTGTTTAGTAGGGCTTCCACGTTGTACCTGAGGGGGTAGGGAAGCTCTCCCTGTATTTCCTCTCGCTGTTTTGATTCGCTGGTATTGCCTTTTTCGCCGTCCTTCCTGTTTTTTTACGGAGTTTCCTTATGAAGAAAACCCTTGCCCATATCTGCCGCGCCCTTGTCCTTGTATCCATGCTTGCCCTTCTTGCCGGCTGTAACGAGAAGCAGAAGCAGAAGCCTGCCCCGCAGTTCGGCGTGGTGCAGATAAGCAAGCTCTTTCAGGACAGCCGCATAGGCAAGGCGGGCTTCAGCCGCATGAACGAGCTGGAGAACAAGGCGCAGAGCATACTGAAGCAGGCGCTGGACGCCATGGAAAAAGCCCGTGCCGAAGGCAGGGACGAGGAAGCCAGCCGCATGGAGAGCGAGCTTCAGGAGCGTGTGGCCTTCATGCAGGAAGCCATCCGTCAGGAGCAGGAGCACGTCGGCAATGTCATCCAGACGGTGATGAAAAAGACCTTCGATGCCTACAGCAGGGAAAACGGCCTGTTCGGCATCTTCAGTGCCGAGAATATGCTTTCCGCCAGCCCGGAGACCGATATCACCGCATCTATCATGAAGGCGCTGGACGCCGTGGAACCTTCCTTCGGGGAAATGCCTTCCCTGGAGCTTCCCCGTCGGCCTGAACCCGCCAACGCCCTTCCCCTTGAAGGGGAAAAGGCCGCACCTGCCGCTGAAAAACAGCAGTAGGCAAGTGTTATGATACGAAAGACCTGTCGGATATGCGGCAGGTCTTCTTGTCTGGCGGCCCTGCGGCAATGATTTTCTTGCCGCTTCGGCCTAAGGGCTGTATAACAGGGGCACGTTCCCCTTCTAATAAGGAGTCCCCTATGTGTGGCATCATCGGCTACAGCGGCCATCGCCCGGCAGTCCCCCTGCTCATCGAAGGCCTGCATCGCCTTGAATATCGCGGCTACGATTCGTCCGGCGTGGCTTTCGAACAGGCCGGAAAGCTGGAAGTGCTCAAGGCCGCAGGCAAGCTCTCTGCGCTGGAAGCCAAGGTGGCGGAAAAGCCCTGCCTGCTGGCGACGGCCGGCATAGGGCATACCCGCTGGGCCACGCATGGCCTCCCTGTGGAGCGCAACGCCCACCCCCACCTTTCTCAGGATGGCGATCTTGCCATCATCCACAACGGTATCATCGAGAATTTCCAGGAAATCAAGGACGAGCTCACTGCCGAAGGGCACGTCTTCCTTTCCGAGACCGACACCGAAGTGCTGGCCCATCTCATCGGCGAGGAGCGCAAGAAGGCCTCCTGCCTGCGCGAGGCCTTTGCCTCTGCCCTGCGCCGCGCCCACGGGGCCTATGCCGTCGTTCTCCTGTCGCCCGAAGAGCCGGGCGTCATCTACGCCGCGCGCATGGCCGCACCCCTGCTCATGGGCGTGGGCGTGGGCGAATGCTTCGTGGCCTCCGACATCCCCGCCTTCCTGCCCTATACCCGTGAAGTCGTCTTCCTTGAAGACGGCGAGATGGCCCGCATCCAGGGCGCAGCATGGGAAGTCTTTTCCCTGAAAGACCTTGCCCCGGTCGAAAAGGCCGTGAGCCATATCCCATGGGATATGCAGGCCGCCGCCAAGGACGGCTACAAGCATTTCATGCTCAAGGAGATCATGGAACAGCCCCGCGTCATCACGGACTGCCTCAGCGGCCGCCTCCTGCGGGACGGGCAGGGCCTTCGCGTCGATCTGCATGAGCTCGACGCTTTTCCCGTGCCCAGCCGCCTGCATATCGTGGCCTGCGGCACGTCCTACAACGCGGGCCTGTGGAGCCGCCAGCTCCTTGAAAGCGTGGGCGGCGTTCCCACCGTGCTCGACATCGCTTCCGAATTCCGCTACCGCGACCCCATCCTGAGGCCCGACGAGGCCGTGCTGGTCATCAGCCAGTCCGGCGAGACCGCCGACACGCTGGCAGCCCTGCGCCTTGCCAAGGAAAAGGGCTGCAAGGTCATAGGCCTGTGCAACGTGGTTGGCTCGTCCATCGCCCGCGAGGCCGACGTGGTGCTCTATACGCAGGCCGGGCCGGAAATAAGCGTGGCCTCCACCAAGGCCATGTGCAGCCAGATGACGCTCCTTGCCCTCATGGCCGCGTACTACGGCCAGCGCCGCAGTCCTGCCGTGCGGGACGATGCGCTTCTCCATGCCCTTGCAGGCCTGCCCCATCTCCTTGCCTCGGCGCTCCCCGCCATGCAGGAGAGGGCCGCCGGGCTGGCCCTGCGCTTCTCTTCCGCGCGCAGTTTCTTCTATCTGGGCCGCGGCCAGTGCCACGCGCTGGCGCTGGAAGGCGCTCTCAAGCTCAAGGAACTTTCCTACATCCATGCTGAAGGCTACGCTTCCGGCGAGATGAAACACGGCCCCATCGCGCTTATCGACCCGTTGTTCCCCACCTTCGCCATGGCGCTGGACGACGAGCTCTACCCCAAGGTGAAATCCAATATTCAGGAAGTGCTGGCCCGTCAGGGGCGCGTCATCGCCCTTGTGCAGGAAAGGGACGGCAAAGCCCCCGACCTTGCCGCCGAAGAGCTGTGGGTGCTTCCGCAGGCCCATCCCGTGGCCGCGTCCTTCCTGGCCCTGCCTGCGCTCCAGCTTTTCAGCTACTGCGTGGCCGACTATCTCGGCAAGGACGTGGACCAGCCGCGCAACCTTGCCAAAAGCGTTACCGTGGAGTAACGGTTCTGGTGTTCTGCGCCCGGCCTTCTTGAGAGGGGCGGCGCGCAGGGAGTGCCTTTTATTTGTGGAGTTAGCATGAGTAAAACAATCAAGGAGAAGATCAAGCGTAACCAGTTCGTGGTGAACTACAGCCGAATGTGGCCCTTTGTGAAGCCCATCTGGCTTATTGCCCTGCTGTCGCTCCTGATCTGTGTTCCTGTGGGCAGCCTCGATGCGGCTATAGCCATGTTCCTCAAGCCCTATACCGACGTTGTGGTGGTGGGCAAGAATATGGACGCCCCGTGGTTCATCCCCATCCTCATCGTGGGCTTCACCACGGTGCAGGGCCTGCTGAACTTCGGCAGTGCCTACCTGAATACGTGGGTAGGCGGCAAGATTACTATGGCCGTGCGGCAGCGCCTGTACGATAAGCTGGTGGAATTGGAACCCGCTTTTTTCGACAAGAAGACCTCTGGTGAGGTTCTCTTCCGGTTCAACGAAGATGCCAAGCTTGCCTGCTCCGGCCTGCTCACCAACCTGAAAAGCTTCATCACACGCATATGTTCCTCTGTGGCGCTGGTAGGTGTGCTCATCTACAATTCGTGGCAGCTTTCCATTGTGGCGATCGTCATACTCGTTGTTGCCATCGCACCGCTCACCAGAGTAAAAAAGCTTATCAAGTCGTTGGTTTCTAAGAATAACCAATGCATGTTTCAGGTGAACACCACCTATAACGAAACCTTTGCCGGCAATCGTACCATTGCGGCCTATAACCTTCAGGAACAGCAGAAGCTCCGTTTCAGTAACCTGCTGAACGAGGTGTTTGACCTCATGGTTGCCATGACCCGCCGTACGGCATGGCTCTCGCCCTTCATGCACTTTGTCATTTCCATAGGCCTCGGCCTCGCCATCGCCTACGGCAGCTGGCTCATCGTGCAGGGAACCATCACGCCCGGTAACTTCGTGTCGTTCCTCACGGCCCTGCTCATGCTGTACACGCCGCTCAAGAATATCAGCAACGTCGCCGTATCCGTTCAGAATTCCTTCCTTGCCATAGAACGCGTTTTTGAGATGCTCGACCGGCCTTCTCATCTTGTGGAAAAGGAAGCGACCAAGCCGCTGGATGGCGTGAAGAAGAGCATAACCTTCGAGAATATCCACTTCGCCTACGAGCCCGGTGTGGATGTTCTGCGCAATATCAACCTCGATGTTAAGGTCGGCGAGATGATCGCCCTTGTGGGCAATTCCGGCGGCGGCAAGAGCACGCTGGTCAGCCTCATTCCCCGCTTCTACGATGTGAATCAGGGCAGCATCAAGATCGACGGTGTGGATATCCGTGAGTTCAGCCTGTACGATCTGCGGCAGAACATCGCCGTCGTGTTCCAGGATAACTTCCTCTTCGACGGTACGATCAGAGAGAATATCCTGCTCGGCAAGCCCGACGCCACGGATGAAGAGATCAGGCAGGCCCTTGAATGCGCCTGCCTCACGGAGTTCATCGCCTCGCTCGACAAGGGCGTGGATACCGCTATCGGCGAGCGCGGCACGCTCCTTTCCGGCGGCCAGAAACAGCGCGTGGCCATTGCCCGCGCCTTCCTGAAGAACGCGCCCATCGTTATCCTCGATGAAGCGACTTCCGCACTCGACAACAAGTCCGAGGAGATCGTGCAGAAGGCCATCGACAACCTTATGAAGGACAAGACCGTGTTCGTCATCGCGCACCGCCTGTCCACGGTGAAGAATGCCAACCGCATCGCCGTCATCAACGAGGGCGACCTTGCCGAACTGGGTACGCATGAAGAGCTGATGGCTATCCCCAACGGTAAATACCGCACCCTGTACAATATGCAGTTCAAGGGTGGAGAGGACAGCGCCGAATAAGCGCCGAACTGCGCAAGAACGCGGCCCCTGCTTCGTATGAGGCGGGGGCCTTTCTTATGCCCTCTGCAAGCCCGACCGGAAGGGGAAGGGCGGATATGGCCATGTTTCCGCTCCACATATGAATATCCGCCGTAAGGAGAGCGGCAAAGCGTCCTTGCCCGAGATAGGCACGCTGGGAGAGAAGCTGAGAAAAAAGCTACGAAACAGAAAGGTAGGTGTGGATGGGAAAGGTGAAATGATTCCAGTTGGATAAAGTATGGTTGAGTGTGTTTTTGAGAGCAGAGGTGCGTGCAGGCGAAGCCCCCGACCCCCCCGCTATGCTGGCGAACCCCAAAGCTATGGCTTTTCCAAGTTTCCCCCACCCCGGCAAATCTCTTTTCCCAGCTCTGCCCTCTTGACTGCTTCCAAGGCGTACTTATTTCAATATCGGTACGGCGGGAATCGCCTTTCAGGAGAAGAAAAATGGCTGTAGAATACAAGGATTATTACAAGCTGCTGGGCGTTGAGCGTTCGGCTGGCAAAGATGAGATAGCGAAGGCCTACAAGAAGCTTGCCCGCAAATATCATCCTGACCTCAACCCCGGCGACAAGGCCGCCGAGGACAGGTTCAAGGAGATAAACGAGGCCTACGAAGTCCTGAAGGACGACGAGAAGCGTCGCATGTACGATCAGCTCGGCCCGAACTGGAAGCATGGCCAGCAGTTCACCGGCGGCCCGGGCTTCGAGAATTTCAACTTCAATTTCAACGGCCAGAATTTCGGCGGCAGCGGAATGAACAGCGACTTTTTCGAAGCGCTTTTCGGCCGCATGGCCCGCAACGGCGGTTTTGGCGGGCAGGCCGGGGGCGACCCCTTCGGCGGCATGTTCGGCGGCAGGCGTTCGCGCCGCGGTTCCGACATCGAAGCCGAGATCGAGATCACCCTCGAGGAAGCCCGCCGGGGCGGCACCAAGCAGGTCACGCTTTCGTCCGGCGGTGCGGCGTCCAGCCTGCAGATCAATATCCCGGCCGGCATCCGCGACGGCGGCAAGCTGCGCCTGCGCGGCAAGGGCAATCCCGGCGACCCGGCCGGCGACCTTTACCTTACCGTGCACTATGCCGCGCACCCCGTCTTCCGCGTGGATGGTTCCGATGTCACCTGCGACGTTTCCCTTACCCCGTGGGAAGCTCTGTTCGGCGTGAAGAAGCGTATCCCCACGCTGGACGGCGCTGTGGAAATGAACATCCCGGCGGCGTCTTCCAGCGGCCGCAAGCTCCGCATCCGCGGGCGCGGTCTCGGCCCGGAATCCCAGCGCGGCGACGAGTATGTCAACGTCACCATCAGCATCCCCAAGCCCGAAGACCTGAGCGAAGAACAGCTCGCACACTGGAAGGCCCTGGCGGAACTCGCGGATAAATAAGGCATTTCCCCTCACTCATCATAAAAGAAGCCCCGGGCGACTCGCGGGCCGTCTGCTCTGCACCCTTTTGACGGCCTCCGCCTGCGGCTATCTCACGGGCGGGTCTCTACAACCCGCAGGAGGTAACTCATGGATATGAACAAACTCACCATCAAGGCGCAGGAAGCTCTGGGCGCGGCCCAGAATCTGGCGCTCACCCGCGGCCATCAGGAAGTGGACGCCGAACATCTCGCCCTTGCGCTCCTGCGCCAGCAGGAAGGCCTTGTGCCCGGCATCGTGAAGCGCATGGGGGCCAGCGTCGAGCTGATGACCGCTGAAATAGAACAGGCTCTCGACAAGCGCCCCTCGGTCAGCGGTTCCGGCGTGGACCAGCAGTCCATCCGCATCACCCAGCGCCTTGCCCGCGCCCTTGCGCAGGCCGAAGAGCTGGCCCGCCGCCTGAAGGACGAGTACGTCAGCGTGGAACACATCTTCGCCCAGCTCGTTGAAGCGGGCGGCGCGCTTGGTGACATCTGCCGCAAGAACGGCATCGACCTCGAAAAGTTCCTGCGTGCTACGGCCGAAGTGCGCGGCGGCCAGCGCGTGACCTCTGCCGACCCGGAAGGCACGTACGAAGCCCTCACCAAGTACGGCCGCGACCTTGTGGAAGCCGCAGGCAAGGGCAAGCTCGATCCCGTCATCGGCCGTGACGCCGAGATACGCCGCGCCATCCGCATCCTTTCGCGCC
>JAFQTU010000006.1 GCA_017408905.1 Mailhella sp. | reverse complement strand
GGGCGTAAGCCCGGGCGGCTTCGAGCGAACGGCATTTCAGGATGCCTTTTCTTCCTCACCGCGCGAAGCGCGGAAGCGGATTTCCGGCAGGAAATCCAAGACTCTGGAAAATATTTCCTTGAACACCACTTCCCGCAGGCCATAGCCGTGACTCGAGGCCAAGGGCAAAGCCCGGCCTTAGAGGGTAGTGAGCACGCAAACTTCCGCGTTACTTCCCCCTTCCCAAGAGGTGGACGCTCTCGAAAGAGCGGCCGCCTTGAACCCGCCTTGCGCCACTCCCCCCGGCTCTGGCAGTTTTCCTTTTAAAAGGTACGAGGGCCGGGAGCGTGAGGGACACGACAACCCCACACTCCCGGAAAAGAGCTTCCCCCCTTCCCTCGTAAAAAATCTTTGACAAAGCCCGGCAAACGGCGCAAAATTGCCTTTTTCCGCCACAGGCGGCTCCCCCGCCACGGCCGGCCCTGCCGCCCGGCGGCCCGCGCACCTCAACCCCTTCCGCGCGCCCTTCCGTCCACCTCAACCCTCCGCACATCTCCGCCATGCCGTTCCTTGCCGACGCCGATGTCCGTTCCCAGCTCAAGGCCATAGGCCGCGCCCTTCTTCTGCTCCTCGCGCTTGGGGGCGGGGTCATCACGCTCTTCCTCATTTTCCTCTGGGAACTCCAGCTCACGACCCGCTTCACCGAGACCGGCCCCATCGAGCTGGCCCAGAGCCTGATACTCGCCGCGAGCGCGGGCCTCTACTTCCTCGAAGCCTACCGCCGCCCCGAACTGCGCCGCTCGCTGGTGCTGGTGGGCGGCTTCCTCACCTGCATGCTCATCCGCGAGCAGGACTACTTCCTCGACTTCATCCGCCACGGCTGCTGGGTCTATCCCGCGCTGGGCACGGCGGCCGTCTGCCTCGCCTACGCCTGCACCGACCTGCGCCGCACCATTGCCGGGCTCGAGCATTTCGTGCGCTGGAAATACTTCCCCTATCTGCTCATCGGGCTGGTCATCGTCCTTGCCTATTCCCGCCTTTTCGGTATGCGCATGATCTGGAAAGAACTGCTGGGCCAGAACTTCATCTACGACGCGAAAACCGCCATGGAAGAATCCAGCGAACTGCTGGGCTACCTGTTCATCCTTACTTCCGCCGTGCTGGCCAACACCGACAAGCGCCTGCAATAACACAGCTTCCTGCAAACGAACGCCGCCTTCCCGCGGCGTTTTTTTTTGTGCTTCGGGCAAAAAAAAAGCCCCGCCGAAGCAGGGCCTGACGTCAAAGCGCAGAACGGGCTATTTCTTCGCCGCGATCATGACGTTGGAAGATTTGAACATGGCGGTCACGGTAGCGCCGCGCTCCACGCGCAGGCGGTTGATGCCGTCCAGAGAAACGGTGGCGTTGAGCTCGAGGCCGCTGGCCGTCTGGATGAGGACTTCGCCGTTCACAAAGCCGCGCACGAGCTTCTGCACCTTGCCGGTGAACTGGTTGCGGCAGCAGACCTCGTAATCCTCGTTCTCGTTCACGAGCAGGATCTCGGTAGCCTTCACAAGGGCCATAGCTTCCGTGCCGACGGCAAGGCCGAGGCGTTCGGCGCTGGCGTGGGCGAGCTGGCCGTACACCTTTTCGCCGGTGGCCAGTTCGAGTTCCACCTCGTCGTTGAGGCCGCCCAGAATAATGGCAGTGATCTTGCCCACATAGGCATTGCGAGAGCTGGTTTTCATATCTATCTCCTGTAGGCCCGGAACAGAGCCCCTTTTGTTTTCGGCGAACATGATACGCCAAAGCCGCCACGCTGGCAAGCCAAGAAAACAGCACGCCAGCCGCGCCCTTGCCCTGCGCCGCAAGCCGTGGCACAATGGCCGCGCCCACGGGCCGCCCTTCCCGGACGCCGAGGCAAGACTCTCGCGGAGGCCGCACATGAAACAATTCTCGCTCTTCGACCAGAACCCCGCCCCGAAGACGCCGAAAAAGGCCGCCCCCGCCAGCAAGGCGGCGGAAGAACACGCCGGGCTCTCTCCCGCGAATCCCGAAGCCGGGGTTTCTCCCGCCGACGCCCCCGCCGCTTCCCTCACGGCTTCCCCCGCCGCTCCCGGCCTTGCGGACTCTGCCGCGCCCGCCGCTCCTGCGTCCCCTGTTTCCCCCGCGCCCGAGGCCCTTCCGGGCAAGGCCGCGCCCCTTGCCGCCCCTTCCTTTAATAGGGAAGAAAGCGCCAGACAGGCCGTCCCATCGCCCGAAGCTCCCGCCTCTGCGCCCTCGACCGAAGCTCCCGCGCCCGACACGCCGTCCGAAGCCCCCGCCGCGAAGCCTGAACGCGAAACGCCCGCGCCGACTCCCCTCGCCGCTCCGTCCCCCCTCGCCGCGCCTGCCGACGTTCCTGCGCCCGACACGGCTTCCGACGCCCCCGCCGCGAAGCCTGAACGCGAAACTCCCGCGCCTTCCCCCCTCGCCGCTCCCGTTCCCGCCGCTCCTACCCTTGCGGACTCTGCCGCCGCGTCCCCCACACCCGAGGCCTCTCCCGCCGCGCCCGCTTTCCCCATTTCCCCCACCTCTCCCGATTCCCCCGAAGCCGCACCCGAAGCGCACATCGCCTATCTCTGCGCCGAGCTGGAGCGCCACAACCGCCTGTACCATCAGCTCGATGCCCCTGAAATCACAGACGAAGCTTACGACGCCCTGTTCCGCGAACTCGTGGCGCTGGAAGAAGCCCATCCGGCCCTGCGCCGCCCCGATTCCCCCACCCTGCGCGTGGGCGGGGCCGTGCTCCCCTACCTCGAGACACGCGCCCATCGCCGCCGGATGTACGGGCTGGACAACGTGTTCTCCGTCGAAGAGTGGGAGGCCTTCCGCCAGCGCGCCGAACGCGCCCTGCCCGAAGCCACGCCCGGCCTTCTTGCCGCGTGGTGGGCCGACCCCAAGCTCGACGGCCTCGCCTGCGAACTCACCTACGAGGACGGCGTGCTCACGCAGGCCCTCACGCGCGGCGACGGCGAAGTGGGCGAAGTGGTAACGCAGGCCATGCGCACGGTGCGCGGCCTGCCCCTGCGCCTTGCCGCCCCCTTCCCCAAGCTCATCGAGGTGCGCGGTGAAGTGCTCATGTTCCGTAAGGAATTCGAAGACTTGAACGAAAGGCAGGCCGCCCTCGGGCAGAAGCTCTTCGCCAATCCGCGCAACGCCGCCGCGGGTTCGCTCCGCCAGCTCGACACCAGCGTCACCGCCAGCCGCAAGCTCCGCTTCCTTGCCTACAGCCTTGGCGAACTGGACTGGGGAAGCCAGCCCGAAGCCGCGCCGCAGCAGGGCCGGGCTCTGGAAAATCTTCCTTTTATCCCGGAAGCTTCCGCCAAGGCCGCCAAGCCTTCGCGCCCTGCGCAGGGCTCTCTGCTCTCGGCCTTTGCCGCGCCCGAAGCGCCGCGCACGCCCTCTTCTTTCCCCAAAAATCAAAAGCCCGCCCCGCACTGGCGCAGGCACGCCGAAATCATGGACGCCCTGCGCGGCTGGGGCTTCGAGACCCCGCCCGAAGGCCGCCTGTGCCGCAGTGCCGCCGAGGCGCTGGACTTTGTGAACGCCATGGAAGCCCGGCGCGACGACCTGCCCTTCGAGATAGACGGCGTGGTCTTCAAGCTGGACGACCTTGAGGCGCAGGAGGCGCTGGGCTTTACCGCGCGCGCCCCGCGCTTTGCCGCCGCGTGGAAGTTCACCGCACGCAAGGCCGTGACAAAACTCAGGAAAATTTCCATTCAGGTGGGCCGCACCGGCGTGCTCACCCCTGTGGCCGAACTCGAGCCCGTGAGCCTTGGCGGCGTGATGGTACAGCGCGCCACCCTGCACAACGAGGACGAGATACGCCGCCTTGGCATACGCGAAGGCGACATGGTGGTCATCCAGCGCGCGGGCGACGTGATACCCGACGTGCTCGGCCCGGTGCTGGAACAGCGCCCCGAAGGCCTGCCCGAATACCGCTTCCCCACGGAATGCCCGGTGTGCGGCTCGCCTGTGCGCCGCCTCGAGGGCGAGGCTGCATGGCGCTGTGTGAACCTTGCCTGCCCGGCGGTCATCCGGCGGAGCATTGTCCACTTCGTGAGCAAGGCCGGGCTGGACGTGGACGGCGTGGGCGCGAAGTGGGTGGAAGCCCTCATCGACGCCGGGCGCGTGCAGAGCCCCGCCGACCTCTTCACCCTCACGCAGGAAGAGCTGATGGGCTACGAGCGCATGGGCGAAGTTTCGGCCGGGAACTTCGTGTCCGCGCTGGACGAGGCACGGCGCAAGGCCCCGCTCATGCGCTTCGTCGCGGCGCTGGGCATACGGCAGGTAGGCGAGCAGACGGCCCGCACCCTTGCCGAACGCTTCCGCGACATGGACGAGCTGGCCGCCGCCAGCACCGAAGAGCTGATGGCCCTGCCGGACATCGGCCCGGAAGTGGCCCGCTGCATACGCGAATTTTTCGAGAACCGGCAGAACCGCGAACTTCTGGAACGATTCCGCCAGCTTGGCCTGTGGCCCACGGGCGGCCCCAAGGCGCAGGGCGAAGCCGCCCCCGGCCTCCTGGAAGGAAAGCGCCTGCTGTTCACGGGCACGCTTTCGCGCCCGCGCGACGAATACCGCCGCATGGCCGAGGCCGCCGGGGCGAACGTGGCTTCCGGCGTTTCCAAAAAGCTGGACGCCCTCATCGTGGGGGCGGACCCGGGTTCGAAGCTGGAAAAAGCCCGCTCGCTGGGCGTGAAAGTGCTGGACGAGGAAGGCTTCCTTGCCCTCCTGCGCGGAGAACTTCAACTTTAACTTTAAGTTTTAGCCGGGCCGGGCCGTTATTTTGCTCTTGCGCGGCTCTCTTTAATCAGCTAAAAAAGGGCGTTGGTTCATTTACATTCCAGCCCGTCCGGGAACGGAATCTCTCCGCGGCCCGGCAGGCCGCCATATCATCCCGCATCCGGGAAAAGGACTCCTCACATGGAACTCGTGTACAGCGGAAAGACCAAGGACGTGTTCGCCCTCGAAAACGGTAACTACCTGCTTAAGTTCAAAGACGACTGCACCGGCAAGGACGGTGTGTTCGACCCGGGTGAAAACTCCGTCGGCCTTACCATCGAAGGCGTGGGCGACGTGAACCTGCGTATGTCCATCTACTTCTTCGAGAAGATCAACGCCGCCGGCATCAAGACCCACTACGTCTCCGCCGACCTCGCCAACACCACCATGGAAGTGCTTCCCGGCAAGGTGTTCGGCCACGGCCTCGAAGTCATCTGCCGCCACAAGGCTGTGGGCTCCTTCATCCGCCGCTACGGCGACTACATCGAAGCCGGTGCCGACCTGCCCGCCTACGTGGAAACCACCTTCAAGAACGACGCCCTGGGCGACCCCCTCGTCACCAAGGACGCCCTCGTCTGCCTCGGCGTGATGACCGAGGAACAGTACGACGACATGAAGGCCATGACCCAGAAGATCACCCAGATCATCGCGGACGACCTGGCCGAAAAGGGCCTCGTGCTCTACGACATCAAGTTCGAGTACGGCTACGACAAGGACGGCAAGGTCATGCTCATCGACGAGGTCGCCTCCGGCAATATGCGCGTCTATAAGGACGGCGAATACATCGACCCCATGACCCTCTCCAAGCTCTTCTTCGCCTAAGCATCCCGGGCGGGGAGGCCCCGCAAAGGCTTCTCCGCCCTGCATATTTTCTGTGGGAAACGGCTTCTCCGCCTCCCCGGAACCGCGGATACCGCGCCAGCCCCTCCGGCTTCGCGCCCCTTCCGCAAGCGCAGGCCGCCCGAGCGCGAACGCCGCAGAGACATCCCTCACTCTGAAGCCTTCCGCGCCCCCGCTGCGGCACTCGCCGCCCGGCCTTCGCGCCAGCGGCACGGCTCTTCGAGCCACCCCGGCCCGCCACCCGGCCTTCCCCCCGCGCCGTTCCCTCCGGCATGGAAAAGGAAGGATTTCGGACAGATGGGCCATGCGGAACAGCCTTCCGCGCCCCTGCCGCCCTGCGGCACTCGCCGCCCGGCCTTCGCGCCCAGCGGCACGGCTCTCTGAGCCACCCCGGCCCGGCTCCCGGCCTTCCCCCGCGCCGTTCCCTCCGGCATGGAAAAGGAAGGATTTCGGACAGATGGGCCAGCGGAACACGCTTTCCGCGCCCCGCCGCCCTGCGGCACTCGCCGCCGCGCCCCGCCGCCCTGCGGCACTCGCCGCCGCGCCTTCGCGCAAAGCGGCACGGCTCTTCGAGCCACGCGATATGCGGCCCTGCGGCCTGCCAGCGCATTCCCTCGGCTCTGGTCTCGTCCGCCCTGTGCGCCGCATCCTCTCCCTCTCCGGCCCTGCCGCCGCGCTGTTCCCTCCAGCGCTGAAAAGGCCGAGGAGCAAGGAATGCCCCCGGGCAAGGAAAGCCCGGCAAGGCGCTTCCGCGCTCCCCCCGCAGGGCCGGGAGAGGAAAGGGCCGCCCCCTCCGGGCGGCACAGCGCCCCGCACCTGCCGTTCCCTCCGGCATGGTCCGCCACGGCGCAACGGCACGAGCTCCCTGCGGAGCATCGGCCCGGCGTCATCCCGCCCCGAAACGGCGCGGCATGGCGCAAGCGTGCAGACTGCCCCGGGCATTCCGGCATCCGTCCCATCGGGCGTGGCCCGGCCCAGCTCCGGCAGACACGCAGGCCAGCCCCTGCGGCCCGGCCCTCCTGCGGATTCCGCTCCCGCCGTTCCCTCCGGCGCGAAACGGAAGCCGCCCGTGCTCCCGCTCTGTTCCCTCCAGAGCCCTTGGCACGAACCCTGCGCCGCACGGCCTGCCTTCCCCGCGAAGCGCAAGCCCCGCACGCGCAGTTCCCAGAGCTCCCCTTCCGGCCCTGAGCCGCGAAGCGAGGCGCTTGCGGCCCGCCCCGTCACCCACGGGCAAGGGCCTTCCAGCCCCGTCCAGCACGGGGTAGGGGGAAGTATGCGCCATGCGCAGGCTCCTCTACGTGCCGCCGGAACGCTTTCCGGCCCTTCCCCGCATCTTTCCCGGCCTCCGGCACCCGCCCGAGGCCCACGGCCCGGCTCTTCCGTATCTCTCCTTCTCCTTTCTTCCAAGGTAAAAGGCAGGGCCCGGTCATCCCGCCAGCCCCGCTGGCAAAAGGAACACTCATGGGCGGCTTCTTCGGCGCAGTTTCCCGGCGCGACATCGTGCTCGACGTCTTCTTCGGCATAGACTACCACTCCCACCTCGGCACCAAGCGCGGCGGCATGTGCATCTATGATATCGAACAGGGCTATCAGCGGCAGATCCACAATATCGAGAACACTCCCTTCCGCACCAAGTTCGAGCACGACCTGCAGGACTTCAACGGCTGCAGCGGCTTCGGCTGCATCAGCGACGTCGACCCCCAGCCCCTGCTCGTGCGCTCGCATCTGGGAACGTATGCCATCTGCACCGTCGGCGTGGTGAACAACGCCGAAGACCTCATCCAGCAGTATTTCTCCGACCATCACCACCAGTTCATGGTGGGCAGCAACGAGAAGGTGAACGGCACCGAGCTGGTGGCCGCGCTCATCAACCAGCGCGACGACATCGCCTCCGGCATACTCCACGCCATGGACGAGATCCAGGGCTCGATGACCATTCTCGTGCTCACCAAGACGGGCATCATCGCCGCGCGCGACAGGATGGGCCGCCTGCCCGTGCACCTTGGCAAGGACGACAACGGCTACTGCGTGTCCTTCGAGTCCTTCGCGTACCACAAGCTGGGCTACGAGGACGCCTACGAACTCGGCCCCTGCGAGATAGTGCATATCACCGAGGACGGCTGGGAACAGCTCGCCCCGCCCCGCAAGGAGATGCGCATCTGCGCCTTCCTGTGGACCTACTACGGCTACCCGAACTCCAATTACGAGGGCGTGAACGTCGAGGTCATGCGCACGCGCAACGGCGAGATCATGGCCCGCAACGAGATAGCCCGCGGCACGCTCCCCCATGTGGACAGCATTGCCGGTGTGCCCGATTCCGGCACGCCCCACGCCATCGGCTACGCCAACCGCTGTTCCATCCCCTTCGCGCGCCCGTTCATCAAGTACACGCCCACGTGGCCGCGCTCGTTCACGCCTGCCAACCAGAACGTGCGCAACCTCGTGGCCAAGATGAAGCAGATATCCGTGCCCGAGCTCATCCAGGGCAAGCGCCTCCTGTTCGTGGACGATTCCATCGTGCGCGGGACCCAGCTCCGCGAGACCGTGGACTTCCTCTACGGTTCCGGCGCGGCCGAGGTGCATATGCGTTCGGCCTGCCCGCCCATCATGTTCAACTGCAAGTTCCTGAACTTCTCGCGCAGCAACAACGAGCTCGACCTCATCGCCCGCCGCCACATCCAGCGCCTTGAAGGCGACGAGGGCCACAAGCACCTCGACGAGTACGCCGACGCTTCCACCGAACGCGGCAAGGCCCTGCTGAAATCCATCTGCGACCGCCTCGGCTTCGCGTCCCTCGGCTACCAGTCCCTTGAAGGCCTCATCGAGGCCATCGGCCTGCCTGCCGACAAGATCTGCACCTACTGCTGGACAGGCAGGGAGTAAGGAACGATATTTCAGGCGGCCCAGTGCCGCCGCAAATCTGGAACGCCCCGTGCGTCTCCGGCCCCCCCAGCGCGGAGGCCTTCCCGAGCTTTTCGGAGCTTTGGGAAGTCCCCGCGCACCCGCGTTTTTTTGAACCGCACACCCAAGAGAGAAACTGCATGAATATCTACGAAATCGGCTCCATGGCTGAAAAGCTGGCCTCCAACGTCTATCCCGGCCGCGGCATCGTTCTCGGCATCACTCCCGACGGCAAGAAGTCCGTGGCCGCCTACTTTATCATGGGCCGCAGCGTGAACAGCCGCAACCGCGTGTTCATCGAAGAGGCCGACGGCATCCGCACCGAAGCCCACGACCCCTCCCTCATGCAGGACCCCTCGCTCATCATCTACCACCCCGTGCGCGAGCTGGCCCGCTCCCTCATCGTGACCAACGGCGACCAGACCGACACCATCCGCGACGGCATGGAACGCGGCGAAACCTTCGAAGCCGCCCTGCGTACCCGCAAGTTCGAACACGACGGCCCGAACTGGACGCCCCGCATCTCCGGCCTTGCCATGCCCTCCGGCGACTACAAGATGTCCATCCTCAAAGCCGCCGACCCCGAAGGCTCGGCCTGCGCCCGCTTCTGCTGGGAATACCCCGGCCTGCCCGGCCTCGGCCACTTCCTGCACACCTACGTGTGCGACGGCAATCCCATCCCCACCTTCCAGGGCGAACCCGAACGCGTGGCCATGAGCAACGACATCGACGCCTTCACCGCCGAACTGTGGGACAACCTGAACGCCGACAACAAGATCTCCCTCTTCGTGCGCTATACCGACCTTGCCACCCGCGAATTCGAACAGCGCATCCTGAACAAGCACGAACCCAAGGCCTAAGGCCAGCACCCCAAGCGGCGTTCCGGCCCTGCCCTGCGAACGCGCCTCCTCCGGTCTGTTCTGCCGGGGCGCCGCTCCTTCCCAAAGGAATCATCCATGGTCAGACGTATCTATGTGGAAAAGAAGCCCGGCCTGCGCCACGAGGCCTCCGGCCTTCTGAACGAACTGCGCACCCTGCTCGGCATCAGCGCCCTCACCGGCCTGCGCCTTGTGAACCGCTACGACGTGGAAGGCCTCGACGAGGCCGTGTTCCAGCGCGCCGTGCAGACCGTCTTCTCTGAACCGCAGGTGGACGACACCTTCGAAGCCCTGCCCGAAGGCCTTGTTTTCGCTGTGGAATCCCTGCCCGGCCAGTTCGACCAGCGCGCGGACTCCGCCTCCCAGTGCATACAGCTCATGACGCAGGGCGACCGCCCGGCCGTGCGCGCCGCCAAGGTCTATGTCCTTGAAGGCGATGTTGCCGAAGCCGACCTCGCCCGCATCAAGAAGTTCCTCATCAACCCCGTGGAATGCCGCGAAGCCGACCTCGCCCCCGTGGATACCCTGAAGGTGGAATACGAAGCCCCCGCCGCCGTGCCCACCGTGGAAGGCTTCACCGCCCTCGACGAGGCCGGCCTTGCCGACCTGCTGGACGAGCTCGGCCTTGCTATGGACCTTGACGACCTCAAGTTCCTGCAGGCCCACTTCCGCGACGACGAGAAGCGCGACCCCACCATCACCGAAGTGCGCGTGGTGGACACCTACTGGTCCGACCACTGCCGCCACACCACCTTCTCCACCCACATCGACAAGGTGGAGATCCTCGACGAGAAGACCGCCGCCGCCTACCAGCGCTACCTTGACGCCCGCGTGGAAGTCTATGGCGAGGAAAAGGCCGCCGCTCGCCCGCAGACCCTGATGGACATGGCCACCATCGCCGCCAAAACGCTCAAGAAGCGCGGCCTGCTCGGCAACATGGACCAGAGCGAGGAGATCAACGCCTGCTCCATCCACGTCACCGCCACGGTGGACGGCGAAGAGCAGGACTGGCTGCTCATGTTCAAGAACGAGACCCACAACCACCCCACCGAGATCGAGCCCTTCGGCGGCGCGGCCACCTGCATCGGCGGCTGCATACGCGACCCGCTCTCCGGCCGTTCCTACGTGTATCAGGCCATGCGCCTCACCGGCTCCGGCGACCCGCGCACCCCTGTGGGCGAAACCATCCCCGGCAAGCTGCCCCAGCGCAAGCTGGCCCAGACCGCCGCTTCCGGCTACTCCTCCTACGGCAACCAGATAGGCCTTGCCACGGGTCAGGTCTCGGAAGTGTATCATCCCGGCTACGTGGCCAAGCACCTTGAAGTGGGCGCCGTGGTGGCCGCCGCCCCCGCCGAGAACGTGGTGCGTGAGCGCCCCGCCGCAGGCGACGTGGTCATCCTGCTGGGCGGCCGCACCGGGCGCGACGGCATCGGCGGCGCTACCGGCTCTTCCAAGAGCCACAACCAGAAGTCCCTCACCACCATGGCGTCCGAAGTCCAGAAGGGCAACGCCCCCGAGGAACGCAAGATACAGCGCCTGTTCCGCAACGGCGATGTCACCCGCCTCATCAAGCGCTGTAACGACTTCGGCGCGGGCGGCGTGTCCGTGGCCATCGGCGAGCTCGCCGCAGGCATCCGCATCCAGCTCGACGCCGTGCGCAAGAAGTACGAGGGCCTGAACGGCACCGAACTCGCCATTTCCGAATCGCAGGAACGCATGGCCTGCGTGGTCGCCGCCAAGGACGCCGCCACGTTCATCGCCGAAGCCGAGAAGGAGAACCTCGAGGCCTATCAGGTGGCCGAAGTCACCGCCGAGCCCCGCATGGTGATGCAGTGGCAGGGCAAGACCATCGTGGACCTTTCCCGCGCCTTCCTCGATACCAACGGCGCTTCCAAGCACACCGCCGTGTCCGTGGCCGACAAGTCCGCCCTGCGCGACGGCATGGACGCCCCCGCCGCCACCGACCTGCGCGGCGTGGCCTCCAGCCTGAAGAGCGCCTCCCGCCGCGGCCTTGCCGAACGCTTCGACTCCACCATCGGCGCGGGCTCCGTGCTCATGCCCTTCGGCGGCAAGTTCCAGCGCACCCCGGCTCAGGTCATGGCCGCGCTCCTGCCCGTGCTTCCCGGCCACGTCACCGAGGACTGCTCCGTCATGGCATGGGGCTTCGACCCCGACCAGATGAGCATCGACCCCTTCATGGGCGCGTACCGCTCGGTCATCGTGTCCGTGGCCAAGCTCGTGGCCGCCGGCTGCAAGCGCGAAGCCGTGTACCTCACCCTTCAGGAATACTTCGAGAAGCTCCGCACCGATCCCGAACGCTGGGGCAAGCCCTTCTCCGCCATCCTCGGCGCGCTTTCCGCCCAGCTCGACCTCGACATCGCGGCCATCGGCGGCAAGGACTCCATGAGCGGCTCCTTCCTCGACATGGACGTGCCGCCCACGCTCATTTCCTTCGCCATCGCGCCCGCCAAGGCCGGTGACATCGTTTCCGGCGAATTCAAGGCCGCGGGCCGCCCCGTCTGCCTCTTCGAACCGGAAGACGACAGCGCCGAAGCCCTGCGCGCCTGCTGGGCCGAGTTCACCGAACTGGCCGCCGCCGGTAAGGTGGCCGCCGCGTGGGCCGTGGAAAACAGCATCGCCGAGGGCGTGATGAACATGGCCTTCGGCAACGGCATCGGCTTTGCCGCCGCTGGCGAGGCCGCTTCCGAAGCGTGGTTCAAGCCCCTGCCCGGCGCTATCGTGGCCGAAATGGCGGACGCCGAAAGCGTGCCTGCCTCCGCCGTGCTCCTTGGTTCCACCACCGAGGAAGCCGTGGTGGCCCTTGGCGGCGAGAGCGTGGCCATCAGCGAACTGCTGGCCCTGAACGAGGGCGTGCTGGAAGACATCTACCCCAACCGCGTGCCGCTGGACCAGTCCGAAGTGCGCGACCTTGCCGCCGAACAGGCCGCCGTGGTGAAGCCCGCCCGCGTGAACTGCTCTGCCAGGCCGCGCGTGCTCATCCCGGTGTTCCCCGGCACGAACTGCGAGTACGACAGCGCCCGCGCCGTGATGCGCGCCGGCCTTGACGCCGAGATCCTTGTCATCCGCAACCAGAGCGCGGCCGAGGTGGCCGAATCCGCCCGCCGCTTCGCCATCGCGGCCCGCCAGAGCCAGATCATCTTCGTGCCCGGCGGCTTCTCCGGCGGCGACGAGCCCGAAGGCTCCGGCAAGTTCATCACGGCCTTCTTCCGCAACCCGGAAGTCACCGACGTGACCATGGACCTGCTCAAGAACCGCGACGGCCTGATGCTGGGCATCTGCAACGGCTTCCAGGCGCTGATCAAGCTGGGCCTCGTGCCCTTCGGCGAGATCATCGACACCGATGCCCACTGCCCCACCCTGAGCTTCAACGTGATCAGCCGCCACCAGTCGCGCATCGTGCGCACGCGCGTGGCTTCCACCAACTCGCCGTGGCTGGCGGGCGTGCAGGTGGGCGACATCGTTTCCGTGCCGATCTCGCATGGCGAAGGCCGCTTCCTCTGCCCTGCCCCGGTGCTCACCAACCTGCGCCGCAACGGCCAGATTGCCACGCAGTACGTGGACCTCGACGGCAAGCCCACCATGGACGTGGACTTCAACCCCAACGGCTCCGTGTGGGCCATCGAGGGCATCACCTCGCCCGACGGCCGCGTGCTGGGCAAGATGGGCCACTCCGAGCGCGTGAGCCCCGGCTGCTACAAGAACGTGCCCGGCAACTACGACCTGCACCTCTTCGACTCCGCCCGCAAGTACTTTGCGTAAGCTGAACAGAAGGGCCTGCGGCCCAGATGCAGTATGAACAAAGCCCCGAGGTCTGCGCGACTTCGGGGCTTTTATTGTGGAGAATGGGGAGAGCGCCTCCGGCGGGTGGTCGGGACGCGAAGCTCCCGGCGTGCTGGGCGGAAGGCGTTTTGTCGGGGCGCGGCGCTCCCGGCGTGCTTGGCGAAGCGGCTTGCCCTGCCGGAGGGGTGAGCTTGTCGTCCCCCAGCGCTCCCGGCCCTCGAACCTTTTAAAAGGAAGGCCGCAAGAGCCGGGGGTGTCGGTGCGCCGAGGCTCTCGGAGTACTTGCCGGAAGTCAATCTGCCTTGTTTAAAGCTGAGTCTTCCAGACAGGGGAAGGCGGGTGCGTTATGGGAAACTGCGTTTCCCCTCCTGCACCCCCTTCCATCCCCCCGGAGCACCCCTTCCTTAGGTGGTCGCGGCGAGCCGTGTTTCCGACTCCTCCCGGCTTTTGGGAAAAGCCGTGAGGATCG
>JAFQTU010000045.1 GCA_017408905.1 Mailhella sp. | reverse complement strand
TCAAGGATATTCGCGGCGAGAAGGTGGGCATCGTGGGCATAGCCAACGATGAAGTCGTCACCCTTGCCTCGGCCTGCGAACACACCAAGTTCACCCCCATTGTGGACACCGTGAAGCGCGAAGTGGCTGAACTGGAAGCGCAGGGCGTGAAGCACATCGTGCTCGTCACCCACATCGGCCTGCCTGCCGACCGTGAACTCGCCCGCGCCGTGGACGGTGTGGATATCATCGTGGGCGGCCACACCCACAGCTTCATCGGCGAAGGCGCTGGCTCGGAAGGCCCGTACCCCATCGTGGAAAAGTCCCCCAGCGGTCAGCCCGTGCTGGTGGTCACGGCCAAGCGCGCCGCCCAGTATCTGGGTGAGCTGAACGTCACCTTCGATGCCAACGGCGTGCCCGCCAGCTGGAACGGCGCTCCCGTAGAAATGAAGAACGACGCCCCCGTGGACCCGCAGGTTTCCGCCGTCATCGACCGCTACGCCAAGTCGCTGGATGAGTTCCGCAACACCGTCATCGGCGAGAACAGCGTGGACATGGCCGACGGCATGGACCTCTGCCGCGACGTGGAATGCCTGAGCGGTCTGCTCACTTCCGACGCTATGCTCGAAGCCGCCCGTCCGCTCGGCGCGACCATCGCCCTTGCCAACGGCGGCAGTATCCGCGCCGGTCTGCCCAAGGGCAAGATCACCCGAGGCGACATCCTCACCATCCATCCCTTCGGCAACGCCTTCGTGCTCCGCGAATACACGGGCGAGCAGATACTCGCCGCCCTCGAACATTGCGTGGCCGAAGAAGGCGCACGCGGCCCGCGCCTGCTCCAGCCTGCCGGCCTGCGCTACGCCATCGACGGCACCAAGCCTGTGGGCAGCCGCATCGTGAAGGCGGAAGTCATCGACGCCAAGGGCAATGCCGCTCCGCTTGATCTCAAGGCTCGTTACATCGTGGCCCTGTCCGACTACATCTCCGGCGGCGGCGACGGCTTCTCCATGCTGGGCGAAGGCAAGGTCGTACCTTCTGCCGACTCCCTTGTGGCCGACGTGCTGGACGGCTACATCCGCAGCCACACCCCGGTGAAGGCCCCCGAAGGCGGCCGCATCGTCCGCGTGAAGTAGTTTCTCTCCCAAGGGCCTGTCCTGCCTCTCCTGCGGGTGGGGCGGGCCCGACAACATCTTCCCCATAAGGAGTTGCCGAATGAAGTTCGCTCCCCTTGTCATGTCTCTTCTGGCCGCCGCCATCATCTACGCGCCTTCCGCCGAAGCCGCCCCCAGCGCCAAGCGCTCCGGCAGCAGCATCCAGATAAAGGAAGCTGTGGACGACAACGCCATTTCCGTCATCAAGGCCGAAAAGGCCAAGCTCCAGAAGGGCCTCGTGGTGTCCTTGGAAAAGATAGGCGATGCCGACCTTGCCAAGCTCTGCGACGCCTTCCCGGATATCAAGGGCATCAGCATCAGGGGCAATAAGGAGCTGACTTCTCTCGCCCCTCTGGCCAAGCTTACTCAGCTCACCTCCGTTGATATCAGCGAGACCGTTCAGGTGACGGACTATTCGCCGCTTTCCAGCCTGACCGGCCTGACCGAACTCAAGGTCAGAAGCGACGGTATGAGTGGCGACCTGAAGTGGATGACGCCCCTCGTCAATCTTATGAAGGTCGATATCAGCTCCAAGAACCTGACCTCCTTCGAAGGCATCCCCTCCCTGCCCAGCCTGAAGACCGCCTCTTTCCACTACGCGTCCCCCGCCGACCTGACCCCGCTGGTGACGAGCCTGCCCAACCTGACCTCCCTGCATCTCAACTACTGCACCCTTGCCGACCTTGCTCCGCTGGCCAAGCTGGCCAGTCTGGACTACCTGAGCTTCTACGGCGCTACCGTGGCGGACTTCTCGCCCCTCGCCCAGTGCCCGAAGCTCAAGAAGGTGACCTACTACGCCGTGAAGAGCGGCAACTTCGCTTCCCTCGGCGCGCTGAAGCAGGTGAGCGAGCTTGACGGCGGCCTCACCAAGTTGGCCGACATCTCCTGGGTAGCCGGACTGCCGAACCTGAAGACCTTCGACGTCTTCGCCGAGCACGTCACGGACTACAGCCCTCTTGCCAAGACCAACGTCGAGAACTTTACTATCTGGAACATGCGCACCCCGGTCGGCGACCTCGGCGTTATCGGCCAGATGCCCATGCTCAAGAAGCTGAAGCTGTGGAGCGTGGAAGGAGCTACGAACGCTGCGGGTCTTGCCAGCCTTGCGAACCTTGAATCGTTCACTATCACCACCGACTTCAACAAGAAGGGCGGCGAAGCCTTCGACCTTGCCGCCACCGCCGGATGGAACAAGGTGCGCGACATCTCCATCGAAGGTGCCGACGTCATCAATGCCGACAAGATAGGCGCTCTGCCCGAACTGATGCAGGTCAAGCTGAGCAAGGTCAACCAGAGGAGCGGCGCGACTGTTGACGTTTCCGGCTTTGCCAAGGCACCCAAGCTCAGCCTCCTGACTATCTACGACTGCACCGTTTCCGGCCTCGAGTCGTTCGCCACTCCCAAGCTGCGCCGCATCAACCTGCGGAACGTCAAGGGCATTACCAGCCTCGAAGGCCTGAAGTCCTGCCCCGACCTGTACCAGATCGAGATCCAGAACTGCGATATCCCGGATTCCGCCCTCCAGGGCTTTGACTCCAAGGTGAAGATCACCAAGCGCTAACCTTTGAACGAAAGCGGGGCCGGGCTCGTTCCGGCTCCGCTCTGCCTCATTAAAAAACGGAGGTCGTATCATGAAACGATGCACGCGAATCCTGCTCCTTTTTGCGGCACTGCTCCTCATGCCCTGCGCCGCTTTCGCTGCACCCGAGAGTGCGGCATCCCCCGACACTGCGGTTTCTGCCGCTCCCGCCCCTGCGCCTGAACACGCCCCTGCCGGGCCGGAAGGTGCGCCTGCATTCGACACTTCCCCCGTGCCGGACCCCACTTCCGCCGCTGAACGCGAGGCCGCCCTCGCAGGTGCTGAGGACGTCAACGAGATAGACGCCGCTCCTCTGCCCCCCAAACGCCTCACGCTGGGTGAACGCCTCGCACTCCAGAACGCCGTCTGCGTCCTGTGGCACAACGCCCAGCAGCAGGACCCCGCGCCCGTGGAGAGCCTCGACCTCATGAACATGGACGCGCCAGACCATGTCTTCATCAGCCCCAGCGCGGGCTACTACTTCGAGAAGGGTGTGTGGGTGTTTGAGGGCCTCATCCGTGTGATGTCGCCCGACAGCACCGGCATCGAAAGGATCCCCACCGTTCAGTATTTCAACGTACACTTCGAGCCGAAGCCCGACGGCTCTTTCTTCCCGGCAGTCGTCCACTTCACCAATGTCGGCGGCATCTAGGAGGCAAGCCATGAAAAAGATACTCGCATCCCTCATCGTTCTGGCCCTTGCCTTCATGGCGTACGCCCCGGCCGAAGCCGCCCCCAAGAAGCCCACGAAGCAGGACATCCTCGTGATGAAGCATAACCTGCTCACGCTCTGGAACATGGGCATCATGAATCCCCAGCAGGTGGACACCAGCGAAGCCCTGCACACGAGCATCAGCTTCCTCATACGCGGCCAGATGAACGAAAGCTGTGAAATGCGCCCCGACTATCCCGCCCGCTTCACCAATCTGCCGCCGAACTACGACCTGTTCTTCCCCAAGGCCGTGGTGGAAGATACGGCCTTCCTCGTGTTCAACGGCTTCATCGGCGAAGCCCGGCCGACAAGTATGTTCCTTGGCGCGGAAGGCTGGTATGTGGACAGCGAAAAGTTCTACGCCGATATCGAGATGGACAGCGATTCCTTCCTGCCTTCCTACTGCACCATCGAAGCCATGATGCAGCAGGCCGACGGTACGCTCATCCTGAACGGCAAGGTGCGCCGCTTCAAGCAGCTCAATTCCGCAGAAGAAGTGCTCTTCGGCTCTGCGCCCTTCATGGCCCGCTTCGCTCCCACGGAACGCGGCTGGCAGCTTGTGACCTTCATCTTCACCGAAGAGGCCATGGGCTAAAAGGAATATCCAGATGAAACACGTTCTTTTCACGC
>JAFQTU010000044.1 GCA_017408905.1 Mailhella sp. | reverse complement strand
GCGGGTGATGGCGCCAAGGCAGCGCACGCCGAGGCCGGGGCCGGGGAAGGGCTGGCGGAACACCATGCCGTCGGGCAGGCCGAGGGTCTTGCCCACGATGCGCACTTCGTCCTTGTAGAGGAGCTTCACGGGTTCGACCAGTTCGAACTGCAGGTCGTCGGGCAGGCCGCCCACATTGTGGTGGGCCTTCACGCCGTCGCTTTCAAGGATATCGGGGTAGATAGTGCCCTGGGCGAGGAATTCGATGCCTTCCTGCTTGCGGGCTTCTTCTTCGAACACGCGGATGAATTCAGCACCGATGATCTTGCGCTTCTTTTCGGGTTCTTCCACACCGGCGAGCTTGTCGAGGAAGCGGTCAACCGCGTCCACATAGACGAGGTTGGCGTTCATCTGGTTGCGGAACACTTCCACCACCTGCTCGGGCTCGCCCTTGCGGAGCAGGCCGTGGTTCACATGAACGCACACGAGCTGGCGGCCGATGGCCTTGATGAGGAGGGCGGCAACGACAGAGGAGTCCACACCGCCGGAAAGGGCCAGCAGGACTTTTTTATCGCCAACCTGTTCACGGATGGCTTTCACCTGCTCGTCGATGAAGGCGAGGGCGAGTTCTTCGGTAGTGATGCGCGCCATGGATTCGGGGCGGACATTGCTGGACATGGGATGTCTCCTGAAAAAAGGTTCCGGGTACGGAAGAAAAAGCCCTGTTCGGCCGTGTGGCTGAACAGGGCCGGATGCTAGTTCTCGACCTTGTAGTTGGGAGCTTCCTTCGTGATGATAACGTCGTGGACGTGGCTTTCACGCAGGCCGCTGGCGGAGATCTCCACCATGCGGGCTTTTTCGTAGAGGTCGTTCAGGGTGGGGGCGCCAAGATAGCCCATGCCGGAACGCAGGCCGCCCACGAGCTGATAGATGGTATCGGTCACGGGGCCGCGGGCAGGCACACGGCCCACGATGCCTTCGGGAACGAGCTTCTTGGTGGGATTCTGGAAATAGCGGTCGGCAGAGCCCACGCGCATGGCGTCGATGGAGCCCATGCCGCGATAGGTCTTGTACACGCGGCCCTGATAGAGCACGGTTTCGCCCGGGCTTTCGTCGGTACCGGCAAGCATGGAACCGAGCATGACGGTATGAGC
Organism: Mailhella sp.; assembly: GCA_017408905.1. Classification (GTDB taxonomy): domain Bacteria; phylum Desulfobacterota; class Desulfovibrionia; order Desulfovibrionales; family Desulfovibrionaceae; genus Mailhella. The sequence continues at coordinate 16,771 of JAFQTU010000044.1, read as the reverse complement.
ACCGGCGGCAAGGGCCTTCACGATGTCGCCGGAGTACTTGATGCCGCCGTCGGCGATGCAGCAGCGGTCGGCTTCACGGGCGGCGCGGCAGCCTTCCATGACGGCGCTGATCTGGGGCACGCCCACACCGGCCACCACGCGGGTGGTGCAGATGGAGCCGGGGCCTATGCCCACCTTCACGGTGTCCGCACCGGCCTTGATGAGGGCCTTGGCGGCTTCGTAGGTGGCGATGTTGCCGGCGATGAGCTGAACGCCGGGGAAGGTGGAGCGCAGCATCTCCACAGTGCGGATGACGTTGGCGGAATGGCCGTGGGCGGAGTCGAGCACGAGCACGTCGGCACCGGCGGCGAGGAGTTCGGAGGCGCGGTATTCGCAGTCCTTGCCGATGCTGATGGCGGCACCCACGCGCAGGCGGCCCTTGTCGTCCTTGCTGGCGTAGGGGTATTCCTTCACCTTGTCGATGTCCTTCATGGTGATGAGGCCGCGGAGCTGGCGGTTGTCATCCACAACGAGGAGCTTTTCGATACGGTGGGCGTGCAGGTGATGCTTGGCTTCTTCGAGGGACGTGCCGACCGGGACGGTGACGAGGTTGTCGCGGGTCATCACTTCGCACACGAGGGTGTTCTGGGGATCGGTGACGAAGCGCACGTCGCGGTTGGTGAGGATACCCACAAGGGAGTTGTCCTTCACGACGGGGAGGCCGGACACGCGGAATTCTCTCATCAGTTCGAGAGCGTGCTTCACGGTGTCGTCAGGGGCGACAGTCACAGGGTCGAGGATCATGCCGCTTTCGGACTTCTTGACCTTCTCGACTTCAAGGCGCTGGCGGGCCACGTCCATATTCTTATGGATGATGCCGATACCGCCCTGACGCGCCATGGAAATGGCCATCTCGGACTCGGTAACGGTGTCCATGGCTGCGGAGATGAAGGGGATGCCCAGCTTGATGCTGGGGGTCAGCCATGCGGAAACGTCGACCATGTCCGGGGTGACTTCCGAGTACTCGGGAACCAGCAGGACGTCGTCGAACGTAAGAGCTTTACCAAGCACAGTGGCCATATTTGCCTCCAGTTCGGATGAGATGCGGAAATTTGATAGGTCAGGATAGCCGCGTGGCCTGCCTCTGTCAACAGGTCAGGCGCGGGCTTTTTCCGCATGGAGGCTTGGAAAGAACAGAAGGGCGGCCCGGAAAAGCGGCGTGTTTTCCGGGCCTTGCCTCAGTCATATCTCACAGTGCAGGTTCGAATGCGGGCTTGCGTTGCGCGAGACGGCTTCCTCGGCTTCGCTTTCGCAGCGGCGGTGGTGGCCCTTGCGTGTTTCGGTGTCGGCAAGGGCCTTTTCCGCTTCCCTGGAAGGGCCGCCGTACACGGCTTCGCGCTCTTCTTCATCGGCGTGGGCGTTCTCGAAGGTATTGTTGTAGTAGGCAGGGGGCTCCTTCCCCGCACAGCAGCAGGGAGCCTTTGCGGCCTTCGGGGCTTCTTCCTCCTTCTGCGCGGCGGGAGCTCCGTGGGCGAGGGCCGTGCGCAGCCGGTCTTCATCCTCGTGGGAAAGCGAGGTCTGAATGATAGTTCCGCCCGTGCCTTCGAGCTCGGCAAGGGCCTTGTCCAGAGAGATGCTCCGGAAGAGGATGAAGAGCATGGAGCCGCCGGGCTTGAGCTGGGCGGCCAGCTGCTTCATGAAGCTGTCGTTCACGCCCACGTCGGCCAGAGCGCCGGAAACAGCTCCTGCCCCCGCCCCCACGGCCGCACCGAGCAGGGGATTGAGGAAAATGAGCCCCACCAGCAGGCCCCAGAAGCCGCCGCTGATGGCCGTAGCCCCGGTAAGGCTGTAGAGCTGGCGCAGTTTGACCTTGCCGTTCTCCTTGCGCACGGCGATGGCGGCGTCTTCAAGGTCGACAAGGTACTCCTTCTGCATACGGAGCAGACGAAGGCGGACTTCCTCGGCCTGATACTCGTTAGGATAGGAAACAACGACGAGATTGCTCATACTTTCTCCTTTGTTTTGCCTTAACGTAGGAAAAGGGGCATGAGCGGAAAATGATTTTAAACGCCTTCGCAAAACGCCGGGCAGATTCCCTGAAGCTGAGGCTGGCGGAACGGCAGGCGCCCTGCCCTGCGTTCCCCAGAAGGGGCAATTCCCATCGGCCTCCCCCCTCTGCAAGGCGTGCCCCGACTTGAAAAGGATATCCTTTAAGCTTGCCTTTTTTTAAAATCCGGGCTATTGCTAACAGTCCTTACGGTGCAGAAGGCATCGTATCCGATTAAAATTTCCGCCCACTCGGGCTTTTATGGAGGATATCATGGGTAAGCAGTGTGAAGTTTGCGGCAAGAAGGCTCAGGTGGGCAACCTCGTCAGCCATTCCAATATCAAGACCAAGCGTCGCTTCAACCCCAACCTGCAGGCTGTCCGCCATCAGGACGCCGACGGCACCGTGCGCACCATCAACGTGTGCACCCGCTGCCTGCGCTCCGGCGCTGTGGTGAAGCCCGTCGTGAAGAACGACGCTGAATAATCCGGCTTGCCGAATATTTAGAAAAGGCGGGGAGCAATCTCCGCCTTTTTTGGTTAATACGCCTATGGCCGAAAGCTCCCGCTCCTCCTTCCGGCATCGTCCGAAAACGCGCGTCCCTATGGCGCGGCGTTCTCTGCGCGTGCCTGTGCACTGGCGCGTGGTGGACTTTTCCGGCCCCGGGCACATCGGGCGCGCCCTGCCCGCCCTCGGCACGAGGCAGATGGAGCTTCTGCGCCTCATCCTCGACTCGAAGGACATCCCCCATATCATCACCGGGCACGGTTCCCAGTGCCGCGCCTTCGTGCCGCCCCTTTTCGAAGACATCGCCCGCGCCGAACTGGCCGCCGTGGCCGCAGAAAAAGCGCCGCCGCCCCCGAAGCCCGTACCCGTGCGGCACAACGCCCACTGGGCCATGCTCCTGCCGCTCTTCCTCATCTTCTGGCACGGCCTGCGCATGGGCTGGTGGCCCACGCCCTTCGAACACCTCCCGGATTACGAATACTGGTCCGAAGTCGGCAAGCTGAATATCAGCAAGGTGCGGATGGGCGAATGGTGGCGTACGGTGACGGCCCTCTCCCTCCATGCGGACGGTCAGCACCTGTTCAGCAACGTCATTTTCGGCTCGCCGTTCATCATACTGCTGGCCCGGCGCATCGGCGTAGGCCTCATGCTGGCCGCCACGGTCTTTTCCGGGATGCTGGGCAATCTTGCCAACGCGCTTTACCGCGAACCGGGCTATGCCAGCCTTGGCTTTTCCACGGCCATGTTCAGCGTGGTCGGCCTGCTCTGTGCCGACATCATGGTGCGGCCGCACCTGCGCGGCATGAAGCGCTTCCTGCTTCCCTTGGCGGCAGGTGTGGGCTTCCTTGCCATGCTGGGGGCGGAAGGCCGGAACATCGACTACGCGGCGCATATCTTCGGCCTTGGCGCAGGCTTCCTCGTCGGGCTTGCCGTAAGCGCCCTTGTGCGGCATGATAACGCCCTGCCCCGCCCTGCGGAATGGGCGCTTGGCCTCTCCGCCCCTCTTTTCCTGCTCCTGTGCTGGGGCATCGCACTCTAACCATTCCCGAGGATCTTATGAGCAAAGCTCCCGGCACCTTCGAACTTCTCGGCAAGGACGGCTCCGCCCGTGCGGGCATCCTGCACACCGCCCACGGCCCTATCGAAACGCCTATCTTCATGCCTGTGGGCACGGTGGGAAGCGTGAAGGCACTTGCCCCCGACGACCTCGACGCCCTTGGCGCGCAGATCATCCTCGGCAACACCTACCACCTCTACCTGCGCCCTGGCGACGAGCTGGTGGCCCGCCGGGGCGGCCTGCACGAATTCAACGCATGGCGCAAGCCCATCCTCACGGACAGCGGCGGCTTTCAGGCCTTCAGCCTGAGCAAGCTGAACAAAATGAAGGCCGACGGCTTCGAGTTCCGTTCGCATATCGACGGCTCCAAGCATATGTTCACGCCGGAGAAGGTCATCTCCATCCAGCGCAACCTGAATTCCGATATCATGATGCCGCTGGACGTCTGCCTCGGCTTCGGCGCTTCCTACGAAGAAGCCCAGAAGGCCGTGAAGAAGACTACCGAATGGGCCAAGCGCTGTCGTGACGCTTACCCCGCAGGCACGGCCGGCAATCTGCTCTTTGCCATTGTGCAGGGCTGTACCTATCCCGATCTGCGCGAGGCCTCGGCCCGCCAGCTCATGGACATCGGCTTCGAAGGCTACGCCATCGGCGGCCTTGCCGTGGGCGAGCCCAAGAACCTTATGATGCGCGCCCTGCGCACCCTCGACCCCATCCTGCCGCAGGACAAGCCGCGCTACCTCATGGGCGTGGGTACGCCTCTGGACATCCTGCACGCCATAGAACAGGGCGTGGATATGTTCGACTGCGTGCTTCCCACCCGCAATGCCCGCAACGGCACGCTCTACACCTCCGAAGGCAAGATCAATATCAAGCGCCAGCAGTACGCCGAGGACGACAGTCCCCTCGACCCGAAATGCAACTGCTACGCCTGCCGCACCTTCAGCAAGGCCTACCTGCGCCACCTGTACGTGAGCCAGGAACTGCTCGCCTTCCGCCTGAACAGCCTGCATAACCTCACCTACTTCCTGAACATGGTGCGCGGGGCCCGCAAGGCTATCCTCGAAGGCCGCTACGCCGAGTTCAAGGCCGAATACGAAGCCAACTACCCCGAAGAAGACCTGCTCTTCGACGCTCCCGTGGAATGATTTTTCGGGGGAGATAATCTCCCCCGAACCCCCATAATTCAAGAGGCCGATGCCGCCGGAACTGCGTTCCGTCTGGCATCGGCCTCTTGTTATGGTGTATCGGTAAGCGATCAGCTCTCGGCAGGCGACCACAGTTCCTGCCACGAGGCCGCCAGCTTTTCCGCAAGGAATTCGCCGCGCGCCTCAAGCGCCGTCTGGAAGCGGTCGAGCTCGGCGTCGAGGTCGTCCAGCGTTCCGCTGTTGTCGATAACGAGGTCGGCGGCGCGTATCTTGTCGTCCTGCTTCCACTGCCAGCTTTCCACGGCGGCTATCTTTTCTTCTGTCCAGCCGCGTGTTTCGCGCAGGCGTTCGTGGCGTATCCCGTCCGGGCAGGAGATAACCGTCACCGTGGCTTCCCCTTCACAGCGCCAGCCCGTCTCGAACCAGAGCGGTACTTCGGCGCAGGCCGCGGGCAGACCCCGACTCACGGCATCGAGGAAGAAATCGTCCATGGAGCCGCGCACCAGCGGATGGATGATGCGTTCCAGCTCTTTGCGCATACCCGGCGTTTCCGCCAGCATACGGGTGAGCTTTGCCCTGTCCACCGTGCCGTCTTCCTGAAAGAAGGCCCTGCCCCAGCGCTGGTGCATGAGCATCCAGCCTGCGGCATGGGGCTGATACTGGGCGGCCACGGCCTTGTCGGCATTCCACACGGGCATGCCGCGCTTTTCCAGCCGTTCCAGCACGGCGGATTTGCCGCATCCGGGCATACCCGTCAGGATGACGCGCTTCGTGCCGCGCTCCAGCGCCAGCATGGCATGGGGGAAATCCGCAGGCGGCGGGCAGGTGAAGGCCATTTCCTCGCCGGTCACGGGATGCGTGAATTCCAGCTTCCACGCGTGCAGGAGCTGGCGCCCGGCAGGGCTGGTCTTGTCGTAGGGGCCGTAAACCGTATCGCCCCACAGCGGGAAGCCTTCCTGTGCGAGGTGGACGCGGATCTGATGGGTGCGGCCCGTGAACAGGCGTACCGAAAGCAGGGCGAAGTTGGCCGTGGGCGAAGCGTACAGCGTTTCCCACGAGGTCAGGGCCGTGCGGCCGCCCTTCTCTTCCGGCACTATGGCCATGCGCGTCTTGATAGTGGGGTGGCGTCCTATGGGCAGGTCGCTCGTGCCTTCGGCGGCAGGGATGCCGCGCGTCACGGCAAGGTAGGTCTTGTGGACGCGGCGGGCGGAAAAATCTTCGATGAGGCGCAGGCGGGCGCGTTCGGAAAGCGCCACGATGACAAGGCCGGACGTATCCTTGTCCAGCCGGTGAACCACGCCGGGGCGCGGCCCTTCCTGACGGGCCAGTTCGGGGAAATGCCAGAGCAGGCGATGCACCAGCGTTCCCTTCGGGCAGCTCGGGCAGGGATGCATGGTCAGCCCCGCAGGCTTGTTCACCACGGCAAGGTCGGCGTCACGGTACAGTATCTCCAGCGGGCCTTCCTCGGGCTCAACCACATTGGAGGCGGCAGGCAGGCGCAGTTCCACGCGCTGGCCGGGGCGCACCTTCTGGTCGGCATCCGTGCAGACCTGCCCGTCCACTTTGCATCGGCCCTGCTCCACCAGCTTCTTGAGGCGGCTGCGGGACTCGTCGCACATCGAACTCAGGAAGGCGTCGAGGCGGGGCTTCTTCCCGGCAGGCACGTCAAAGACCAGCGGCGCATCCTCTGCGGCGCAGGAAGGGCTTTCTTCCCCGCAGGCCTGCTCGTCGTCCAGAGCTTCGAGGAGTTCGAGTTCCTGCCCCTGCTCTTCCTTCACAGCATCAAGCATGTTCTGCCGCCTTTTCCGGTGCGGGGTGCTGGATCAGAGGCCCGACAAGGTAGCCCGTCATGGTAGCCTTGGCCACCTTGCGGCCATGGCTGTCGGTCACGGTGATATCGAACACGGCAAGGTGTTTGCCCAGCTTCACGGGCTCGGCCTCGGCGCGGAGGTATTCCCCCGTGCCCGAGGAGAGGTAGGAAATGGAGCTCTGCGCCGTTACGCAATGGATGCCGAGATTCTTGCAGGCCGCCGCAAAGGCCATATCCGTCAGGGTGAAAATGGCGCCGCCGTGGGCATTGCCCATCTTGTTCTGATGGCATTCCTTCAGGGGCATACGCACTATGCCGCAGCCGTCCTTTCCGCAGGGCTCCTGCACTATGCCGAGCATGGCGGCGAATTTATCTTCCTTGAAAACAGGTTCGTTCATATCAGCTCCCCCGGGGCTCCTTGCTTTTGCGGCTCCACCATACGCGAGCAGACCTTGGCTGACAAGCGGCTCATTTTGGGCGGAAGCCCGAAAGATTTGATAAAATCTGCCCGTCTTCCCCTCAAATACGGGCAGGCGGCGCTTCTTTCGCTGGACAGTCTCGGCCGGAGAGTTTATAGGTTTTGGATACATTTTCTGTTAAGGAGCAATGTCATGGCCCATAAGAAGATCGAACGCGCCAAGGAACTTCACCGCCGCCGTCATCGTCGCGCCCAGCGCCTCAAGGCCCGCATCCGCGAAGCCAAGGCCGCTAAGTAATTTGGCGTAAGCCTCCCTGCGGCTCTGTCGCAGAGTATTTCCGGCGTGTCGGCTCCTGTCGTCACGCCGTTTCCTTTTTTCTGCTTTCGAACCATGCCTATCTACGAATATTCCTGCCCTTCCTGCGGCAAGACCTTTGAAGAATTCATGCGCTCCGGCGACGATGCCGAAAAGGCCCCCTGCCCCCACTGCGGAGCCGAAGCGCCCCGTATGCTTTCCAATACCTCCTTCATCCTGAAGGGCGGCGGCTGGTTCGCCTCGTCCTACGGGCACGGCACCAGCAATGTTTTCGACAAGACCAACGGCGTGCCTTCCCCCGGCTCCAAGCCTGCCGAGGAAGGTTCTTCCTCCACCCCAAAAGCCGAATCCGCTCCTGCCGCCAGCACTGGCAGCGGCGCCAAGGCATAGAGGCTGACATGATCGACCGCTATTCCCGGCCCGAGATGGCCGCTATCTGGACTCTGGAAAACCGCTACCGCAACTGGTTCAAGGTGGAACAGGCCGTGTGCCAGGCCTGGAACGAGCAGGGCGTCATCCCGGATGAAGACCTGAAGAACATCATGGTGGACATGGACTTCGATATCGACCGCATCCTCGAGATCGAACAGACCACCCGCCACGACGTCATCGCCTTCCTCACCTACCTTGAAGAGAAGATCGGCCCCTCGGCCCGCTTCATCCACCTCGGCTGTACGTCGTCCGACATGGTGGATACCGGCATGGCCCTGCAGATGGTGCAGGCCGGTGAACTCATCCTCAAGGACTTCGACATGGTGCTCGACACGCTGGCGAAGTTCGTGCGCGAGCACAAGGGCCTTGTGTGCATGGGCCGTTCCCACGGCATCCACGGCGAACCCATCACCTACGGCTTCAAGTTCGCCGGCTTCTATGCCGAGTTCCTGCGCGATAAGAAGCGCTTTGCCGCCGCCGTGGAAGACGTGCGCACCGGCAAGCTTTCCGGCGCGATGGGCAACTACACCGTCATCACTCCCGCCGTGGAAGCCCGGGCCTGCGAACTCATGGGCCTGAAGGCCGACATCATCTCCACCCAGATCGTCCAGCGCGACCGTTACGCCCATTACTTCACGGCTCTGGCCATTGCCGCAGGCACGGTGGAGCGTATCTGCGTGGAACTGCGCCACCTCCAGCGCACCGAAGTGCACGAGGTGGAAGAAGGCTTCGCCAAGGGCCAGAAGGGCTCTTCGGCCATGCCGCACAAGCGCAACCCCATTTCTGCCGAAAACATGAGCGGCCTTGCCCGTGTGGTGCGTTCCAACGCCATAGCCGCCCTGGAGAACCAGGCCTTGTGGCACGAGCGCGACATCAGCCACTCTTCCGTGGAACGCATCATCACGCCGGATTCCACCGTGCTCATGGACTATATCCTGCATCGCCTGAACCGCCTCATCAGCGGCCTGCGCATCCTGCCCGAAAACGTGGAAAAGAACCTCTGGGGAAGCTACGGCCTGTTTTATTCCCAGCGTGTGCTCACCGCCCTCATCGAGAAGGATATGCCCCGCCAGCAGGCCTACGTGGTGGTGCAGAAGCGCGCCATGGAAAGCTGGGAAACGCAGAAGTCCTTCCCCGACCTCATCCGCGCCGACGAGGAGATACAGTCCCGCCTCAGCCCGGAAGAACTGGACGCCGTGTTCAGCTTCGACCCCTATACCCGCTTCGAAGACGAAATCATCGAGCGCGTCCTGAACGAGAAGTAAGAGGTTTCCGTGCGCCGCACCTTCTGCCTTGCCCTTGCCGTACTGCTTTCCGCCCTGCTCTGCCCTGCCGCATCCCTTGCCGATGACTGGGAGGCCTGCATGGCCCGGCCTGCGCCGAAATTCTTCTACGTGGCCGACAAGTCCCGCAAGCTCCTCTTCCAGATGGAGGAACGGGGCGGCCAGCCTGCGGCCGTGCGGGAATTCGAGTGCATACACGGCCGCGTGGAAGGCGACAAGCAGAAGCAGGGCGACCTCAAGACCCCGGAAGGCGTGTACTTCATCACCAAGGTCATCACGCAGAAGCTGGACTTCATGGAATACGGCCCGCACGCCGTGGCCCTGAACTACCCCAACCCGGCCGACCGCCTGCGCAGAAAGACCGGGAGCGGCATCTGGCTCCACAGCAAGGGGCAGAAGATAACGGGCATCACCACGCGCGGCTGCCTTGCCATCGACAAGGGCGAGATCATGGAGATAGCCCCCCTGCTCAAGCCGGGCACGCCCGTCATCGTGGCGGAAAAGGCTGTCGGCTCTCCCTTCTTCGACAAGGATGGCAAGGCCCTTCCCTCAGGATGCGGGGATGCTCCCGACTCCCCTGCTCTGCCGAAAGGCGGTACCGAGGTGTTCGGAAAGCTGACGACCGAAGAAAAGGCCGGCTCTGCCAGCCAGCCTTCCGCCTGTGTGCATGCTGTAGAGTTCCCCGTGTCGCCCGCGCCTGCCTTCTGCGCCGTGCAGACCGCCGACGCCCCGCGCATCAGCGAACTCACCCTGCGCTGGTTCGAACAGCGCGAAGGCCGCGATAAGGGCATCACCGCCCTTTACCATCAGAAGGCATGGCCCGTTTCCAGCCGGGAGCCGTTCGACAAGAAAAAAGTGCGCCTCTTCGCCGGGTTCAGCCAGCAGAAGGAACTTTCCTTCGACAGGGAAAGCCTGAGCGTGATGCACGGCCCGGGCTACTGGGTCTCCTGCTTTGAGGAACGCTATACCCTCGGTACGGCAAAGCGCCATAACCTGCGCGCCCTGTACTGGATGAAGGACGATTCGGGCGAATACCGCATCATCGGCGAAACGCTCATCCGGAAGTAGCCCTTCTCCCAGCGTTCGCAAACGTCTTCATACCGATATAGCACGAGGCCGATGCCCAAGGAGCAGTTCCGCAGGCATCGGCCTCGTGAAGTATGGGGCAGGGAAAGCGCCTCTCCGCGACACCCTCTTAAATAACCTTGTTCAGGCTGTATTCCAGAATGCCTTCGGCGCCCATGTCGCGGAGCTGGGGGATAAGGTCGCGCACGGCGTGGGTATCGACCACGGTTTCGAGGGAGACCCAGGCCGGATCCTTGAGGGCCGCCACGGTGGGGGAATTCAGGGCGGGCAGGAGATGCATGATATCGTCGAGCTTGGCAGTCGGGGCGTTCATCTTGAGGCAGACGAAGCTCTCGGCGCGCAGAGCGCCCTGAAGCAGAAGGTCTATCTGCTCTATCTTGCGGCGCTTTTCCGGGGCGTTCCACGCATTGCGGTTGGCGATGAGCACGGTGTTGCTGGCCATCACCTCGTCGATGACGCGCAGGTTATGGGCGCGGATGGTGGTCTCGGTCTCGGTCACTTCCACGATGGCGTCGGCAAGGCCTTCCACCACCTTGGCTTCGGTTGCGCCCCAGGAGTAGTTGACCTGAACGTCGATGCCCTTCGCTTCGAAGTAGCGCTTGGTCACGCCGAGGAGTTCGGTGGAAATGCGCTTTCCGGCAAGGTCTTCGGCCTTCTCGTATTCAGAATCGCCAGCCACGGCCAGCACCCAGCGGGCCTTGCGGTTGGACACCTTGGAATAGATGAGGTCGGAAATCACCACCACGGGAGCTTCGCCGTCCTTGGGGCCGTATTCGACCTGACGTTCTTCCAGCCAGTCCTTGCCGGTCAGGGCGAGGTCGAGGATGCCGTTCTGGATGTACTCGGGGATTTCCTGCACGCGGCAGAGGCGCGCGGTTATCTCGCGGTCATTGATGTCGGGGAAATAGTTCCGCACATGCTTATGTATCTTCCAGCCGGCCTTTTCGAAAAGGGAAATGGTGGCTTCTTCAAGAGAACCTTTGGGGATACCGAGCTTAAGCTTGCTGTCCATGGCGAAACCTCTATTTCTTGTAAACTTCCGCAGGATCGAAGACCTGCGGGCAGCAGATGCTGACTTCGGAAGAACCGGGCACAATGCGGCGGTAGAAACAGCTCGTGCGGCCGGTGTGGCAGGCGGAGCCGCCTATCTGTTCGATCTCCATGACCACGGCATCGGCATCGCAGTCGAGGCGGATGGCCTTGACCTTCTGCACCATGCCGGAGCTTTCGCCCTTATGCCAGAGGCTCTGGCGGCTGCGGCTCCAGTAATGGGCTTCGCCCGTGGCAAGCGTGGCCTTCCAGGCCTCTTCGTTCATCCATGCGAGCATGAGCACTTCGCCGGTGGCGGCGTCCTGTGCCACGGCGGCGATAAGGCCGCCTGCCTTGGAAAAGTCCGGCGTGAAATCAGCAGGAGCATTGAACATGGGAGCAGTTCCTTTTCAGTTGGGAATGGCTACTTGGCAAAACCCACGGCGCGGCGTTCGCGGATGACGGTCACGCGGATCTGGCCGGGATAGGTGAGGTTTTCCTCGATCTTCGCGGAGATGTCCTTGCAGAGCAGGTAGGTGCTGTCGTCGTCCACGTTATCGGAGTTGACGATCACGCGCAGTTCACGACCGGCCTGAATGGCGTAGGACTTGGCCACGCCGTCGAAGGAATCCGCGATGTTCTCAAGGTCTTCAAGGCGCTTGACGTAGTTTTCAAGCAGTTCCTTGCGTGCACCGGGGCGGGCACCGGAAAGGGAGTCGGCTGCCTGCACCAGAACGGCAAGCGCAGTCTCGGGGCGAACGTCTTCATGGTGGGCGGCGATGGCGTGGACGATATCCTTGCCTTCGCCGTACTTCTTGGCGATATCCGCACCGATGACGGCATGGGAGCCTTCGACCTCGTGGTCCACGGCCTTGCCGATATCGTGCAGGAGGCCGGCACGGCGGGCGCGCTTGATGTCCATGCCGAGTTCGGCGGCCATCATGCCGCAGAGGGCGGACACTTCAAGGGAATGCTGGAGCACGTTCTGCGTGAAGCTGGTGCGGTACTTGAGCTGGCCGAGCAGGCGCACGATATCGGGATGGATGCCATGCACACCGGCATCGAAGGTGGCCTGTTCGCCCACTTCGCGGATCTGCACTTCCAGTTCCTGTTCGCACTTGTGCACGATATCCTCGATACGGGCGGGATGGATGCGGCCGTCCTGAATGAGGCGTTCCAGGGCCATGCGGGCCACCTGGCGGCGGATGGGGCTGTAGGCGGAAAGGATGACGGTCTCGGGCGTATCGTCGATGATGAGGTCAACGCCGGTCGCGGCTTCAAGGGCGCGGATATTGCGGCCTTCACGGCCGATGATGCGGCCCTTCATATCTTCGCTGGGCAGGGTCACGGCGGTCACGGTCTGTTCGCCCACGTAGTCGCCTGCATAGCGCTGTATGGCGCAGGCAAGGATCTCCTTGGCCTTGCGGTCGGCGGTCTCCTTGGCTTCCGTCTCGATGACGCGCATCATCTTGGCGGCTTCGTGGCGGGTGCGGGACTCGATCTCTTCGAAGAGGCGGGCCTTGGCTTCCTCGGCGGTCAGGCCGGAAACTTCCTGAAGGCGGCGTTCCTGTTCGTCGAGCTTGGATTCGAGCAGGGTCTCCTTCTCGGAAATAAGGCGCTCGCGCTGGTTCTGCTCTTTCTCCTGGATGAGGATGTCGTGCTCTTTCTGCGTGATGCGCTCCATCTTCTCTTCCATGCGGTCGGTGATGTCCTGCAGTTTCTTCTCGCGGTTCTTGAGGACGCGTTCCTGCTCCTTGTACTCCGCTTCAAGGGCATGCTTCTGGCTGAAGACCTCGTTCTGGCCCTGAAGCAGTATCTCCTTCTTCTGTGCCTGAGCTTCCTTGCGGGCCTCGTCCACGATGCGGCGGGCAAGGTCGTTGGCTTCGCCTATGCGCTTGCTGGTGACATTACGCTGTATGAAAACGCCTATGAACGCGCCGAGCACAAGGGCCACGACGGCAAGGACGTAAAATATGGAATTTCCCATGATAGTACCTTCGATATGTTAACGGGGCTGACCCCGATTGTTCCTGAATGGTTTTGGACGCGCGAAAGCAGGCCGCGGCATGAACCGCGAGCCCACAAAGGCAAAACGCCGAACGGGAAGGGATGGCAGGAGAAAAGACGCAAAGACCCCGGAATGCCGTGAACAACTGCTGGCACGAGACCTGGTGGTCTCAAGGTGGGAGCCTGGCCGGAACTTCAGACTTCCCGCACTGGGGCGGGCATGCGCACCATTCCGGGTTCTGGCCCCCTGCTAACGCTAGTGAGGCCGGCGCAAGCTAGTTACCCACGAACACTCCAGGGAATACGTACGGCAGGCGCGGGCTAGATCCCCGCCGGGGGCATATCGCCGCTCCCCGATTCCATGCCGTTTTCTTTCAAACTTTGCAACAGCTTATCCAGCCTGTCGTCAGCCTGACTGTGCTTATCGCGGAGCTGGAGGAAATCGTCCGCAAGGCTGATGAGAAGCATGACAAGCACCTTATCCTTGCCAAGGGGGCCGCCGTACGCCTTCATCTGATCGTACAGAGTGTCAACGTAGCGGCGCGCACGTTCCACGCGCTCCGGCCCTGCGCTGGTGCGGAAGGCCAGTTTGAGTTCGCATACGTCGAGCTGATAGCTTTCCATGGCGGCCTACTGAAATTATCCGTTCTGCTGTTCTTCCGGCATGGGCAGTGCGCTCTGGATACGGCCGATGAGGGCATCCACGCGGGTGGCCGCCTCGGCCTGCACATTGAAGGCGGTATTCAGCTTTTCCTGAAGCTCTTCAGCCGTCATCTGGCCGAGTTCAAGGTCTTCACGGAGCCTGTCGCCTTCTTCACGGAGCTTCTTGCCCTCTTCGCGAAGGCTGTGATTTTCCTCGCGAAGGCGGTTGAGTTCCTGAATGAGACTATCGATACGCTGAGCCAGCAGATCTAACTTTTCCATTACTGTATCTCCTCGGAGAGCCGGGCGGGGGAATGCTCCCTGCGCACGGTTCGAATAGCTCTGTAGGGGCCGGAATGTCCGGCGGCTTTATGACGAAGATGCTCAACGGGGTCGATTCCGCCTCCGCTGGCGTCCTTTCCTTATTTGTATGCTATGGAAGCCGGTTGGGCAAGTAGATAGAGCGGGCATTATGGCAGGGAAACAAAAATTTTCTGCCGGGAACTCGGCCATGCTGGCGGCTTTTTCCGCATCGCGAAAAGCGGCGGGCCGGGCGGGAGGTCCGCCTGCCGCCGGGGGCGTCGCCGTCCCTTCTCCGGCATAACGCAGAAGCCCGATGCCTCCGAAAGCTGTTCGGAAACATCGGGCTTCTGAAGTATGGAGCGTTCGAGGAGGAGATCACCTCCCCCTCGGTTCTCGCTTAGTCTTCCTTGCGGCGGGGGCGGTCGCCACGGTCACGGCGTTCACCGCGGCGTTCGTTGCGACGGTCGCGGTCGCCGCCTTCGCGGGATTCGCGGCGGGGAGCAGGACGGGCGGTGTCTTCAGGGTTCCATTCGATGCCCTGGGCTTCGAGGATGCAGGCCTTGCGGGAAGCGCGGATGCGGTCGCCGTTGATCTCGATGACCTTGACCATCATGTCTTCGCCGAGGTGGGCCACATCTTCGGTCTTTTCCACGCGGTTGGTGTCGAGCTGGGAGATGTGCACGAGGGCTTCGAGGTTGGGCAGGATCTCCACGATAGCGCCGATTTCAAGGATGCGCTTCACCTTGGCATTGTAGTTCTTGCCGAGTTCAGCGTGCTGGTCGTAGTAGAGCACCATTTCCTTGGCGGCGTCCATGGCCTGCTGGGTGGGGGCGAAGATGGTGATGCGGCCGGAATCCTCGATGTCGATGGCGGCGCCGGTGGCAGAGGTGATGGCCTTGATGTTCTTGCCGCCGGGGCCGATGATCATGCGGATGATCTCGGGGTTCACGTACACTTCCTCATGCTGGGGAGCATAGGGGGAGAGTTCGGGGCGGGCTTCGGGCAGGGCTTCAGCCATGACGCCGAGGATGTGCAGGCGGGCCACACGGGCCTGTTCCATGGCGCGGGCCATGACTTCGGTGGGTAGGCCGTTGATCTTGATGTCCATCTGGATGGCGCTGATGCCTTCGGCCGTACCGGCGATCTTGAAGTCCATATCGCCGAGGGCGTCTTCGTCACCGAGGATGTCGGTCAGCACGGTGTAGGTGTCGCCGTCCTTGATGAGGCCCATAGCCACACCGGCCACGGGAGCGGAGATCGGCACACCGGCGTCCATGAGGGACAGGCAGCCGCCGCAGACAGCGGCCATGGAGGAAGAGCCGTTGGATTCCAGCGTATCGGACACCACGCGGATGGTGTAGGGGAAGGATTCGGCGGAGGGCAGAACGGCCTTGAGGGCGCGTTCGGCAAGATGGCCGTGGCCGATTTCGCGGCGGGACACGCGCACGGACTTCACTTCGCCCACGGTGTAGGGCGGGAAGTTGTAGTGCAGCATGAAGCGCTTGCTTTCATCGCCCTTCAGGGTATCGACCTTCTGCTCATCGCCGGAAGAGCCGAGGGTGGCCACGGCGAGGGTCTTGGTTTCGCCGCGGGCGAAGAGCACGGAGCCGTGGGCGCGGGGCAGGACGGAAGTTTCGATCTCGATGGGGCGCACGGTCTTGGTGTCGCGGGCGTCGATGCGCAGGCCTTCGTTCACCACACGCTGGCGCACGAGCTTCTTTTCGAGGTGTTCGAGGATCTCGCCGATGCAGGCCTGGGCGGCGGCGTCTTCGCCGTAGCGCTCGTCAGTGGCCATGAGGGCCTTCACCTTGTCCTTCACGGCCTTGCGGGCGTCCTTGCGTTCCATCTTGTCGATGGTGCGCAGGGCGTCTTCCATGCCGGACTTGATGGCGAGGTCTTCCACGTAGGCGAAGAGTTCGGGATCGTCCTGCTTGGGAGTGAATTCGGTCTTGGCCTTGCCGACCAGCTTCACGAGCTCTTCCTGAGCGTCGATGAGGGGCTGGATGGCCTTGTGGGCCCAGTTGAGACCGTCGATGAGGTCCTGTTCCTTCACGAGCTTGGCTTCGCCTTCCACCATGACCACGGCGTCACGGGAAGCGGCGAGGGTGATGTCCATGTCGGAGCGGGCCTGTTCTTCGGTGGTGGGGTTCAGCACGAACTGACCGTCCACACGGCCGAGGCGAGCACCGGCAACAGGGCCGGCGAAGGGAATGGAGGAAATGCAGGTGGCGGCAGAAGCGGCGGTGATGCACAGCACGTCAGGATCGTTCACGCCGTCGGCAGAGATGACGGTGGCGAGCACCTGAACTTCGTTGCCGTAGCCCTTGGGGAAGAGAGGACGGATGGGGCGGTCGATGAGACGGGCGATGAGGGTCTCGTGGTCGCTGGGACGGCCGATCTCACGACGGAAGAAGTTGCCGGGGATGCGGCCGGCGGCGTACATGCGTTCGGCGTATTCCACGGTGAGGGGGAAGAAGTCCTTGGGCGTGTCGAGCACGGCTTCACACACGGTGACAAGAGCCACCGTGCCACCGCACTGGACCCAGATGGCACCGTTGGCCTGACGAGCCAGACGGCCAGTCTCCAGAATGATTTCCTTGCCGCCGACAACGGCGGAAACACGAGTGCTGTTGAGAAGACCCATGTATTTCTCCAGTGGAAGGAGACTCCGAGGGAAACGATGACTTTTTTGGGGGGGGGGGGGGGG
>JAFQTU010000005.1 GCA_017408905.1 Mailhella sp. | reverse complement strand
CGGCCGCGGTCAGTACGGTCATGCTGTCATCGAAGTCGAACCCAATCCCGGCAACGGTTACGAGTTCGTCAACTCCATCACTGGCGGCGTGATTCCCAAGGAATACATCCCTGCTATCGACAAGGGTATGCAGGACGCTCTGAAGAGCGGCGTTCTCGCCGGCTTCCCCGCCGTGGACGTCAAGGTCAACCTGGTGTTCGGCTCCTACCACGAAGTCGACTCCTCCGAACAGGCCTTCTACGTGGCCGGCTCCATGGCCATCAAGGACGCCATGCGCAAGGCCAGCCCCGTTCTGCTCGAACCCATCATGAGCGTTGAAGTGGTCACTCCCGAAGAATACCTCGGCGACGTCATGGGCGACCTCAACGGCCGCCGCGGCAAGGTGCAGGGCATGGAACCCCGCGCCGGTGCTCAGGTCATTGCCTGCCACGTGCCGCTCTCCGAAATGTTCGGCTACGCCACCGACCTGCGTTCCCGCTCTCAGGGCCGCGCCACCTTCTCCATGCAGTTCGACCATTACGAAAAGGTGCCCACCAGCATCTCCGAAGAACTGATTGCCAAGAAGGCTGCCAACTAATCGCGTATAGGGGATAATCCCCACGGGCCAAAGACACTCAAGGCCGGAGCTGAAAAGCTCCGGCCTTTTGTGTTAAGCTGGCGCGCATAAATTTTCTACAGCCAGAGTAGGTTCTCTATTCAACGTCATGCTTCAATGCCGTACCAATAACAGCCACCTGAAGCATACCTTTTAGTGCGGAAATTTCAGTGATATTTACCTGCATCCCCAAAATCATATTTGCTCCAAGAGTTAAAGATTCTTCCGTAGCCCTTAATATGGCGTTATTTTTAGCATAGGTAAGCTTACCATGATATGCTTTAGATTCTTCTCCAAAATATCGGTTAGCGTAGAACAAAGCTCCGCAATCGGCCCCGTCCCTATGACGGAAAAGCCATTCACAATACCCACAATATCCTTCGTCCATTCAGTAGGGGGCATTGTGGTGGATATGATAATGGAATCCATGGCTTTTCGGCGGGATTCTTCTGCTTTTTTTCGCATTGGACCGCTCGCACCGTCAATTTCTGCCTAGAGGCAATTCTCACGGAGACCAGTTGGAACAATTCCGCTCTTAATGGCGTTTTCAACGGGCATAGGAAGGGCTTTTTTAGACCGTATCTCAATCGGTAATTTTCATCTGAAGGCATTACAAAAATAGACCTGAAAACCGCCAGCAGAATAAGTGTTAATCGACGGTATCAGCAGGAACAGGCGGCAAGAAAGAAAAATCGTACCCTCCTTCTGAAGCAAAAAAAACTTCTTCCCGACTGACATGCTAAAAAGGTTATACAGTCTAGTAATTTTGACTTTCCACCCGACTACAAATCCTATCTCCTAAAAGTCAAAAAGGAACTCGGTGAACACGTCGATGGCTCATGGATAGATGCCGAGCACGCCCTGCGTATGCGTCTTGCTGGGTACGCAATCAACAAGCCTATCAACATCATCTACCACGAAAACGAATGGGCTGCGCTGAGAACTTCGACTGAAAACTGGCTCGAATACGTCAAACGCATCGCTCATGTTTCCTTCGGCACAGTTGGAACTCTGGCCATAGCTCAAAGAAAGGCGGAAGAGGAGAAGACGAAAAGGAACATTTCTCGAGCGAGGAGGAAGCCGAAGAACACGCGTACTCTTCAAAAATGAGGCAAGCCAAAACTCCCATTGTGCCGCTGTTAAAAGATAAGAGCCGCCCGAAGGCGGCCCGTTGGTGCTTATGGCGTATAAGGGGGCTTCGAAAACCTCGAAAAGGGATACTCACGCTCGTCCCGAGAAGGCCAATCACATCTTTTTAAGATGTGCGTATTTACGTGAGTATCGGACGGGTAGCTTTAAAGTTTATCTTTTTATTTCACATTGATAAAATTTAAAGCGTATCCTTCTCGAAGTTTCCCCTTCCCCAGAAATCCAAACTATCCCTTAACCTTTTCTTTCAGGATCTTGAAGGCCTCGTCGATACCGGCGGGGTTAGTGCCGCCAGCCTGGGCCTGATCGGGACGGCCACCGCCGGAGCCGGAGATGGCCGCGGCCACTTCCTTGATAAGGGCGGGGGCGGTGAAGCGGTCGTGCAGGTCCTTGGAGACGTAGAGCAGCATCTGGGCCTTGCCGCCGTCTTCGCCCACGAGGCAGGCGATGCCGGAAGGTAGCTTGGAACGCACGTCGTCCATCATTTCGCGCAGGGCCTTGACGTTCATGGAACCGGCCTTGACCGCCAGCACCTTGACGCCGTTGATGTCTTCAACAGCGCTCATCACGTCGCCGCAGGAAGCGGCCTGAGCCTTTTCGAGTTCCTTGCGCAGGGCCTTGATTTCCTTCTGCATGGCGTCCACGCGGGAAGCAAGGTCGGAAGAGCGCACCTTGAGCATGGCGGAAAGCTCGTTCAGTTCGGCGCGGCGCTTGGCCATGACCGCGTAGGCGTTCCAGCCGGTAGCGGCTTCGATGCGGCGCACACCGGCGGCCACGCCGCCTTCGGACAGGATGACGAAAGAACCGGCCTGACCCGTGCGGGAAAGGTGCGTGCCGCCGCAGAATTCCACGGAGCAGGGAGTTTCGCCTTCACTGCCCATGAAGAGCACGCGCACCTTGTCGCCGTACTTTTCGTTGAACAGGGCGAGGGCGCCGGTCTGCACAGCCTCGTCGTAGCTCATTTCCTTGGCCACCACGGGGTGGTCGGCAAGGATCATGGCGTTCACTTCGTGTTCCACGGCGCTGATCTCTTCGGGAGTCATGGCCGAGATGTGCGTGAAGTCGAAGCGCAGATGGTCGGGGCCGACGGAAGAACCGGCCTGATGCACATGCGTACCCAGCACCTTGCGCAGGGCGGCCTGCAGGAGATGGGTGCAGGAATGGTTGCGCATGGTGTCGAAGCGGATGCCTTCGGTCACTTCGAGGCTGACTTCCTGATCGGCATGGACAACGCCTTCGGTCACTTCCACCTGCATCACGATGAGGGTGGGCATGGGCTTGACGGTATCGGTAACTTTCAGCTTGCCTTCGGGGGCGGTGATGAAGCCGGTGTCGCCCACCTGACCGCCGCCAGCACCGTAGAAAGGCGTCTTGAGGGTGACGACGAAGCCCTTGTCGCCCACGTTCAGCACGTCCACGGGCAGGGCGTCTTCGTCGAGCAGGGCCACGATGCGGGAATCGGCCTTGAGGAAGTCATAGCCCACGAATTCGGACTGCACGCCTTCTTCGAGCAGGCCCTTGAAGCGGCCGGCAAGGTCCTTTTCGCCGGAACCCTTCCACGCGGCGCGGGCGCGTTCGCGCTGGGCCTGCATATGTTCGAGGAAGCCTTCCTCGTCCACGGTGAAGCCGCGCTTGTAGGCCACGTCGGAAACGATGTCGAGCGGGAAGCCAAAGGTGTCGTTGAGGCGGAAGGCCACTTCACCGGGGATGACGGTCTTGCCTTCGGCGGCAAGGGCGGCGAGCTCGCTGTCGAGCATGGCGAGGCCCTTGTCAAGGGTCACGCGGAAGCGGTTCTCTTCCTCGAAGACCACCTTGGAGATGAAGTCGGCGTGTTCGCGCAGTTCGGGGTAGTCGTCGCCCATGACGTCGACCACCTTGCCCACGGTCTTGTACAGGAAGGCTTCCTGCACGCCCATGAGGGTGGAGAAGCGCAGGGCGCGGCGGATGAGGCGGCGAAGCACGTAGCCGCGGCCTTCGTTGGAGGGAAGGATGCCGTCGGCAATCATGAAGGCCGTGGAGCGGCTGTGGTCGGCAATGACGCGCAGGGCGGTATCCACGTCGTTGGTGTCGGGAGCGGAGAAGGAATATTCCACGCCCGCCACGGAAGCGGCGTACTGGATGATGTCCTGGAACAGGTCGCAGTCGAAGTTGGAGCGCTTGCCCTGACAGATGGCGGCGATGCGCTCGAGGCCCATGCCGGTATCGATGTTGGGATGTTCGAGCAGTTCACGCTCGCCGGGCTTCTTCTGGTCGTACTGGGTGAACACGAGGTTCCAGATCTCAAGGAAGCGGTCGCAGTCGCACTTGCCGATGCCGCAGTCCGGGCCGCACTTCATGTCTTCGCCCTGATCCACGTAGATTTCGGAGCAGGGGCCGCAGGGGCCGGTGTCGCCCATAGTCCAGAAGTTGTCCTTCTCGCCCATGCGGATGATGCGTTCGGGGGCGAGTCCGGCTATCTCCTGCCAGAGGGCGAAGGCTTCGTCGTCGTCCTGGAACACGGAGACGTAGAGGCGTTCCTTGGGAAGCTTCAGCTCTTCGGTGATGAATTCCCATGCGTAGGTGATGGCTTCGCGCTTGAAGTAGGAGGCAAAGGCGAAGTTGCCCAGCATTTCGAAGAAGGTGTGGTGGCGGGCAGTGCGGCCCACGTTCTCAAGGTCGTTGTGCTTGCCGCTCACGCGGAGGCACTTCTGGGAGGTGGCGGCGCAGTTGTAGGAACGCTTCTCCTGCCCGAGGTACATCTTCTTGAACTGCACCATGCCAGCGTTGGTGAACATCAGCGTGGGGTCGTCCTTGGGAACGAGGGAGGAGGAAGGCTCGATGGCGTGGCCGTGCTTGCGGAAATACTCAAGGAATTTATGGCGGATCTCTTTAGCGGTAAGCATAGGGGCTCCTTATCAGAGGGCTGTTTTAAGGCACACAGGGGAGTTCCCTCCCCTGCGCATATCAAGGTCGGGTCGTATCAATACTCGTCGTAGGCGTCTTCACCTGCGGGGAATTCCGCGGCCGAAGCCACAGGAGCCCCCTCTCCGAAGCCGAGGTGTTCGCGCACCTTGGCTTCTATCTCGTCACGCAGGGCGAGGTTTTCGTTCAGCAGGTCGCGCACACGGTCGCGGCCCTGCCCAAGCTTTTCGTCGCCGTAGGCGAACCAGGCGCCGCTCTTGTCCACGATACCGGCTTCAACAGCCATGTCGAGGATCTCGCCGGAGCGGGAGATGCCTGTACCCCATATAATGTCGAACTTGGCTTCGCGGAAGGGGGGGGCCATCTTGTTTTTCACCACTTTCACGCGGGTAAGGGAACCGTAGGCTTCGTCCTTGTCCTTCAGGGTCTGGGTGCGGCGGATATCCATGCGCACGGAGCTGTAGAACTTCAGAGCGTTGCCGCCGGTGGTGGTTTCGGGGCTGCCGTAGCCCATCTGGCCGATCTTCATGCGGATCTGGTTGATGAAGATGACGCAGGTGCGGGACTTGTGGATAGTGCCGGTGAGCTTGCGCATGGCGTGCGACATCAGGCGGGCCTGACCGCCTACCTGCGTTTCACCCATAGCACCGTCGAGTTCGGCCTGCGGGATGAGGGCGGCCACGGAGTCGATGACCACGATGTCCACAGCGCCGGAACGCACCAGCATATCGGCGATATCGAGGGCCTGCTCGCCGTGGTCGGGCTGGGAGATGAGCAGTTCGTCGGTCTTCACGCCAAGGCGCGCGGCATAGGTCACGTCGAGGGCGTGTTCGGCGTCGATGAAGGCCGCCACGCCGCCCATGCGCTGGCATTCGGCGATGATGTGCAGGGTAAGGGTGGTTTTGCCCGAAGATTCAGGGCCGTATATCTCGGTCACGCGGCCGCGCGGCACGCCGCCAATGCCAAGGGCAAGGTCGAGGCCGATGGAGCCGGTGGGAATGACGGGAACTTGTACATGTGCGCCGTCGGAAAGCTTCATGACAGCGCCCTGACCATACTTGCGTTCGATGGTGCTGAGGGCGGTTTTAAGCGCCTCGCGGCGGGCGTCTTCAGCGGAAATGAGAGGCTTTTTGGCCATTACCGATATCTCCCTAGAGGTTTAGTGGGAAAAGAATAGCAAAACAGTTCGCCGGGAGCAAGAGAAAGACTTGCCAGCGGGGCAGTTAGCATCTATCAAAGGGGCATGAAACATTACGACGGCATAGCACTCTTTTCGGGCGGGCTGGACAGCATCCTCGCCGCCCGTCTGGTGATGGAGCAGGGCTTGAAGGTCAAGTGCCTGCATTTCTTTTCGCCCTTTTTCGGCCACCCCGGCCGCCTTGGGCACTGGGAGAAGGAATACGGCCTCGACATCGACCCGGTGGACGTGAGCGCCGAATTCGTGGAGCTTCTGAAGCGCGGCCCGGCCCACGGCTACGGTTCGGCCATGAACCCCTGCGTGGACTGCAAGATCGTGATGATTTCCCGCGCCCGCGAGCTCATGCAGGAGTACGGCGCATCGTTCATCATTTCCGGCGAAGTGCTGGGCCAGCGCCCCATGAGCCAGCGCCGCGACACCCTGAACGCCATACGCCGCGACGCCAACGTGAAGGACGTGCTCCTGCGCCCGCTTTCGGCCAAACTCATGGACCCGACCCCCATGGAGGAATCCGGCCTTGTGGACCGCGAGAAGCTGAAGGGCTTCAACGGCCGCGGCCGCAAGGACCAGCTTGCGCTTGCCGAGCACTTCGGCATCACCGAGATACCCACCCCCGGCGGCGGATGCAAGCTCACCGAAAAGGAGAACACCCGCCGCTTCTGGCCCGTGCTTTCCCGCCTCGACGCCCCTACGGTGAACGATTTCCGCCTTGCCGACACTGGCCGCCAGTTCTGGATGGGCGACTTCTGGCTGGCTGTGGGCCGCCAGAAATACGACAATGAAATTTATGCCGACCTCCTGCGCAAGGACGACCTGCACTTCAAGCTGGCAGGCTTCCCCGGGCCTATCGCCATCGGCCGCTCTTCCCGCGAATGGGACAGCGAGTCCGTACAGAAGGCCGCCGCTCTTGTGGCCTCCTATTCCCCCAAGGCGGTGAAGGCCAGCGAAGAAGGCCAGCGCGTAGGCGTGCGTGTAACGCAGAACGGCCAGCAGAGCATCGTGTACATCACGCCCAGCCGTGAGAGCGAATTTGCCGAACCGACGTGGGAAGCCGCCCGCGACGAGCTTTACGCCCTGCGCAAGCCCGCGAAAAAGACCGAAGAACAGGCCGAACCCGGCCTTGAATAAAAGGTGCGCCGCCCTTGGGGCCGCATCGGAGTACCGTATGTCCATCGAACAGCCCACTTCCTCTGAATATCTGCGCAAGATACTGCTCACGCCCGTCTATGACGTGGCCCGCGTGACCCCGCTCGAACACATGGAGAAGCTCTCCGAACGTATCGGCTGCCGGGTCTGCCTCAAGCGCGAAGACCTCCAGCCCGTGCACTCCTTCAAACTGCGCGGCGCGTACAACAAGATAGCCCAGCTCCCGGCCGAGGCCAAGGAGCGCGGCGTCATTGCGGCTTCCGCAGGCAACCATGCCCAGGGATGCGCCCTTTCCGGTTCGCGCCTCGGCGTGAAGGCCACCATCGTCATGCCCAAGACCACGCCCGACATCAAGGTGGACGCCGTGCGCCGCTTCGGCGGCAACGTGGTGCTCTTCGGCAACAGCTTCGACGAGGCCTACGCCGAATCCCAGCGCCTCGCCAAGGAAGGCGGCCTGACGCTCATCCCGCCCTACGACGACCCGGACGTCATCGCCGGTCAGGGTACTATCGCCCGTGAGCTCCTCGAACAGGACAGCCGCCTCACCCATGTTTTCGTGCAGGTGGGCGGCGGCGGTCTGGCCGCCGGTGTAGCCGTGTATATCAAGCAGGTCCTGCCGGACGTGAAGGTCATCGGCGTGGAAGCCAAGGGCTCCGCCTGCCTTCAGGCCGCGTGGGAAGCCGGTGAACCCGTCACGCTCGACCGCGTGTCCCTGTTTGCGGACGGCGTGGCCGTGCGCCGCATCGGCAACGAGACCTTCCGCGTCCTGCGCGAGAACCTCGACGAGGTCATCACCTGCTCGAACGACGAGATCTGCGCCGCACTCAAGGATATCTTCGACGACACCCGCGCCATTGCCGAACCTTCCGGCGCGCTCTCCCTTGCCGGGCTCAAGAAGTACGCCGCCGAACACGATATCAAGGGTGCGCGCATGGTCTGCATCCTGTCCGGCGCGAACATGAACTTCCACACCCTGCGCTTCGTTTCCGAACGCTGCGAAGTCGGTGAACGCCGCGAAGGCATCATTTCCGTGACCATCCCCGAAAAGCCGGGCGCGTTCCTCGCCCTGTGCAAGAAGCTGGGCCAGCGCATGGTGACGGAATTCAACTACCGCGTGTCCGACCCGAAGCAGGCCGAGATCTTCACCTCTCTGCGCCTCACCGGCGGCACCGAAGAGCTGGAAAAGATCATCGACGACTTGCGCTCCTCCGGCTACGCCGTGACCGATATGACGCGTAACACCTTCGCCAAGAGCCACGTCCGCTACATGATCGGCGGCAAGGCCCCGGCCAGCGTGAAGAACGAACGCATCCTGTCCTTCCAGTTCCCGGAACGTACCGGCGCCCTGCTCCAGTTCCTCGAGACCCTCGGTACGAACTTCAACGTGACCATGTTCCACTACCGCAACCACGGCGCGGAATACGGCCGCGTGGCCTGCGGCTTCGAAGTCAGCCCCGAACAGCAGGACGAGTTCTACGAAAACCTGAATAAGCTTGGCTTCGCCTGGTGGGACGAAACCGACAACATCGCCTGCTCCAAATTCCTCGCCCCTATGGAATGAGGAGAGAGGAAGGATTGGAAAGAGCCTTGAGGGGGAGATAATCTCCCCCTCCCCCCCATAATTCTGAGCGGCCCGTGCCGGATGCAAGCATCCAGCCCGGGCCGCTCAGTTTATGTGCTGTTGCAGGACGAATTCTGCTCAAAACTCGACTTCACGCGGAACAACAGCCTGCGCCATACCAATTAAAAGTCTTGGAAGGG
>JAFQTU010000004.1 GCA_017408905.1 Mailhella sp. | reverse complement strand
GGTCTGGATGTTGGAGCCGGTACCGTGCTTGTCGGCGGAGCCGTACTGGTTGCCGTGGTTCAGCTGGAACTGAACGAAGGCAGAGAGGTTTTCAGAGGCGGCCAGAGCCAGGTTCAGGCGCATACGATGACGGAAGTCTTCGGAGTTGGCACCAGTGAAGTCGGAACCGGTGGAGAAGGAGTGGCGGTATTCACCGCTGACCTTCACGTCAACAGCGTTGGCGGGGGCGGTGGAAGCCACGACCATGCCAGCGGCGAGGAGAAGAGTAGCAAGCTTTTTCATAGTATCATTCCTTTGAAAAAAGTCGGCCCGGGATTGGGCCAGGGATTGGTGTGGAATTCCCTCTTTTCCACAGCGTAAGAATTACGCCTTTCTAACGGCAAAATCAAGGCTTTTTTGTTAACAAAGCGTTAACATTTTGATATTTTTATCGCCTTTTTACGATTTTTTTCTCACTGCGTACAAATTTAGGAAATTTTTATCCTTAATTAATAGCACCTCGGAATCTCCTCCTCCTCGAAGAAAAACCTTGAGGCCGTACAAAGAGCACGCTATAACACGCGTGCACGGTTGCCCTTCGACCATGCGCCTGGCACGGCGCAAGCGGAAAAAGGAGGGCATCAGCCATGCGGACAGTTTTCATCCTGCTTATAGCTGTGGCCTTCGTCCTGTTCTCGGCGTCTAGCGCTGAATAACAGTTGACCCCGGCCCAGTGCGATGGGTCGGGGTCGAAAAACAAGACTGCTGTGGCAACCGTGCACGGGGGCGCAAACCGCGCCGTGCCAGCCCCGGTGTCTGTTAGCGCAGATGCCGGGGTTCCCTTTTTAAATAAAGCCTTCCGGGAGCGTTGGCAAGGGAAATTTGCCCCATCACGCGCGCCCTCCCGCCCTTGCCCGCGCTCTTTTTGACTGCACATTCCTCCCGCCCATTCCTTACCTGTTTTCCCCCGGGGAACACCATTGACTCTCCTCAATAATGGGGGGCTGAATGGGGGTCTCAATTTAGAGATTCAATGCCCCGAGGTATGGTATGGCAAGACTGATAAAACCCTTGACCGTCGTACAGATACAAAGCGCCAAGCCGAAGGAGAAGATGTACAAACTGTTCGATGGAGGCGGCCTTTTCCTTCGGATCAATCCTTCCGGCGGCAAATATTGGAAGATGAAATACAAAAAGCTCGACGGCAAGGAAAACCTGCTGACGTTTGGGCGCTTCCCGGAAGTATCGTTGGCGCAGGCAAGGCAGATGCGGGACGAAGCGCGGGCTCAGCGGGCTTCCGGCCTTGATCCCGGGCAGATTCGCAAGGCAAGGAAGGCCTCATTAAAATATCGGGCCATGAATTCCTTCGAGGTTGTTTCGCAGGAATGGCTGGACGTCCACTCCTCCAAGGTCAAGCCGCAGACCTTGCGTGTCTATCGCAGACTGCTGAAAAATTCGGTCTTCCCTTTGCTTGGAAGCAAGCCCATTGCTGAACTGAAAGCTCCAGATTTTCTTGCCCTGCTCAAGCATTTCGAGGCGCAGGAACGGATACACCTTGCCAAGAAGGTTTCCGTTGTCTGTGGAATGGTCATGCGCTACGCCGTGGCCGTGGGCAAAGCTGAAGCAGACCCTATGCCTTCCCTGCGCGGGAGTTTGAAATCCCACCGCGTAAAGCACCGGGCCGCCCTGACCGATCCTAAGCAGGTAGGCCACCTGCTGAGAACCATTGACTCCTACCGCGGGAGCTTTGTTATTTCCTGTGCGCTGAAGATTGCGCCGTATGTTTTTGTGCGGCCCGGTGAACTCCAGCACGCCAGATGGGGCGATATCGATTTCGATTCCGGCGAATGGCGCTATACCACCAGCAAAACCGGCACGCCGCATATCGTTCCTCTAGCCCCGCAGGTTCTGAAGATACTGCGGGAACTTCATGCTGTCAGCGGCGGCAAGGAATGGGTATTCCCTCATCAATGGGGAAAAGCTGGCCCGATAGGCTCGAACTCCATGCTGGCGGCTCTGCGCGCTGTGGGGATACGCAAGGAGGAAATGACGCCGCACGGATTCCGGGCAATGGCGCGAACTCTTTTGGATGAAGTTCTGGGAGAGCGCTACGACCTTATCGAGCATCAGCTTGCCCATATGGTTCGCGACCCCAACGGCAGAGCCTATAACCGCACGGTTCATCTTGCGGAGCGCCGCCTTATGATGGAACGATGGGCGCTGTATCTGGATAAGCTTCGAGCTGACACATGACGCGGAAACGGAACAGGGGAAGCCTTTTCAGGCATTGCCAGCAGGCATGAACAGTTGCGGCGCGACATCTGCCCATAATAGGGGTCTTAATAGGGGGCTTTTCGAAAGCGAAAATTACGTAGTCTAATCATTCTGCGCAAGTATGGATCTACTTTGGAAAAGAGGGAATTCCACACCAATCTCTGGCCCAATCCCGGGCCGACTTTTTTCAAAGGAATGATACTATGAAAAAGCTTGCTACTCTTCTCCTCGCTGCTGGCATGGTCGTGGCTTCCACCGCCCCCGCCAACGCTGTTGACGTGAAGGTCAGCGGTGAATACCGCCACTCCTTCTCCACTGGTTCCGACTTCTCCGGTGCTAACCTGGAAGATATGCGCCATCGTATGCGCCTGAACCTGGCTCTGGCCGCCTCTGAAAACCTCTCCGCCTTCGTGCAGTTCCAGCTGAACCACGCCAAGCAGTACGGCACCTCTGGCAAGCACGGTGATGGTACCATCACCACCCGCCAGCTGTACCTCGACTGGGTCGTGCCCACCACCGCCATCAAGGTTCGTATGGGCCGTCAGTCTCTTGGTCTGCCCGAAGAAGCCTTCGGCAGCAACTCCATCCTCGGCGCTGGCTACGGCAACCGTGAAGGTATCGTTGTGACCGCTCCTGTGAACGATTGGCTCGGCCTCACCGGTATCTGGGCCCGCCTCGGCACCGACGGTGACACCGACCTCGACACCAACAACACCGACGACATCTACGCTGTTGCTGCCAACCTGAAGTTCGAAGGTGTTTCCGGTGCCGTGTACGCCGCTTACGCCACTCTGGACGATCTCGCTGATGGCAATGATCAGTGGAACGCTGGTCGTCCCGCTGGTGCTGGCGATGCTTACTGGCTCGGCTTCACCTCCACCTTCTCCTTCTTCGATCCCTTCACCCTGAAGCTCTCCGCTGCCTACGGCGAATTCAACGCCGATGATAACGGTAAGAACGAACAGGGCTGGAACGTGCAGGTCAAGGGCTCCTATGCCCTTCCCTTCGGTACTGCCGTTCTCGGCGGCTGGTACTTCTCTGGCGAAGATAAGGACGGCAAGGGCTATATGCCCAACGCTGGTTACTTCAACGGTACCAACCACTACTACGATGGTAACCTCTCCCTCGCTACCAGCGATGTCGGTTACACCCAGAACACCGGCACCTGGGCTGTGCAGGCTGGTATCGAAGATGTTTCCTTCCTCGAAGACCTTACCCACAGCTTCCATGTGACCTACATGGAAGGTACCAACGACAAGAAGAACGCTGGTAAGATGGCTGATGAGGATTACGCCTTCGTGAACTACCTGACCGAAGAAGACAGCGCTGTTGAATTCACCCTGAACAGCGTGTACAAGATCTACAAGAACCTTGCCGCTCACCTCGAACTCGCCTACATCATCAACGAGTTCGACAATGAAACTGCTAAGGATCAGGGCTGGACCGAAGACAACTGGTACGCCAGCCTCACCTTCCAGTACAAGTTCTAATTCCGCGCGGTGTTATGCCGCTTAGGACTTAGCGCTTAGCGAAGATCTGCGGGGGAAGGGCAACCTTCCCCCGCTCTTTGTTTAAAGAGGCTTCACTTAACCACTTGTCGTCTCTAAAAGAGCACGCTATAACCCCCATGCACGGTTGCCCTTCGACCATGCGCCCGGCACGGCGCAAGCGGAAAAGGAGGGCGTCAGCCATGCGGACAGTTTTCATCCTGCTTATAGCTGTGGCCTTCGTCCTGTTCTCGGCGTCTAGCGCTGAATAACAGTTGACCCCGGCCCAGTGGCATGGGTCGGGGTCGAAAAAATGATTCTCGCGGAAGCAACCGTGCACGGGGGCGCAAACCGCGCCGTGCCAGCCCCGGTGTCTGTTCGTAGCAGATGCCGGGGTTCCCTTTTTAAATAAAGCCTTCCGGCCGCGTTGGCAAGGGGAATTTGACCTTCGGCGCACGGAACTCCTCCCTTCTCCCCTGCTCTTCTGCCCCTTCGATACAAAAACATCAGCCCGATGAATCCGAACACAATTCGGAAACACCGGGCTGATGGCATATGGGCAGTACCGAGGAGAGGTTCATCCCCTCAGCAGGTTCTTTTAGTCCAGAGAGGCGGCTTCTTCCACCATTTCGAAGGCTTCGATAACGTCGCCGATCTTGATGTCGTGGAAGTTCTCAAGGCCCACGCCGCATTCGAGGTTGCGCACCACTTCGCGGGCGTCGTCCTTATGGCGCTTGAGAGAGGCGATCTTGCCGGTGTACACCACCACGCCATCGCGCAGGAGGCGGGCAAGGGCGGTGCGGGTGAGCTTGCCGTCCGTGACCATACAGCCGGCAATGACGCCGACCTTGGGCACGGAGAAGGTATCGCGCACTTCGGCCTGACCAAGGTACACTTCCTTGGACACAGGAGCCAGCATACCGGCCATAGCGGCCTTGATCTCTTCACCCAGCTTGTAGATGATATCGTAGAAGCGGATATCCACCTGTTCCTGCTCGGCCACTTCCTTCACCTTGGCAGTCGGGCGCACGTTGAAGCCGATGATGATGGCGTTGGAAGCCGCGGCCAGCATGATATCGGATTCGGAGATGGCACCGGCACCGCCGTGGATGATCTCGATGCGCACCTTTTCGGTGCTGATCTTGTTGCGGAGGTATTCGGTGATGGCTTCCAGAGAACCCTGCACGTCGGCCTTGAGCACCACGTTGAGCACGAGGGTTTCCTTGGCATCGGCGCGCTGGCTGAGGAAGTTTTCGAGGGTCACGCGGGAGACCTTGGCCAGTTCCTTTTCACGCTGCTTGGTGGCGCGGGTCTCGGCGATGCGGCGGGCCGTCTTTTCATCGGACAGCACCACGAATTCCTCACCGGCTTCCGGCACACCGTCGAAGCCCTGAATTTCCACAGGCATGGAAGGCCCGGCTTCCTTGATCTTGCGGCCCTGGTCGTTGAACATGGCACGCACACGGCCGGAGAACACGCCGCACACGAAGATATCGCCCTGACGGAGCGTACCTTCCTGCACCAGCACGGTAGCCACGGGGCCGCGGCCCTTGTCCAGCTTGGCTTCCACAACGTGGCCGCGGGCGGCCTTGTCGGGGTTGGCCTTGAGTTCGAGCACTTCGGCCTGAAGGGCGATGAGCTCGAGCAGGTCGTCGAGGCCCTTGCCAGTCTTGGCGGAGACCATGCCCACGATGGTGTCGCCGCCCCACTCTTCGGCCTGAAGGCCGAGTTCGGCAAGCTCGCGGAGCACGCGGTCGGGGTTGGCGGTTTCCTTATCGATCTTGTTCACGGCCACCATGATGGGCACACCGGCGGCGCGGGAGTGGTTGATGGCTTCGCGGGTCTGGTCCATGACGCCGTCGTCGGCGGCCACCACCAGCACCACAAGGTCGGTGAGCTGGGCACCGCGGGCGCGCATGGCGGTGAAGGCGGCGTGGCCGGGAGTATCGAGGAACACGATATCGCCGCGCTTGGTCTTCACATGGTAAGCACCGATGTGCTGGGTGATGCCGCCAGCTTCGCCGCTGGTGACGCTGGTCTTGCGGATGGCGTCGAGCAGGGAGGTCTTACCATGGTCAACGTGGCCCATGATGGTCACGACAGGCGGGCGGCCCTTGAGCATTTCGGGGGTATCCGCAGCGGCCACGGAGGTGAGGATCTCTTCTTCGGAGAAGCCGACCTTTTCCACTTCGTAGCCGAATTCGGCGGCCACGAGGGTGGCAGTGTCGATATCCAGAGCGTTGTTGATGGTGGCCATGACGCCGAGGCCGAACAGGATCTTGATGATCTCGCTGGACTTCACGCCCATCTGATGGGCCATGTCGGCCACACGGATGGATTCTTCCACGCGCAGTTTGCGCTTGGCGGCCTTCATGGGAGCCGTAGAAGCGGCAGGAGCCTGATGGTGCTGCTTCTTGGGCTTGTGGGAACGACGGCGCACCATGCCGCCGTCTTCATCCATCATATCATGGAGGTCAGGAGCGGCGTGACGGCTGCGGGAGAAATCCTCGTTCTCACGCGGGAAGTCGTTGGAATGGCGGCTCTTGGTGTTGCGCTTCTTGCGGCTCTGCTCGTTTTCCATGGGGGGCTGGGCGGCAAAGGGAGCCGCACCGCCGAAACCGCCGGGACGAGGGCCGGAAGGACGGTTGCCGCCGGGACGAGGACCGCGAGGACCACGGGCGCTGTCACGATCACGGCTGTCGGCATCGCGGCCGTCACGACCGTCAGTCGGACGAGGACCGCGAGGGCCGCGCATATCGCGGCCGCCACGATCATCACGGCCATCACGGCCGCCGCGTCCTTCACCGTCGCGGGAAGGACGGCCTTCACCGGGAGCGGCAGGGCGCACGATGCGGGCCTGCGTAGGATCGGGGCGGGAAATGACGCGCACACGGGGGGCGGCGCTTTCGGCGGCAGGAGCGGCCTTGCGGGCCTCTTCCGCTTCGCCCTTCTCTTCGCGGCGGCGTTCCTGCACGGGAGGCAGGAGGCTGGGCTGGGAAGAGCCTTCGGGTTCGGCCGTGAACGCGGCAGAGGCGCGGCGTTCAGCCTTGGGAGCTTCGGCCTTCACAGCGGCCTTTTCTTCCACAGGAGCGGCGACCTTGGCGGCAGGAGCGGCCTTGGGAGCTTCCACCACGGCGGCCTTAGGCTCGGCCTTGGGGGTCACGATACGGGCGGCAGGGGCGGCCTTAGGCTCCACCACGCGGGCGCGGCGGGGGGCTTCGGCCTTGGCTTCTTCCGCAGGCTTCACGGCTTTGGGAGCTTCGGCCTTGGGGGCTTCCACCACGGCGGCCTTAGGTTCGGCCTTGGGGGTCACGATACGGGCGGCAGGAGTCGCCTTGGGCTCCACCACG
Organism: Mailhella sp.; assembly: GCA_017408905.1. GTDB lineage: Bacteria > Desulfobacterota > Desulfovibrionia > Desulfovibrionales > Desulfovibrionaceae > Mailhella. The sequence goes on along the minus strand of JAFQTU010000004.1, from coordinate 11,649 downwards.
CGGGCGCGGCGGGGCTTTTCGGTCTTGGCTTCTTCAGCGGGCTTTGCGGCCTTGGGAGCCTTTTCGGCGGCGGGAGCGGCCTTGGCTTCCACAGGAGCGGCAGGGGCCGCAGGGGAAGCGGGCTTCTCTTCTGCCGCAGGCTCGGCGGCGGCAGGGGCCGCGGCCGGCTTGGAACGACGACGTACGATGACGTCTTTGCTTACATCTTTGCGGACAACTTCCACAGAGGCCTCCGACTTCTTCACATTTTCGAATTCTTCAGGGGAGATGGAACCCTTGGACGTTTTCTTCACGCCAAGCTTTCCCAGGCGGGCCACCAGTTCTGCGGGCGCAATGCCCAGCTCGGCGGCGGCATCAGTGACTTTTATTTTTTCCATTCTTGCTCCCCTTATGAGATTTGCGCCTGAATTTCATGCCTGCGAAGCGCTCCCGGCACTGCTGGCTTTCGCATACGTACCAGCCTCGGCCCGGCTTCACTGCATTTTCATCAGCTTCAAGCCCGTTCCCGGCGGCACCTTCAACGGCAGGCACATGGCGCAGGAGCTGCGACTTGGCAAAGCGCTGTCGGCATATGACGCACATGCGGACAGGCTCACGCCTTTCCGTCATGCTCTTATTCCTCTTCCGCCTCGGCGGCTTCACCATCGACAACAGGGCTCAGGAAGTTCACAGCGGCACGCAGATCGGCAATGCGGGCGGCGTTGAGTTCCAGCTTTTCGGCCAGCTCGCCGTCGGAGGCTTCGCGCAGATCCTCAAGGGAGCGGAAACCGGCGTCCATAAGGCGATCAACGGCGATTTCGGCCACGCTGGCGACCTGTTCCAGGCCACGGCCGGAAGCATTGCTCTCGTTGTAGCGGGACTCGGTGAAGATATCGATCTTCCAGCCGAGCAGCTTGGCGGCGAGCTTCACGTTCTGGCCCTTGCGACCGATGGCGTTGGTGAGCTGATCGTCCGGCACGGTCACTTCGAGCAGGTTGCTGGCTTCGTCCACAGTGATGCGGGAGACCACGGCAGGGGCCAGGGCGTTGCGGGCGTAGGTGGCGATGTCGGGGCTCCAGACCACGATGTCGATGCGTTCGCCATGCAGTTCCTGCACGATGTTCTGGATGCGGGAACCGCGCACGCCGACGCAGGCGCCCACGGGGTCGATGTCGCGCTCACGGGAGAGCACGGCCACCTTGGCGCGGGAGCCGGGATCGCGGGCAACACCCATGATCTGCACGGCACCGTCGTCCACTTCGGGCACTTCGCGGCGGAACAGGGCGGCCATGTAGTCGCGGTGAGAGCGGGACACGATGACCTGAGGGCCGCGGCCTTCGCGGCGCACGTCGATGATGAGGGCCTGGATGCGGTCGTTACGCTTGTAATGCTCGCGGGGGATCTGCTCTTCCTTGGCAAGGAGGGCTTCGGTGCGGCCAAGGTTGATGACCCAGCCACCCTTGTCGCGGCGCTGGATCATGCCGCTGACGATCTCGCCCACGCGGTCCTTGAATTCGTTGAACACCTGTTCCTGCTCGGCATCGCGCATACGCTGGATGATGACCTGCTTGGCGGACTGGGCGGCGATGCGGCCAAGGTCTTCGACCTTGAGGCGGAAGCCCATTTCGTCGTCGAGCTGGATGGAAGGATCGTGCTGGCGGGCGTCTTCGAGAGAGATCTGCGTGAGGGGGTTCTCGACTTCTTCCACCACGAACTTGAACTGGAAGACTTCGATGTCGCCAGTATCGTCGCTGTAATGAACTTCCACGTCCAGATCGTCGCCGTACTTGCGGATGACAGAGGTACGCACAGCTTCTTCAAGGGTGCTCACGAGCATGTCGCGATCGAGGCCCTTGTCCTTGCTGATCTGTTCGATAGCTTTTTTCAGTTCCAGACTCATGTTTTACTTACCTCCGCCTTTGCCGGACGCCTTCTTGGCGTTCTTTCCGGCTCCGGGCTTGCTGGTGTCGGGGAAAATATGGATGAGGCGCGCCTTCTTCACCATGTCCCAGCGGATGACGACATCGGTGGGGGCGGGCTTTTCGCCTTCGGACTGGGAGAGCAGGACTTCCACGGTGAAGCGGTCGCCCTCGACGGCCTTGAGCGGGCCCTTGAACTTGCGGCGGCCGGCGATCTCGGGATGGGGATCGAGCAGGGAAACGTCGATATCGCGGCCGACATAGGGCTTGAGCTGGGCGGGTTCGAAGAACATACGTTCGAAGCCGGGGGAAGAAACTTCCAGCACCCAGGCATCGGCGAACACTTCGTCCACTTCCAGCGCCAGGCCGACGAGGCGGGAAATGTCGGCGCACTGGTCGATGGACACGCCTTCGAGCACACCGTCTTCGCCGCTGCCGTCTTCAGCGCCGGCGGCAAGGGCTTCGGGAGTGGCATCGACATAGATGCGCACCGTGGCGCGGCCGCCGGACACCATTTCGATGCCCCAGATGGCCAGCCCGAAAGAGGCGGCTACAGGTTCAGCCGCTTCGCGCACACGGCGCATGATCTGATCAGGAGAGAGACCTTTACCCATGGATACTACCTTTATCATAAAAAAATAGGGAGGCCTTCTTCGGGCCACCCTACCAGACCGCCTTTGCGGTTCAGTGAGATGTGCAGAAAACTGGAACCGGAACCCGGCTCGCAACCTTCCGCTGCGTTCCCTTTATACTTTGACATGGGCGCGCTGTCAAGGCGGAGCTTCCGCCCTTTCTGCACAAAAAAAAATCTGGCCTGCAGATAACCCGCGCCGTCTCTGGAATCTTTTCCAGCGAGATTTCTCTAAGCTATTGTTCTTTTCGGAACTCAGCTTGCCCTGAATCGGCAGACGGGCTATTTTAGAACTGCCTTTCAGGGGAAGGGCTTCGGCCCTTGCCTTTTTCTTTTTTTCCCCTCTGAAATGCCGCCGCTATAAACAACACATTTTTATCCAATATTTCCAAGATGTTAGGAGAAACCATGATACGCTTCATCAGAAAACGAGATTCTCGAGTCGTCACTTTCGATATCTCCAAGATAGATGAAGCCATCTTCCGTGCGGCCAAAGCTCAGGGCGGTACCGACAGGACCATGTCCACCCATCTGGCCAATCAGGTTCTCGATATCCTTGAAGCCGAAGGCAACGACACGCCTGACGTGGAACACGTTCAGGACCTTGTGGAAAAGGTGCTCATCGAAAACGGCCATGCCCGTACGGCCAAGGCCTATATCCTCTATCGCAACGAACGCACCCGCGTCCGCGAGATGAAGACCCGCCTCATGAACACCCTGAAGGACCTTTCCTTCACGGATGCCAAGGACTTCGACCTGAAGCGCGAAAACGCCAATATCGACGGCGATACGCCTATGGGAACCATGCTCCGCTACGGCAGCGAGGCGGCCAAGGCCTTCTATAAGAACTATCTTCTGGCCCCCGAGTTCACCCGCGCCCACGAAGAAGGCGACATCCACATCCACGACCTCGACTTCCTGTCCCTGACCACGACCTGCTGCCAGATCGACATCAAGAAGCTGTTCACCAACGGCTTCAACACCGGCCACGGCTACCTGCGCGAACCCGGCAGCATCCAGACGGCCAGCGCCCTTGCCTGCATCGCCATCCAGTCCAACCAGAACGACCAGCATGGCGGCCAGAGCATCCCGAACTTTGAGTACGGTCTCGCTCCCGGCGTCGCCCGCAGCTTCATCAAGAACATCGATCTTGCTCTCGATATGCGCGACGCTTCCGACGCCTTCCGCAAGGACGTGAAGCAGGAACTGAAAGCCTACGCCTTCCCCACCGGCGAATATTCTTCCTTCAAGTCCATCCTCTGTGAGGAGGGCCTTGCCTTCGTGCGTGCCCAGCTCGTGAAGGAACTTCCCGCCGACGAAGCCGAGCGCGTCATCGAAAAGGCCATCGCCAAGACCGATCGCGACACCTATCAGGCCATGGAAGGCCTTCTGCACAACCTGAACACCATGCACAGCCGCGCCGGCGCTCAGGTGCCCTTCAGCTCCATCAACTACGGCACGGACACCACACCCGAAGGCCGCATGGTCATCAAGAACACGCTCCTTGCGGAAGATTCCGGCCTCGGCAACGGCGAAACGCCCATCTTCCCCATCCACATCTTCAAGGTGCGCGAAGGCTACAGCTTCAACCCCGAAGACCCGAACTACGACCTCTTCAAGCTGGCCTGCCGCGTTTCCGCCAAGCGCCTGTTCCCGAACTTCTCCTTCATGGATGCGCCGTTCAACGCCCAGTACCTGCGCGGCAACGACCCGAACCATGAAGTTGCCTACATGGGCTGCCGTACCCGCGTCATGGCCAACCGCCACGACCCCGAACGCGAAACCACCTTCGGCCGCGGCAACCTGTCCTTCACGTCCATCAACCTGCCGCGCATCGCCCTGCGCCACCGCGGCGACATCGAGGGCTTCTTCAAGGAATTCGACGAGAAGATCGACCTCGTTTTCGCCCAGATGCTGGAACGCTACGAGATACAGGCCCAGAAGCGCTGCCGCAACTATCCCTTCCTTATGGGACAGGGCATCTGGCTGGATTCCGACGACCTGACCCCCGGCGACGAAGTTGGCGACATCCTGAAGCACGGCACGCTTACCACCGGCTTCATCGGCCTTGCCGAATGCCTTAAGGCCCTCATGGGCGTCCACCACGGTGAATCCGCCGACGCTCAGGCTCTGGGCCTGCGCATCGTCAGCCACCTGCGCGAACGCGCCGACGCCAAGGGCATGGAAACCGGCATGAACTTCACGGTCATCGCCACGCCTGCCGAAGGCCTTGCCGGGCGCTTCGTGCGCATCGACCGCCGTATGTTCGGCAATATCCCGGGCATCACGGACCGCGAGTACTACACCAACTCCTTCCATGTGCCGGTGTACTTCCCCATCTCGGCCTTCAACAAGCTCCGCCTCGAAGCGCCCTACCATGCGCTGACCAACGGCGGCCACATCAGCTATGTGGAAGTCGATGGCGACCCCATGAACAACCTGCAGGCCTTTGAAGAAATAGTGAAGGCCATGAAGGAAATGGGCATCGGCTACGGCTCCATCAACCACCCGGTGGACCGCGACCCCGTTTGCGGCTACACCGGCATCATCGGCGATGTCTGCCCGCGCTGCGGCCGCCACGATGGCGAAGGCATCCCGCTTTCCGTTCTCAAAAGACTCAAGGGCTACGTCCACGACAGCCGCAACAGCGACGAACGCAGCGAAGCCCAGGACAAAATTCCCAATATCAAACTGTAAGGAGCACTCCGATGGTTTTCTGCAAGACTGAACTCACTGCAGCCGTCGCTGCCGACCAGGTCCTCGTCGGCACCAACGTCAAGTTCGAACGCATCCGCCGCATCACCGGCTACCTCGTCGGCACGCTCGACCGCTTCAACGACGGCAAGGCCGCTGAAGAACGCGACCGCGTCAAGCACTGCAGCATGGACAACTGGAAGTAAGATTCTTTTGTGGGGGAGATAATCTCCCCCACGCCCCCATAATTCGAGAGGCCGATGCCGCCGGAACACTGTTCCGTCTGACATCGGCCTCTCGCTTTTGGGTTCGCAGAAGCTTTCAACTGAACTGAAATGAAGTTCCCCCAATGCCTTCATAAGCAGAGCGGCGCTTTTCCGACAAGTCGGGAAAGCGCCGCTCTGAATTATGGGGGTGTTTGAGGGGGAGATTATCTCCCCCTCAACATATCTCACTATCTTTCCACAGCTTCGTTCAGCTTATCCAGAACGGCATTCCAGCCGTTTTCACGGGTGCTGGGCATATTAAGGATACGCTGGTTGCGGGAGCCGCGGAAGCGCAGGTCGAGGGACTTCTGGGCCTCGATGAACGGGCCGTCCACAAGAAGGTCGAGCTGTTCCAGCAAGGCGCGGCACTCCGGCTTCTGGACAAGCTGTTCAAGCGTAAAGCCGGAAAAGGCCATCAGATGATAGCCCTGGGCTTTGAGCTCCTTCGCAAGGGGAAGCAAGGCCTCGGCCTGCTCGAAAGGCTCCCCGCCGCTGAAGGTCACGCCATGCACCAGCGGATTTTCCTTGATTCGCGCCAGCACCTCATCCGACGGGACAAGAGTCCCTCCGTCGAAGTCCCATGTCTGCGGGTTCTGGCATCCGGGGCAATGGAGCCTGCATCCTTGAAGGAAAAGCACGAAACGTATGCCGGGCCCATCGACGATGGACTCCTCGATGACGCCGGCAACGCGAAGAGAAACATCCTTCAAGGCTTGCATAGGGCTTCCTTACTTGCCAGCGGCTTCAGCCTGAGCCTCGACCTCTTCTTCCGTCAGGGGCTCGTCCACGATGCGGCCCTGCATCCAGAAGATCATGTCCACGTCGTCGCCTTCCTTGGGCTCATAGCCCTTGGCGATGCGTTCGGCAGGAGCGTAAATGATGGCATAGAGCGGATCTTCAGGATTGCCGAGGGCGATGCCGAAACGATAGATCTTCTTCGCGGACTCGCCGGGGCCGAAATCAAAGGAATCCACGTCGAAGATGCTGGCACGGCACTGGTATTCGCAGTAGTTGTCCGTGGAGTCGATGATGGTTCTGCCCTTGAGCGGAACCTTGAGGGCGGGCACGTCAAGGCGCGTCTTGGTAGGATTGGCGATCATCCATTCCTTGGCGTGTTCTTCATAGCGCGGGCCTTCCGTAACGGTGAGCTCGTCAAGCAGGGCGCGGCGCAGGCCATAGCAGAGGCCGGAAATATAGAACTTGCGCTGGGCGCCTTCGGCAAGGCCGTCCACATCGCGGAAGTAAAGCGGATCATAGAAGCAGAGCGTCAGGCCCGAGCCTTCGTGCTGGGCAAGTATCTCACCGGCATGGCCGCCTTTCCAGGCATAGCAGGCACGGAAGATCATATCGTTGCTGAAGCCTTCCATGAGGGGGGAGACGGCCACGGCAGTCAGCTTTCCTTCGGGCTTGCCAGCCACGGTGACGGAAGAGCGGAGAAGCCCTTCCTGAGGCCAGGCCATGACCATGCGCTCGAGGTCATCGTCTTTCACGCTCCACACGGGGCGAGTGCCGCCCATTTCAAGCGTGACAGCGATAACACCGTTGATTTCCTTAGGATTTACGCCAAGAGAGACCCACTTGTCCCCCATACTTTCAAGATGCTGCATGGTTTTCTTCCATAAATGTAGAGATTTGGACCAACGTCCTTGAAGAGGAATAACATACCGTGCCCAGTCAGAACAATAGGCTTTTGCCTATAAAAAAGCCGGAGAAGGAACTCCGGCTTTTCTTACGGCTTTCCGTTGCGGGCGGAAAACTATTTGATCCTGGCGGCACGCAGTTCAATGCCACGTTTCACAGCTTCACGGTTGGCCAGTTCACTTTCAGGTGTAAGAGGCACATCCGAATAGTAAATCGCACCGGGATGGATATCGTTCTCATCCAAGGTCTTCAGGTATTTGTTGAGAGTAGGGCTGAAGCTGTAGAGATAGGGAACGACGAACATCAGGAAGCCCAGGGAAAGGGTCAGATAGGCCACGCACTTAACGTACGCCTTGGCACGACTGTTGGAAGAGCTCGCAGTATTCATAAGGCAGAAAGTCCCCACTGCCGAAGCAGTGGGGACAGGTTTAGTTCTTCACTTCAGCAATTAGATGCTGGCGGTGATTTCGGGGAACACCTTGTAGAACATGATCCAAGCCATGAGCAGGGTCAGGCCAAGGTTGAAGGTCTGGCCGCAGACGTACAGCACGAGGGGCTTGCCGCCCTTGAAGTAGTGGGCCAGTTCGCGGAAGTTGGTAGCAAGACCAATGGCCACGAAGGACAGGGTGAAGAAGTGGCCGCGGAGAGCCTTGGTGACGGAGAGCATACCCTTGTTGATGAGGGCATAGTCGAGGTCGGCACCAATCTGGCCAGCGACGGTGGAGAGCAGGATGGAGGCAGCGGCGAAGCCGAGCACGAACTTGGGGAAGCGGTTCCAGATTTCCATGGCGCCGACGGTCTGGCCGTCTTCGTGCTTTTCAACCTTGGTAGCAAAGTAGATAGCGACGCAGAAGGCGGACACGCCGATGAGGACGTTCTGGATCATCTTGATGGTAGCGGCAACCTGCAGGGCCTTGGGGCCGAGGAAGGCGCCAGCGGCGGCCACGGAGCCGGTGGAGTCAACGGTACCACCGATCCAGGCGCCACCGAGCACTTCGGGAAGGCCGACGAGCTTGATGAAGGCGGGCATGGCAACCATCATGATGGCGGTGAACACCATGGAGAGGCCGACGGACAGGGTCAGTTCTTCCTTCTTAGCGCGGCAGGCGGCGGCAACGGCGATAGCGGCGGAGGTACCGCACACGGACATGTCGGCGGAGATGGTGATGTTCAGGGTCTTGGAGGGCATCTTCAGGACCTTCTGGCCGAAGATGTAGGTGCCGCAGAGAACGATGGGGGTAACCACCCAGGCAACGAAGATGCCGGGGATACCGATGGCGAGGATCTTGTTGAAGAGAACTTCAGCACCGAGGAGCACGAGGCCGGTCTTGATGTAGTATTCAACCTGAACAGCGGGCTTGAGCCACTTGGGGGTGCCGATGGTGTTGGCGATGACCATACCGGTCACGATAGCCATGATTTCGCCGTTCACACCGTACTGAGCGGTGGGCTTGTAGCCGCCGAGCACGTTGGCGAGGCAGGCCAGAGCGAACACACCGAGGAAGCCGATGAAGTAGCTGACGAAGTTGTAGCCCATGACGACCATGCCGAGGCCGGTGATCACACCGAGACCGATGGCGAGGACGATGAGGCCGGGAATCTTGTTGGAGTCCTTACCGACGGCCTTCTTAGCCTTGTCAGCAGCCTTCACGTCCTTCTGCCAGGCCTTGATAGCGGTTTCGGCGGCCTTGTTCAGTTCGGCGTTCTGGAAGTTGGCGGCAGCTGCGGCGTCCTGAGCGACCTTAGCGGCGGCCTTGGCAGCCTTGGCCTTTTCGGCGGCTTCCTTAGCGGCGGGTTCCTTGTCGGCCTTCTTGTGGCTGATGAAGGAATCCATGGGGTTGCCGGACCACTTGCCGGGCTTGCCAAGGTAGCTGATGAAGGTCTTGGCAGCGGGCAGCTTGGCACCGGTGATGCCCTTCTTGGCGGCCTGAGCGTCGATCAGCTCGATGGTCTTGAAGGGCTTGGCCTTTTCGGCGGCGATGATAGCGTTCTGCTTTTCGATCTTAGCAGCGATTTCGTCGCGGCCGTTCATCATGATGAGGCCGGTGACGATGATGATTAAGAAACCGATCCAAATGGCCCAGTAGTCTTCCTTGAGCCAAAGGTCCGACCATTTTGCACGGCCGTCATCAACAACGATGTTGGAATCAGTAGCCATATTGAGTCCCCTGCTTAAAAAGTTGTAGAATCGACTCTCCTCAAGTCTTTGTCCTTTGAATAACAAACTCGGGCCCTATTGGCAAGTGCCAGCCTCCCGTTTGCGCCAGCATGGCCGCCAGAGCCTCTCCGCGAGGGCATCGCGGGCAGGCGGCGAAGGCGTTTTCGGGCAGGGCGGAGCGTTTTCAGAGGTTCAAAAACGTGGGAAAATTCCTGAACACGTAACCGTGCATATGCAAAATATACACGACAGCGTGTTCTTTTTAATTAAATTTCCTCTTGTTGGCAAGAGCGCAATCAGGCCTTTTTGGTGGCCTCTTTGAGCTCCTTCCAGTACTCGTCGGACACATCATAGCCAAATTCATAGGCTTTTTCGGCGTATTCCCGGGCCTTCTCCGCATCGCCGAGGGCAAACACGGCAAGGGAAAGGTTGTTCCAGGCCGGGCCGAAGGCGGGCTGTTCCTTGAGCACCATGCGGCTCATCTCGGCGCTCTTCTCGTATTCGCCCTTGGCGTAAAGCGCAGAAGCGAAGGTGGCGCGGGCCTGGATATACTTGGGATCCCAGGTGAGGGCCTTGTGAAGAGCGGAAATAGCCTCGTCAATTTCGCCACGCTGCATGTGCACGAAGCCCATGTTGCCCCACGGGATGGCGTACTTGGCACGGAGCTGGGAAGCTTCCTTATTGTACTGGAAGCAGCCGTCAAGGTCGCCGCGGCGCAGGCAGAGGCCGCCAAGCTGTACATAGGCTTCGGCCAGATGGGCCGACTGGCGGATGGCTTCGAGGAAGCAGTTCTCGGCTTCGCCGTAGTCGCCCACGGAGAGCATGGCCACACCGAGGTTATAGTGATGGATGGCGCACTTCGGGTCGGTCGCTATCTCGGCCTGAAGGTCGCGGATGTACTCGTTGATATCCGTGTAGCGTTCTTTCATAGGATGTATCCTTCTTTCTTTAGCAGTTCATGATACCAGGCGGCGAATTCGTACGTGCCGAGAAATTTGTCCTGCTTGTTGACGATGCCGCTCGCGGCCTGCATGGCGCCCTGCAGGAAGGCTTCGCTGGGGTCGTCATGGCCAAGGCGCTTGGCTTCCTGCTTCTTATGCGCCACGAACTCCTGAATGAGCTGCTGGACGGTGCGCTTGGTGATGTCGGTGCGGATATCGTTGGGCTCGTTGGGTTCGGGGAAGGGGTCCCAGTTGTCGTAGCCGATGCGGTCGATGAACTTGCGGCGGCGCGGCGATATCTTTTCGTACAGGTCGCGCTTGAGCTTCTCTTCGTCGGCGGAGAGCTGGCGCGGCTTCTGCGTGCGCAGGATGGAGGCTATGGACATGGCTACTCCTTGGGAGCGGGGCCGACGCCGAGGTAGGCGTCGTCGTACTTCGTGACGAGAGCCATGGAAACGGGCACGTACACGCGATGAAGTTCGCGGAAGCGGGAGCCCACAACAGTGCCGATGCGGCGGCTCATGTCGGCAAGGCGGTCCTGAATGCGGTCAAGGGCGACGGTGGGATAGGAGCCGCCCTGCTTGAAGCCGCACTGGCCGCAGACATGGGCCTTGCCGTGGATGGAGGTAGGCACGCCGTAGAGGCGGCAGGTGATGGGGCGATGCTCGTAGAGCAGACAGGTCTGGTCCAGACCGAGCAGGGGGCAGCGCACACGCTCCTTGGCGGCTTCGACCATGATCTCCTCATCGCTCATGCCGCTCTTGGCCTGCTTGAAATAGTGATGCTTCAGACGGGTGAGCTGCCGGTCGGCATCGCTGGCGGCCTGAAGAACGGCGGAACGACGGATACCGAAACCGAATTCCTTGTTGAAGGCGCGATTCAGATACATGGCCTCCACAAGCGAGAGGTCGAAGGAAGCATGGCAGCAGCTGCTGCAGCCGGTGGAGCAGGCCACCTCTTCGGGGAACTGTTCCTTCACGCGGTTGAAAAGCTGCTCCGTCTGCGCGGCAAGCTGCTCATATTCCTGAAAAATGGCGTCCAATTCCGAGCTCATCATCACATATCCCGTAGAAAGAGTTACAAAAACCGCCGGATGAGCATGCCCATCCGGCGGCAAACGGCTCAAAGCTGGCCGTGCCCTTGCGGGCGGCGGTCCGCTTAGCGCGGGCGGACGGTTCCGAGGCCGTCCGCTGGCCCTGCGGCTTCCGCCGCAGAACCTGGGGCATAAATGCCCTACGCCAGGGGCCAGAGCCCCGCGACGTTAGTCTTCTTCGATGGTGATAGCGTCGTGTTCGCAAACGCCGGTGCAGGAATCGCAGCCGAGGCATTCTTCTTCGTTCACGGGGTTGGACTTATCGCCGTCCATTTCCCAAACGGAAACGGGGCAGATGTCAACACACTGGCCGCAGCCAACGCACTT
>JAFQTU010000043.1 GCA_017408905.1 Mailhella sp. | reverse complement strand
TGAAATGGCACGGGGGCTTGAACCATTGGCAATAGGAAAGGCGCCGACTTTATGTGTTCAAGCCGGCGCCTTTAGGCGCGAGTGAGTAACAAGCCCTTACAGGGCTGAGCAAACCACCCGTTTTACGGGTGGTTCTGACTTTAAAAGGGATAGTGAGATGCGCCGGCGCCTACTTTTTCGGTGCGGACTTCCGATGCGGGAAGTGCAGGCTTTCCGGCAGGTGGACGTGGTGCGGGAAGTGGATGTGCAGGTGGCGTACCCCGTGCAGAAGGTGGAACGTGGGCAGCATGGAGATGAACGAGGCTACGAGGATGAGGCCGATGCCGAACCACATATTCAGCGAGATGTGTTCCCCGAGCAGGAACATGGCGAGGAGCGGGGCCAGTATGGGCTTGAAGAAGAAGACCAGCGAGCCCTGCATGGGCGAGGTGCGTTCCATGCCCATGAAGTAGCAGGCGTAGCCGCCGCCCGTCACAAAGATGCAGATGTACAGCACCGTGAGGATATTGCCGCTGGTATAGCCCTGCAGGAAGGGGATGCTGGCAAAGAGGGGCAGGCCGGCACTGCGCAGGGCTTCGGCCACGGGGGCGGCATGGCTGAGGGCCATGAGGAGGAGCATCTCGGCGCTGGCGGCAACGCAGCTGAAGCTTGTCACGGCAAGGCCGGAGTACTTCACGCAGAGCTTTTTGCCCAGCACGGCGTAAAGTGCGAAGGTGGCGGCGGAGAGCAGGACAAGGCTCACGCCGCGCATATCGAGCGTGGTATGCAGGGGGTCGATGATGACGAGCGCGCCGAGCACTTCCAGCACCAGCGCGATGATATGCTGGGGGCGTATATCGGTGCGCAGGATGAGGAAGGCGAAGGCCAGCACCAGAACGGGGTTGCAGCTGAACAGAACGCTCACCACCGAGGCCGGGACATAGAGTATGGAGACCTGATAGAGCATCATGCTCACCACAAGGCCGAGGAAGCCCAGCCCGGCAAAGCCCTTCCATGCGGCGATATCCAGCGAAAGCCCGCGCTTTTTCAGGGCGCGCAGGCCGAAGGGGACGAGAAGCAGGCCGCCGATGAGAAAACGGGTGCAGTTGAGCTGCATGGGGTGGAAGTCGTAGGCCACGGTCTTGAGGGCGACTTCCATGGAGCTGAAGAACAGCGTGGCCAGCAGGATGAAAACGTAGCCGTAGTTCATGGCATGCCTCGCGTATGCGCGCAGGTTCAGCGGCGCTTCACGCCGATGATGTTGGGGAGGGGGATGTCGTCGCCCCGGTTGGAAAGCATGTAGCCCGCCGGGCTCAGGCCGTTGACGAGCCGGGCCGAACCGTCTTTCTGCATCAGCAGGGCGGCGTCGCTCCCGCCTTCGACGTACATGGCGCTTTTGAGCCGGAGCTCGGGGAAGGCGTTCAGGGCGTCCACGAAATCATGGACGGACACGGCTTCGGAGCAGAGCAGGAAGAGGATATGCCCGTCCCTGTCTTCGGCTACGGCGGCCACGGCGTGGCGCGGGCCGTTCTCCGGCCAGAGCTGTTCCCCGTGATGGCCCATGAGGCGGAAATTCTGCACCACGTTGTCGTAGAGCGGAAGCAGGGCCTTCCAGTCGTCGCTGGCGCGGTCGAGCACGGCGGCCTGCGGCAGGCCCGGCCTGCGGGGGCCGCTGACGAAGAACGAGCCGTAGCGCCTGGCGATGTGCCTGTTGTTCAGCTTTTCGCCGCTTCGCATGTAGCCGGTGGAGGTGATGCCGTCCGTCTGGTACATGCAGGCGTTGATGGCCGCGGCAAGCCCCTTTTCTTCGGCCCACTGGCGCATGGTGCGGGAACGGCCGCTTTCCCAGCCCGTGCTGAAAAGACGGAAGTCGAAAAGGGGCGTGTCGAACTTCAGGATATGCACCAGCATACGGCGGGCGTACCCGTCGCCTTTGGCTATGGTATAGGAGAGGAGGGCGGTATCCATGCCCGCTTCCGGCGACTGCCATACTATGGCTTTTCCGGCGGGAGTTACCGTCTGTTCCGTCCATGCATGGCCCGGCACGGGGAAGAGCAGGAGCCAGAGCAGGAGGAACACGGTTTTTCTTGCGGTATCCATGCCCTTTCTTGTAAAACAGTGCGTGCGGATGGGCAAGGGGAAGCCGTGCCCCTTTGCAGGAAAAGAGCGCGGCCCCGCGGGCGGCTTTCTGGTCCCCGGGGCGGCCTGCGGACTTGACGCCCGGGCATATTTGGCCTACGCAGATATTTTTACGGCGCAGGAAAGCGTGTCTTTCGTTGCGCCCGTTCCGTCAGGCATCGAAGATGCGGCAGACTATTCTACGGCCATGATGCGCCGTTCAGAAATAAGGGGAGAACACCTTGGAAGAGCAGAAGAAAGCGCGCAAGCCCATCAAGCTTGCCACCAAGTCGGAACATGCGGCCTATTTCATGCCCATGCTGGAAAGCTTCGCCGAACACGGCGAACTCAACGAAGTCGTCAAGAACTGCGTGGGCAAAGCCTGCGACCTTCTGGACTCCGGCGTCCCTCTTTATCCCAACGATTTCAAGCGCACCCATGAAGCCGGTGCTGTGCACGCCGAATACGAGGCCTACAGCGAGGAAGAGCTGGAAAGCCTCGATGCGGAATTCGCCCTTGCGGGCCGCATGATGTCTTCCCGTTCCTTCGGCAAGGTCATTTTCTTCCACGTCATGGACCGCACCGGCCGCCTGCAGTGCTATGCCGAGAAGGCCGTGCTGGGTGAAGACGTCTTCGCCGCCTTCAAGAAGCTCGACGTGGGCGACATCGTGGGCGTGAACGGCCGCCTTTTCCGCACCAAGACCGGCGAACTCACCCTGCGCTGCGAGAATATCCGCCTTCTGAGCAAGTCGTTCCGCGCCCTGCCCGACAAGCACAGCGGCCTTACCGACACCGAGTCCCGCTACCGCCAGCGCTATGTCGACCTTGTGATGAACGCCCGCGCCCGCGACATCTTCCGCAAGCGTTCCCGCATCGTGCGTGAATTCCGCCGCTTCATGGAACAGCACGGCTTCATGGAAGTGGAAACGCCCATGATGCATCCCATCGCCGGCGGCGCGGCGGCCAAGCCCTTCGTGACGCATCACAACGCCCTCGATATCGACCTTTATATGCGCATCGCTCCCGAGCTCTACCTCAAGCGCCTCATCGTGGGCGGCATGGAGCGCGTCTATGAGATCAACCGCTGTTTCCGCAACGAAGGTATCGACACCCGCCACAACCCGGAATTCACCTCCTGCGAATTCTACTGGGCCTACGCCACCTACGAAGACCTCATGGACTTCACGGAACAGCTTTTCGCCCACATCGCCCGTGAAGTGTGCGGCAGCACCGTCATCACCTATCAGGGCGTCGAGCTCGACCTCACTCCCGGCCGCTGGACCCGTATGTCCTATCACGAGGCTCTGGAGAAGATAGGCGGCCACAAGCCCGAATTCTACAACGATGCCGACGCCGTGCGCGCCTACCTGCGTTCCCGCGGCGAGAAGTTCATGGATGCCGACGGCCTTGGCAAGCTGCAGTCGCACCTCTTCGACCTTGATGTCGAAGACAAGCTCGTCCAGCCCACCTTCATCTATGCCTACCCGGCCGAGATCTCCCCGCTGGCCCGCCGCAACGACCAGAACCCCGATATCACCGACCGCTTCGAATTCTTCATCTGCGGCTGTGAATACGGCAACGCCTTCTCCGAACTCAACGACCCCGTGGACCAGCGCCTGCGCTTCGAAGCTCAGGTGGAAGCCAAGGCCGCCGGCGACGACGAGGCCTGCCCCCTCGACAACGACTACCTGCGCGCCCTCGAGTACGCCATGCCCCCCACTGCCGGCGAAGGCGTGGGCATCGACCGCCTGACCATGCTCCTGTGCGACGAGCCTTCCATCCGCGAAGTGCTCCTGTTCCCCCTGCTGAGACCTGAAGCCTAGTCTTATACCGTGCCGGAGGAGGTGAAGGCCTCTTCCGGCGCTGTTTCATGGAGCCTCCATGTCCTTCCCGCTTTTCATTGCGAAACGCTACCTCACCGCACGGAGCAAGCGCAGTTTCATTTCGATAATCTCGCTCATGTCTGTTGCGGGCGTGGCTATCGGCGTGGCCGCGCTGGTCATCGTGATGAGCGTGTACAACGGCGTGACCGAAGAAATGCGGGAGAAGATCCTGGGGGCCAATCCCCATGTCCTCGTGCTGGCCTCCCAGCCCGGAGCTTTCGACCCTCTGCCTGCAGCAGAGCACGCCGAACCCTCCCTGACGGTGGAAGGGGAAGGCGGGAGCGGGCAGAACGCCGAAAGTGCCGTGACGCCTGTGCTCCGCCGCGTGCAGAACGTGCCCGGCGTGCACTCCGCCACGCCCTTCCTCTACGCCGAAGTCCTGCTCTCCACGCCCTACGGCGCAACGGGCCTTGTGGTGCGCGGCATCGACCCGCGCCAGGCCGCCGAGGCCATGCCCCTGCTCCGTGAGCTTCAGCAGGGCAGTGTGGACAACCTCGAGAAAATGTCCGGCCCTGCGGGCATACTGGTGGGGCACGAGCTGGCCAGCCGCTTCAAACTGCGCGTGGGCAGCCGCGTGAACCTCATGTCGCCTGCCGGCCAGCGCACTACGGCAGGCTTCGTGCCCAAGCTCAAATCCTTCCGTGTGGAAGGCATTTTCAAGTCCGGCATGTCGGATTTCGACAGCCGCCTTGCCTATGTGCCCCTTGCGGCCGCGCAGGAGCTCATGGGCTACCCTGCCGGGCGCATCTCCGGCATCGAAGCCTTCATCGACGACCCGTACCAGGCCAAGGAAGTGGGCGCCGCCGTTGCCGCCGAACTCGGCTGGCCCTTCTACGCCCGCAACTGGATAGATATGAACGCCAATCTTTTCGCCGCCTTGCAGCTCGAACGCTTCGGCATGTTCATCGTCCTTGTCATGGTCATCCTTGTGGGCTCGTTTTCCATCATCACGTCCCTTGTCATGCTGGTCATGGAGAAGACCAAGGATATCGCCATCCTGATGTCCATGGGGGCCACGGCGCGCGACGTGCGCCGCATCTTCATGCTGCAGGGGGCCATCATCGGCGCAGTTGGCACATCCATCGGTTATGTGTTAGGAATCATCTTGGCGCTGCTGCTCAAGAAGTATCAGTTCATCGAGCTGCCGCCGGACGTGTATATGATGGATACCCTGCCGGTGATCATCGATCCTCTGGATCTGGCCGTCATCGGTGCGGTTTCCATGCTGATGTGCTATCTGGCAACCATTTATCCCGCACGCAAGGCCGCCGGCCTCGTGCCTGCGGAAGCCCTTCGCTACGAGTAGAGCATGGTACTGGCTGAAACGGAAAGCGGGCTCCTGTATCGCGTGGAGCATACCGGGAAGAAGGTGGAAAGCTCCGCAGGGGAGCTGACCATCCTTCGCGACGTGAGCTTCACGGTGGAGCGCGGCGAAGCGCTTGCCGTGGTGGGTTCGTCCGGCTCCGGCAAGTCCACGCTCCTGCACCTGCTCGGCACGCTCGACAGGGCGACCAGCGGGAAGGTCTTTTTCGAAGGGCGGGATCTGTCCGCGCTCGACGAGGCGCAGGCCGCCCATTTCCGCAACAGGGAGCTGGGCTTCGTGTTCCAGTTCCACCATCTTCTGCCCGAATTCACCACGGTGGAGAACGTGGCCATGCAGGCCGTGATAGCGGGTATGCCCAAGGCCAAGGCCCTGAAGCTTGCCGAAGAATCGCTGGAACGTGTGGGCCTTGAGCATCGCCGCGACCATCATGTGAGCACCCTGTCCGGCGGCGAACGCCAGAGGGCGGCCATTGCCCGTGCCACCCTGCTTTGCCCCAAGGTGCTTCTTGCCGATGAACCGACCGGCAATCTGGATGAAAAAACAGGCTCCCGCGTGGTCGAAGTCCTTCGGGAACTCAACCGCGAAATGGGGATGACCCTTATCATAGTGACGCATAACCGGGAACTGGCGGCCAGCTTGGACCGCTGCCTTGAACTGAGATCTGGAGAGCTCTATGCGCAAACTTCTTTCTAGTCTGGCTTGTCTGGCCATCTGCCTCTTTGTCTGGGCAGGAACGGCCGGTGCGGCGGCACCCCGCGTGCTGGTACTGCCCTTTGCCATCAATGCGCCCGAAGCGACGGCACAGCTTGCCAGCGACGTACCCGCCCTGGTGCGCGAAGCCATTGCCAAGCATGGCTTCACGGCCATTCCCACCTCCGCCAGAAAGAGCAAGACCGAAAGCGACCTGAGCGCCCGCAATCGTGCCCGCTCCGCCAAGGCCCGCTATGCCGTGTACGGCAGTCTCAACCAGCTCGGCGAAGGTTTCAGCCTTGATATGCAGCTTGTGGAAGCGTCTTCCACGAGAACGGAATCCTTCCATCTGGAAGGCAAGAGCCTTCTTGAGCTCCATCCCGTGGTGAATACCCTTGTGGGCCAGATGGTCAGCTCCATTGCCGAGAACGACAGTACTGGCGCCTCTGCCGCCACCGGCGCCGTTCGTGCAGGCGGCATTGCCGACATCAGGATCAAGGGCCTCAAGTTCCTCGACCAGGATCGCGTCCTCATGCGCATCAAGAGCAAGAAGGGCGACCCCATCGACGAGGATGCCATCGATGCCGACGTGCGCAATATCTGGGATTTCGGATACTTCAATGACGTTACCGCCGAAATAGAACCCTCCGTGGAAGGCCCGGTGCTGGTCTTTACCGTTGCCGAAAAGCCGCGCATCGAAGACGTGCGCGTGGAAGGTTCCGAGGAAGTCAGCATCGACGACATCAAGGAAGCCATGTCCACCCATACGGGCAACGTGCTCAACGAGAAGGTGCTTGCCGAAGACCTCCAGAAGGTGACGGACCTTTACCGTAAGGAAGGCTTCTACCTTGCAGAAGTCACCTATGAGGTGCAGGGCCGTTCCGAAGGCGCGACCGCCGCTCTGGTCCTGAATGTCAAGGAAGGCAGCAAGCTCTATATCAAGGAAGTGGCCGTGGAAGGCCTCAAGGAGATCGATCCCGACGACGTCAAACGCTACATGGCCCTCAAGGAACGAGGCATGTTCTCCTGGCTCACCGGCTATGGCGTTCTGAAGGAAGAATCGCTGGAGCGTGATGTCGAGACCATCCGTGCCTACTTCATGAAGCACGGCTATGTGGACGGGCAGGTCTCCGCGCCTGAAGTCCTTTACGAGGAAGACGGCATCCGCATCATCTTCCGTGTGCGCGAAGGCGTGCGCTACAAGGTGGGCAACGTCATTTTCCATGGCGACCTCATCGATACCGAAGCCCGCCTGCTCGAAGCCCTGACGCTGGACGACCATCAGAAGGAAGGCGATTACTTCGACGTGGAAGTCCTGCAGAAGGATATCAAGGCGCTGACCAACTTCTACAGCGATTACGGCTACGCCTTCGCCGATATCGACGTGCGGCCCCAGCCTCGCGCCGAAGACCGCGAGGTGGATGTGGTCTTCACCCTGAAGCCCGGCGAAAAGCAGTATATCCGCCGCGTGGAAGTGGAAGGCAATGCCCGCACCCGCGACAACGTCATCCTGCGCGAAATGCGCCTGGCCGACGGTCAGGCCTTCAGCGGTGCACGTATGCGCCGCTCGGCGGAACGCCTTGAAAAGACCCGCTACTTCAAGGAAGTGAATCCTTCCATCCTGCCCACCGGCAATCCCGGTGAAGTCGATCTCAAGATCGGCGTGAAGGAAGACGATACCGGCACTGTGAGCATCGGCTTCGGCTACTCCACCTATGACAAGTTCGGCGTCATGGGCCAGATCACCGAAAACAACCTGTTCGGCCGCGGCTATACGCTTGGTCTGGCGGGCTATACGTCTGGCCGCGAACAGTATCTGCAGGCCAACTTCGTGAACCCCCGTGTGTTCGATACCTACTGGGGCTTCTCGGTGAATCCGTATGTCATGGAAGAAGAGTGGTCTGACTTCGATAAGCGCTCTGCCGGTATCCGCGTCAACGTGTTCCATCCCATCGGCGAATACACGAGCCTGAGCCTTGGCTACCGCTTCGAGCGCTATAACCTGTATAATATGCAGGAAGGCGCATCGCTCGTCATCCGCGAATACGAAGGCCAGCACTGGGCCAGTACCGTTAGCGCCAGAGTGGTCCGCGATACCACGAACAAGCCCTACTTCCCCACTCGCGGCACCAAGGTTGCCCTTTCTGTGGAATACGGCGCTTCGTGGATGGGCGGCGACGACTGCTTCTGGAAGCCCGAACTCGAGGCCGGCGCGTACTTTGGCCTGAACAATAACCATATACTCCATGCACGAGGCAAGATCGGCGCTGTGTACGAGACGGAAAACAAGATCGTTCCCGTGTTCGAACGCTTCTGGATAGGCGGTATGCGTACGATCCGCGGCTACGACTATGACGACATCTCCCCTCGTGACATCAGAACCAACGAAACCATCGGCTCCGACCGCATGGGCTGTGCCAACTTCGAGTATATCTGGGTCGTGAAGCCCGATGTCGGCCTCGCCGTCGTGCCGTTCTTCGACATCGCCTTCAATACCGACAGCACCCAGCACAGCCTTATGGAAAAGGTCTATCAGTCGGCCGGTGTGGAAGTGCGCTGGCGTTCCCCCATGGGCGACCTGCGCTTCGCCTACGGCTTCCCGCTCTCGGAATTCTCCAACGGCGAGAAGCGCAGCAGCGGCCGCTTCGAATTCTCCATGGGCCAGCCGTTCTAACAGCATAGGACACGAAAGGGGAGGGGCAAGACTTCTCCCCTTTTTCATGGACAGACCATTTTGCCGGAGAACACGCCATGAAGTACGACGCCGTCGTTTTCGATCTTGACGGAACCCTGCTCGATACGCTGGAAGACCTGCGCAGCAGTGTGAACCACGCCCTTCGGGAATTCGGGTTCCCGGAGCGCAGTCTTGAGGAGATACGCACCTTCGTGGGGAACGGCGTTCGCAATCTGATGCTGAAAGCCGTTCCCGGCGGGGCAGACGAAGCGCGCTTCGAAGACGTTTTCGCGGAGTTCAGGCGCTGGTATGCCGTGCACTGGCGGGAAGTCACCTGCCCGTATGCCGGGGTGGTGGAGCTGATGGAGGAACTGCATGGCCGCGGGCTGAAGCTCGCGGTGGTCTCGAACAAGAGCGATGCCGAAGTCAGGAAGCTCTGCGAGGAGTTTTTCGGAGGCCTCCTTTCCGCCGTTCGTGGCGAAGTTCCCGGTGTGCCCCGCAAGCCCGCTCCGGACAGTGTGATGCTGGTGCTGGAAAGCCTTGGCGTGGAACGCGGACGGGCCTTGTACGTGGGCGATTCCGAGGTCGATGTGCGCACGGCCCGCAATGCCGGTGTGAAGTGCGCGGCTGTCACATGGGGCTTCCGCACGAAAGAGGAGCTGACAGCGGAAGGGGCGGATACCTTCATCGACCAGCCTTCAGAACTGCTCCGCCTTCTTTGAGTCTGCCTACGGAAAAAGTCCTCCCGCCGCTATGGTGAGAGGACTTTTTTGATGCGTTCCGCCTCAGAGCTTCCTGATGCCCGGGCCGGAAAGGCGGCTTCTGCCGCTGCCTTCGGCCTCGACGTGGATTCGTGTTCCGATGCGCTCCCGAATGGCCTGAACGTGCGAAATGATGCCGATGGTCTTCCCCTGCTGGCGCAGACTGGAGAGCATATCGAGCGCCATGTTCAGGGCGTCTTCGTCCAGAGTGCCGAAGCCTTCGTCCAGAAACACGGAATCCACGCGCACGGTTCGGCTGGCCATCCTTGCCAGGCCGAGGGCCAGCGCCAGGCTGACGAGGAAGCTTTCGCCGCCGGAAAGGTTGCGCGAGGTGCGCACGGCGTCGGCCTGATAGCGGTCGATGACGGAGAGCGAAAGCGCTTCCTTCGGCGTCTGCACAAGGACGTAGCGGTCGGTCATGGCGCAAAGCTGGCGGTTGGCATGGCGTATCAGGGTGCGGAAGGTCAGCTCCTGCGCGTAGTTGCGGAATTTCTGCCCGTCGGCAGAGCCTATGAGCCTGCTGAGGTCGGCCCAGCGGCGGCAGACGAGTTCCTGCTTCGCCTTGCGCTCAAGGATGCTGGCGGCGGCCTGCTTCCTGCCGCTGTTGCTTTCCAGCTTTTCCCTTCTGGCCCCCAGCTCTTCCATCATCCCGGCCATGCTACTTTTCAGCTCGCTCAGGGTCTTTTGCAGTTCCGCTTCCGTCATGTCGGGCAGGGCCTTCAGCTCGGCGCGGCGGCGCTCATTCTCGTGCAGGCGTGTCTGCACGTTCGCCAGTTTTTCCTTCATGTCCTTGTCGCGCTGTTCCAGAGAGGCGCGTTCCGTATCCTTCAGGCAGGCTTCAAGGCAGTCCTGCGGACTGGGGAAGCCCGCCTTGGCAAGGGCGCGGCCCAAGTTCTGCTCGTCTGCGTCAAGGCGTTCGGCCCGTTCTTCAAGGCGTTTCTGCAGTGCGGAGAGGCGTGCCGAGTTCTCGTCCCTCTGCCTGCAGGCGGCGTCAAGGCGGCGCACGGCCTGCTGGAGTTCCGCCTCAGCCTTGTTCAGGTGCGAGTTTCCTTCCGCCTCGGCACGGTCGGCCTCCTTGTCGCCAAAGAGGGCAGTCCGTCTGGCCTGAAGAAGGGAGAGCGAGGCCTCAAGGTCTGCCACGGCATCGCGGCCGGCTTCGATCTGCTTCCCGGCATTGAGGCGCTCCTGCTCCTCGACGAGGCAGCGCTTCTCCAGCTCGAGGCAGGATGCGGCCATGCGTTCCGCCAGAGTCTGCTTTGCCTGAAAGGCCTCGCTCTGCTCTGCCAGCCTTTGCAGGAGCGGCGGAAGTTCTTCCCTGCCCTGCGGGAGATGGCCCAGCGAGGCCAGTTCGAGGCGCACGCTGTCGAAGTCGCTTTCCTGCTGGACGAGTTCGCTTTCCCGTTCGGCCTCGAGGCCGCGCACTTCGGAAAGGAGCGCGCTCTTCCGCTGTTCCAGCTCACGAAGGGCCTGCATGGCGCGTTCGGCTTTCTGGCTCGCCTGTGCCTGCTGTTCGCGGAGCTTCTGCAAGGCTTCCATCCGTTCTTCGGCCTGCGCAAGCACCGCAGAAGCCGCGTTCAGGCGGGCCTGCGCCTCACTGCGGGCCGCATCGAGCGTGCGGAGCAGGGCTTCCTGCGCCAGGCCAGGGGCAGGGCGCAGGGAAGAGGGAAGGGCCGCTTCCTCCTCTGCGAAGAGGTTCGCAAGGCGCTGGAGTTCGGCGCTTCTTTCGGCCAGCAGGTCGGCGGCGTGTTCCCGGTCGCGCTCCATGCTGGCAAGATGCGCCCGGCGCAGGGCAAGGCCGTCGCCCACGGTGCGAATCTTCTGCTCACAGCTCTGGAGCTGGAGCTTCTTTTCCTCAGGCACGGGGATATTGCCCTCGGCATAGGGGTGATGCGTTGCGCCGCACAGGGGGCAGGGCTGGCCGTCCTGAAGCTGGAGGCGCGCTTCCTCGAAACTGCGTATGCGTTCGAGGAGCGAAAGAGAGTCCGCCAGTTCCTGACGCAGGGCCTGAAGGTCGTCCAGTCTGCGGGCTTCGGCAAGGATGAGGTCGTTCTCGTTCCCGATGCTCTGCCCCAGCTTTTCCAGCTCGCGGTCCGAGGCGGCACAGCGCTCTTCGAGGGCGGCGCGCTGGCAGGCAAGTTCCCGCATCCGGCCCAGCCGGGCGTCCAGCGCGCCCAGCGCTTCCTGCTCCTGCCGCCACTGCGCCGTGCTTCTGCCACAGAGCGCCTCGTTCCTCTCGGCTTCAAGGGCGGCCATGCGGGCTTCGAAGCCGCGCTGTTCTTCGGCAAGGCTGGCGTGGAGAAGGCTCTGCGTTTCCCAGTCCCTGCTCTTCTGCTCCAGCTCCCGGCGTTTTTCGCCAAGCAGGCGATCGCGGGCGGCAAGGCGCGTTTCCCGCTGGCCTATCTGGGCGGCAAGGAGGCGCAGGGCAGGGAGTTTCTGCGGAAGTTCCGCATCGGAAGCATGGCGTTCCAGCCATTGGCGGGCCTCGCTCAAGGCAAGGCGGTCTTTTTCCAGAACGTCGCCGTGCTTGGCAAGGAGAGCGCGGATGTCGGCCTCGTGCCGGGCGGCTTCCTTCAGGGCGGCTTCCTTCTGTTCCTTTTCCTGATGGCGTTCCCGGATCTGCACGTCAAGGGCGCGAACCTCTTTCAGGCGTTCCAGAAGCTCGCTGTGGGCCTGCCTTGCTTCGGCAAGGTGCTGTTCCGCCTGCGCTTTTACGCCTTCCCCGGCCTGTACGGATTCGGAAAGCGGGAGAAGGGCAGCAGAGAGGGCCTGCGCTTCCGTGCTGTCGTGCTCCTGCTCCGCCCGGCGGGCAAGGAGGGCGGAACATTCGCCCGCCAGAAGAAGGGCGCGCTGTGCCGTTTCCAGCTTTTCCCTGCTGGGGCGGAAGCTGGCGTCCTCGGCTTCAAGAGCCCCCTTCTCGGCAAGGAGGGCCGAGAGTTCCTGCTGCAGAGCGGTGCTGGTGCGCAGGGTATGCAGGCTTGCTTCCAGCGCCTGTTCCTTCCTGCCTCCTTCTGCGATGGACTGGGAGAACTGCGTGCAGGCCTCGCGGAGCGCGTTTTCCTCTTCTTCCGAGAACACCTTGCAGTGCGCAAGTTCGGCTTCGAGCGCCTCGAGCCGCGCCTGCTCGTCCTTATGCCTGCGGAAAATGTGGGCGGACAGTTCGCTGTAGATGGCCGTGCCCGTCATCTGTTCCAGAAGCGGGGCCCGGTCGCGCCCTTCGGCAAGGAGGAAGCTGGCAAAGCGCCCCTGCGCCAGAAGCGTGGACTGGGTGAAGCGTTCGAAGTCCATGCCGGTGAGTTCTTCCACCTTGGCGGCCACGTCGTAGATCTTGTCGGCCAGCGAGAGGCCTTCGGCGTCGAAGAGTTCGTGGCGGGGCGGCTGAAGCTCGCCGTCGGCCCTGCCCCTTGCCTTGCGCTGGCTCCAGCGGCATCGGAAATCGCCCCGCGTGGTGCGGAAGGTCACGTCGGCAAAGCAGTCGCCCGTGCCCCGGGTCATGATGTCGTTACTGCCCTTGCTTATCCTGCCGAGGCGGGGCGTACTGCCGTAGAGGGCAAGGCATATGGCGTCGAGAATGGTGCTTTTGCCCGCCCCTGTAGGCCCGGTGATGGCGAAAATGCCGTTCGATTCGTATTCGGGGGCGCAGAGGTCGATGCTCCATTCACCGGCAAGGGAGTTCAGGTTGCGGAAGCGCAGGCTCAGGATGCGCATGGGGCGTCCTCCTCTTTGCTCTGCTGGAAGTCGCGCACGGCTTCGGCGTAGGTCTCGCGCAGGGCACGGCGCTGTTCTTCCTCAAGCCCGGCTTCGCGCTCAAGGTCGTCGAGGCGGCGTTCGAACACGTCGTGGATGCTCATGTCTTCAAGGGTGAGGCTGTCGCCGTCTTCCGCCAGGGAGGCAGAGAGGCCGTGCGCACTGCGCACGCGCAGTATCTCCACATGGCTGGCCGCCTTTTCCAGCAGGCGTTCCCTCAGGTCGCTGGCAACGCCGGGGCCGGTGAACAGCACTTCCACCCAGACGGGTTCGCCGCGCAGGGAAAGTTCGGCCAGCCCGGCTTCCAGTTCGGGCAGGTCGCCGCTGAGTTTCTCCAGCTTCTGGAAAAGGGGGATGTCGAGCTGGCGGATGCTCACGGAGCGCCCTTCGCACGTCACAAGGCAGACTTTTTTCTGCTGGGCGGCTTCACCGAAGCCCATCGGCAGGGGCGAGCCGGAATAGCGTATGTGCTCCCTGCCGTTGACCTTCTGCGCGCGGTGCAGATGCCCGAGGGCCACATAGTCGAAGGATTCAGGGAAGATATCGGCATGGACCTGACCAAGGGAACCGATGCGGATGTCGCGCACGCCGTCGTCCTCGCCCACGATGCCGCCAGCGGCGAAGAGGTGACCCATCGCCACTACGGGAAGGGCGGGAAGGGCAGGGGCGTTGGGGCGGGCGCTGGCCGCTTCGGCGCGGAGCTGTTCCGCCCTTTCCGCACAGCGCCGGTAATGCTCGGCCATGCCTGCGGCGAGCAGGGCGTCCCTGTCGTCCACGGTGTCGCCGGGGCTGGCGCGGAAGAGGTCGCGGTCGCGCAGGAAGGGGACGGCACAGACGATGAGCTCGGGGCGGCCCTCACTGTCGCGGAGAAGGAGGACTTCTTCCTCGGGCGTGCGCGCGTGGCCGACCACATGCACGTTCAGCGCCTGGAGCAGGGGCTGGGGGGCGTCGAGGAAGGAGGGGGAATCGTGGTTGCCGGCCGTGATGACGACATGGCGGCAAGGGCCTTTGGCCGCTTCGCAGAGAAAGCCGTAGTACAGCGCCTGCGCCTGATTGGAGGGGAGGCCGCTGTCGAAAATATCGCCGGGCACAAGGAGAACATCCACGGATTCGCGGCGCAGGGTGTCCGCAAGCCAGTCGAGGAAAAGGCGGAATTCATCGTGGCGCCTGCGGCCGTAAAGGGCCTGACCGAGATGCCAGTCGGAAGTATGGAGTATGTTCATGGGGTATCCTGTATGCCTGTTGTAGCACGCAAGAAAGGGGCTGTCATTCCGCGCTTGAGGCCCTTTAAAAGAAAAGACCGGAATCTTCTGGGAAGACTCCGGCAAAGGCGCAGAAAAAGACCTGCCGAAAGGCAGGCCCTTTCGTTGTGCTTACTTGTAGATCTTGGTAGCCATGAAGCCGACGACGATCACGATACCAAAAAGAGCTGCAACAACGGTGAGAACGGTGCTGTCGAGACCAGCCATATTATCCTCCTTGCTTTTGGAACAGAGTTCCAAAAATAGATTGAAAACGCCTCCTTCGAGATGGCTCAGGCGCGATGCTGGAACATCGAAACGAGTTCTCATCCCGAACTTTTTTGAAAAATAGCAGAGCTTTTTCTAAATGACAATGGATTTTTTTCAAAAAAAAAGGGGCGGAAGGAAAGGGGACTGGTCTTTATAGGAGGGGTGGTCAAGGGCGGATGGCAATGCAGTTTTCAGCATTGGGGAGCCGAAGCATGGAAAAAGGCCTTTCTTGGAAAAGAGGAAGATTCTATTTTTATAAAAGTGCAAGATCCCAATTCAGGAATAGAGGGATGCTTGCAGAGAAATAGAAAAGATAGAAACGAAAAGTTTTCCGTTCCGGGAAGTAAGAGTTTGGAATGGGCAAATCATGGTTTATGGATGTTGCAGATCTACTACGCCTTGTTGATTTTTGAACACGCAGATTTTGCCGATATGTTGCAAGGCGGCACATATTTCCCCCTGCCGCGCGTACTTGCGTTGCGCTGTCAATCAGGTATCTTGGCCTAAACTGCGACAGCCGCAAAACTGCGGCAGGAGAAAGAGCATGGCAGATTTCCGAATCCCCGATACCGGGCTTCACATACTGGTGCTGGGCTGTATGAGCTCCGGCAAATCCACGGTCCTCAATGCGCTTCTGGGGCGGGGGGCTTTCCCTGCGGGCAACCGCGCCACGACGGCGCAGGTCTTCCGCATCGTCCACGACCCGTGGAGCGAGGGGAACGTATGCCGCAATCCTTCCGAAAGCGACGAGTGGTTCCCGCTGACCTCCGAGCGCCTGTCGTCCTACAACGGCGCGATGAAGGAGAATGTTCCGGCCGATATCCGCCTGCGCTTCCCTTTCCTCAGCAAGAAGCGCACCATCGTGTTCTACGATACGCCAGGGCCGAACACCAGCAAGTACAGCGACCACCGCGCCGAAACGTACTTTGCACTGGAAAAACTGCCCCTTACCAATATCTTTCTTGTGCTCGACATGGTTCAGCTCCACACCAAGGACGAGGAAGCGCTTCTGCGGGACATGGGCCGCGTGATGCAGGAACGCGGAAGCGTGCCGCTCCTTGTCATCCTGAACAAGGCCGATGTCATCGACGTGGAGAAGGAATCTGTGGAAGAGATCCTCGCCGAGGTGAAGGAAACCGTGCTGAAGTATGTTCCTGAGGGCACGCCGGTGGATGTCATCCCGGTCATGGCCAAGGGCGCGGAAGTGTGGCGCCGCATGGTGGACCGCGACCCGCTGACGACCTTCGAGGTGGAGTTCGGCCAGTACATCGACTGGCGTCTCTGCGAGGCCATGCTCAACGCCTCCATCATGCCCGAGGATATCCGCGTGAGCGTGGCGGAACAGATGGAAGAGTGGCGCAGGCTTCAGAAGTTCTCGCAGGCCTTCAAGTCCACGCTGGAATATCTGGCCGCGCGCGTCCACCCCGAGGTGGAGCTTATCAATAAGAATGTCAGCAAGATACTCGATTACGCGGACTGCCGCCGCGCCGTCACCGGGTCGGGCATCATCGCGCTGGAAGAGTATATCGACAGGCTTACCGTGAAAAAGCGCAGGCCTGCCGCCGAACCTGCGCCGGAAGCCGCGCAGAACGAACCCGCCCCGCTTGCCAAGGAGGAGGACGTGGAAACCAAGGCCTTCGATCGCCAGCAGGCCCTTGCCCTGCTCAGGGAATACAATAAGGAACCCTTCCACATCCTGCACGCCCTGACGGTGGAAGGCGTGATGCGCTGGTTTGCCGCAGATCAGGGCTTTGCCGAAGAGGCCGAACACTGGGGGCTGGTGGGCCTTCTGCACGATATCGACTTCGAGCGCTGGCCTGAAGAACACTGCAAGCGCGCCCCTGAAGTGCTGAAGCAGGCGGGCCTGGGCGACGATTTCATCTATTCGGTGTGCAGTCATGCCTACGGACTCTGCTCCGAGTGCGAGCCGAAGCATCAGATGGAGAAGATTCTCTTCGCCGTGGACGAACTCACCGGCCTTATCGGGGCGGCCGCGCTCATGCGTCCTTCCAAGAGCGTCATGGATATGGAAGTGTCCAGCCTCAAGAAGAAGTTCAAGGACAAGCGCTTTGCCGCAGGCTGTTCCCGCGATGTCATCAAGCAGGGCGCAGAACGCCTCGGCTGGACGCTGGACGAGCTTTTCACCCGTACGCTCGAGGCCATGCGCTCCTGTGAAGCCGCTGTGAATGCGGAGATGGAAGCCATGAAGAGCTGACGTTCCCTGCGGAACGAGAGGAAGAAGGCGATCTTTCGGGTCGCCTTTTTTCATGGCTGCTGTCTGGCAAGGGGAGGCTGTTCCGGCGGGAAAAAAGGGGGGGCGGTAGCAAGCCGCCCTTTCCACAACGGCAAGTCGGGCCAGCAATCCACACCAGCGATACAGCAGGCAAGGAAGCGGAGCGGCCCGGAGGCAGGCGCAAAAAAAGGCGGCCCCTTCCGAAGAGGGAGCCGCCCTGTCAGCGTTTGCGCGCCGTACTACTTCTTGTTCAGTTCAGCTTCCTGAGGGAAGATGGGCGTATAGCGGTAGGTCACGGAAAGGACCATAGTGGCATACGCGAACACCAGAGCACAGCAGGCCCATTCCACCCAGTTGGGGGCGTAGGTATGCCACACGTCGAAGGGCATGACCGGCATGGCCAGACCCTGCACGGTGAGCAGGTAGCGGTTGAGGGTGATGCTGGCGCACACGAGGATCATCATGCTGTAGAAAATCATCGGGTTTTCGCGCAGCTTCTTCACCATGAGGACGAACATGGGCACGATGAGCAGGAGGTGTTCAGCCCAGAACAGCCACTTGCCGTAGATGTAGCCGTAGAACATGTCGTCGAAGGTGAGGCCCTGGGCGAGCAGGGTGTCGGCGGCCCAGTACCAGCTGTCGAGGCACTTGAAGAAGGTGTACACGATGAGCATGGTTCCGGCGATACGGCCCATGAGCTGCTTCACGTCCCAGCTCACCAGCTTGCGGCCGGAGAGCTTTTCCATGGCGGTGCAGACCAGCACGGTGAACATCGGGCCGGAAGCCACGGCGGACAGCACGAACAGGAAGAAGGTCCAGGGCCAGATGAAGAAGCCTTCGCGGAACAGGTAGGGACGGCCGAAAAGCACGCCGTACATACCGCCCAGAGAGCCCTGATGGAAGGTGGACAGGAAGGCGCCGATGCCCGCGAAGATGGGCATGTACACGTGGAAGTTATGGGCAAGGATGCGCACGAAGCGGATCTGCATCAGCTTGCGGTTCTCCAGCACCAGCGGCACGTATTCGAGGATGAGCACGACGCAGTAGCAGGTGATGCAGAAGATAACTTCGGTGAGCATGGAGTGCACGTTGGGGTACCAGTAGCCGAACCAGCAGCGGATGGGCTGGCCGATGTCCAGCACGAGGATCAGCATGGCGCCGGTGTAGCACAGGAAGCCGATAACGGCCGCGAGGTTCACGATGTTCTTCAGCTCGTCGATGTTCAGGATGTAGCGGAGAGCGCCGGTGAAGAACGCGCCCGCACCCAGAGCGATGACGGCAAGGTCGAAGGTGATCCACAGACCGAAGCCGAAGTAGTCGTCCATGCCGGTTTCGCCAAGGCCGAAGCCAAGGACGCGGA
The DNA here is from genome assembly GCA_017408905.1 of Mailhella sp. Taxonomy (GTDB): domain Bacteria; phylum Desulfobacterota; class Desulfovibrionia; order Desulfovibrionales; family Desulfovibrionaceae; genus Mailhella. The sequence continues at coordinate 3,060 of JAFQTU010000043.1, read as the reverse complement.
TGGCGGCATAGAGGCCCCAGAGGAAGATGACCCCGAGGAAGGACATCCAGGCCAGGAACTTAGTCAGAGAGCAGCGCTCGCATCCTTCCGGAAAGAGCCCTGCGTCGAAGGGTTTGCTGTAATCCATAAACTAGCCCTGCCTCTTGTTTTCGCCGGTCTTTTCGTTTTCGAGGTAGTTGTCGCCTTCGCGGCGCACCCATTCACGCTTGCTCAGGTAGTAGACCTGAGGATCAGTGCCCAGACGTTCCAGCAGGCGGAAGGCGTAGGGGCTCTTGCTGAGCTCGTGCACCTTATGCTTGGGATTGTTCAGGTCGCCGAAGGTGATGGCGCCGTTGGGGCAGGCTTCGGTGCAGGCGGTGATGTAGTCGCCGTCGCGCAGATCCATGGGATCGCGGCCGTTGGCCACAGCGGCTTCCTGCGCCTTCATGAAGCGGTGATGGCAGAAGGAGCACTTCTCCACCACGCCGCGCATACGGGCAGACACGTCGGGGGTGAGGACCTGGGCAAGGTCGCCAGGCCACTTGGGGTCGTACCAGTTGAAGTAGCGGGCATGGTAAGGACAGGACGCCATGCAGTAGCGGCAGCCGATACAGCGGGGCGGGATCTGGCTCACGATGCCGCCTTCTTCGCGCTTATCCGTGGCGATAACAGGGCACACGGACACGCAGGAAGGCTTGCCGCACTGCATGCAGGGGCGCGGCAGATAGGCCACTTCGTGGTCGGGGAAGGGTTTATGGTTGGTAAGGCGGTACACCGTAAGCCAGTTCATGGAGCGCAGCTTGTTGCTGGCATCTTCGGCAGGAGGAAGGTTGTTTTCCGCCTGGCAGGCCACCATGCACGCGCCGCAGCCCGTGCACTTGTCGATATCGATGACCATGCCCCATTTGATCTTGAATTCTTTGAACTCAGCCATGACTAGCCCCCTATGCCTTTACGGCCTTCACGCCGGCAAGGCCCCAGACGGGAAGGTTGGTACCCGGTTCTCTGGAGATGCTGGTCAGTGTAACGACATTCGAACCCTTGTTCTGGCTGAACTGGTCGAAAGCGGTATGGCCGAGGCCGGCGACCAGAGAGACAGTGTCGGGCATGACGCCTTCAAACACCACCACGCGGGCGGTGATTTCCTGCTTGTTGGCGGCAACGAGCTTGATCTTGTCGCCTTCGGCCACCTTCAGCTTCTTGGCGGTAGCGCCGTTCATCTGAGCTGCGCTGAGCTTGCCGACAAGCTGATGGTTGGTGATGATCTTGGTGGCGAAGGGCGGGATGCCGGTCTGGGCAGTGCCCATGCCGAGCACCACCACGGGAGCAAGCTGGAGGTCGCCTTCGGGGCAGACCGCTTCGGCGGCCGTGGCGATGGCGGCGCTGTTGCACACGAGCTTGGCATTGCTCTTCACCGGGGCCACGTGCACTTTGCCTTCCTCGATCATGCCGCGGAAGGGAGCGCCAAGGGCGTAGGCGTGCTTATACAGCAGGTCGGGCATATCCTTGACGCCGAGCTTGATGCCGAGTTCCTGCGCAAGGGCGAGGAAGAGTTCGCCGGCGGGGCGGGCACTGCCGAAGGGCTTGGCCACGGGGCGGGCGAAGGCGTAGGTGATCTGGCCTGCGCCGTAGGGAGTCTGCACGTCGTCGAAGGCTTCCATGCCGAGGGCGGCGGGAAGGATGAGGTCGCATTCGGCGCAGGTCTCGCTCAGGAAGCTGGCCACGGCGATGCTGTAGCCGGCCTTCTGCACGGTTTCCTTCGCACCGGAATCGACGGGAAGGGCGTACACGGGGTTGGCGGCGTACACGAGCAGGAGGGCAGGGGCCTTCTTGCGTTCGGAAGCCACGTTCTGCATGTAGTCCACAAGGGACTTTTTCATCACGGCCTTGTACTGGGCGGCGCCCTTCACCACGGGGGCGGGGAAGGGAAGCTCGACGAGGCCGCCTTCTCGGTTCACACTGCCGAGGAGCATGTTCACGGCCACAGCGGCCATGACGGGGCCTGCGGAGCCGCCGCTGCCAAGGGCGGAACCGGCGATGACGAGCGGCTTCTGGGCGGCGGCCAGCATGCGGGCGGCAGCCTGCAGGCGCTCGACCGGCACACCGGTGATCTCGCTGGTCTTTTCAGGGCTGTACTTGGCGGCGAAAGCGGCGAACTGGGCGAGGCCGTTTTCCTTGGCGGGCTTGCCAGCCTTGATGAGCAGGTTGGCCACGCCGAGCAGAAGGGCCATTTCCGTACCGGGCTTGATGGGGAGCCAGAGGTCGGCACCGGCGGCCGTGTTGTTCTGCACGGGGCTGGCGTACACGATCTTCTGGGTGGCTTCCTTGCCTACGGGGTGGGTACGGTCGAAGGCGCTGCGGTTGGCGGCCACCACGCCCCAGCTTTCCAGCAGGGGGGCGCCCACGGAAAGGACGCAGTCGCTGTTTTCGATGTCGTAGCCGATGCGGCCCTTGCCGCCCATAGCTTCCCAGGCGCGCAGGGCGGGCTGTTCTTCATCGGGCATGAAGTAGAAGTCGCTGGAGCCCTGAGCCTTGAGGATGCCGGAAATGACTTCGTTGATGCTGGAAGTCGGGTCGCCGGAGATGGCGGCGACGGAGCGGCCTGCCTCGGCGAACTTGGCCTTCAGGATGCCTTCGGCTTCTTCCCAGCCGATAGCCTTATAGACGCCGTCGGCAGAGCGCACGAGGGGAGTCTTGAGGCGGGCGGGGCTGACGCGAAGTTCGGCTTCGGCCGTGGCCAGAGCGGTGACGGCGCCCTTGGAGATGGCGTTGTTCTCGTCGGCCAGGGTGCGGACGGGCGTGCCCTGAACGATGCGGGCCACGAAGCCGGTGCCCGAGGGGCAGAGCTTGCTGACAGTGGGGATATATTCGCTGGCGGAGCGCTTCAGACGGGGCACCCAGCCCCAGTTCTGCGTCCAGTACACGGCGTCGTAGAGCGTGTTCCAGATGATGGGAGACGCCACGAGGCCCACAGTACTGCCGGCGGCAAATTTAAGAAATCCTCGTCTATCCATGATTTCCTCTCTTTTGCCTTACTTATGGCAGGTGAAGCAGGCATTGCTGGCGACGGTGTTGCCCTTG
>JAFQTU010000042.1 GCA_017408905.1 Mailhella sp. | reverse complement strand
GGCCTTGTGGGCAACCCAGCCCTTACCGCCGAAGTCGCCATCTTCGAAGTACTTCTTGGCGTTGTCCCAGGCGCCGCCGCCGGAGGTCATGGAGATAGCCACGAACAGACCGGTGACGATGGTGCCCATGAGCATGGCGCCAAGGCAGGCGAAGGCAGCAGCCTGACCGCCGCATTCCTTGATCACGAAGTACACGACCACGGGAGCGAGCACGGGCAGGAGGGAAGGAACGATCATTTCCTTGATGGCGGACTTGGTCAGCATGTCCACGCAGGCGCTGTAGTCAGGCTTGCCGGTGCCTTCCATGATGCCGGCGATGGTGCGGAACTGACGGCGCACTTCCACGACGACGGCAGCACCGGCGCGGCCCACGGCCTTCATGCCCATAGCGCCGAACAGGTAGGGGAGCAGGCCGCCCACAAAGAGGCCGACGAGCACATAGGGATCCTGAAGGGCGAACTGCACGTTCAGGTCAGGGAAGAAGCGGTGCAGGTCTTCGGTGTAGGAAGCGAAGAGCACGAGGGCGGCAAGAGCGGCGGAACCGATGGCGTAGCCCTTGGTCACGGCCTTGGTGGTGTTGCCCACGGCGTCGAGGGCGTCGGTGGTTTCGCGGATGCTTTCGGGCAGACCGGACATTTCGGCGATGCCGCCGGCGTTGTCGGTCACGGGGCCGTAGGCGTCAAGGGCGACGATCATGCCGGCGAGGGCGAGCATGGTGGTAGCGGCAAGGGAGATGCCGAAGAGGCCGGCCTGGGCGTAGGCGAAGAGGATGCCGGCGCAGATGATGATCACAGGGGCGGCGCAGGCTTCCATGGAAACGGCGAGGCCCTGAATGACGTTGGTGCCGTGGCCGGTGGCGGAAGCCTGAGAGATGCTGCGCACGGGGCGGTAGGCGGTGGAGGTGTAGTATTCGGTCACCATAACGATGAGGCCGGTCACCACGAGGCCGGAGAAGCAGCACATCAGCAGGTTGCAGGCGGTGAAGGCATTGCCCTGGATGGCCATATCTTCTTCGCCGGAGAACATCACCATGGTGAGGATGGCGATGAGGAAGGCGGAGATGACGCCGGTGGCAATGAGACCCTTGTACAGAGCCTTCATGATGTGGCGGTCAGCGCCGAGCTTCACGAACTTGGTGCCGAGCACGGAGGCCACGATGCACACGCCGGAGATGAGCAGGGGGAACATGATCATCTTGGTCTGCAGGGCGCCTTCGAAGAAGATGGAGGCCAGAAGCATGGTGGCCACCACGGTAACGGCGTAGGTTTCGAAGAGGTCAGCGGCCATACCGGCGCAGTCGCCCACGTTGTCGCCCACGTTGTCGGCGATAACGGCGGGGTTGCGGGGGTCGTCTTCGGGGATGCCGGCTTCCACCTTGCCCACGAGGTCGGCACCGACGTCAGCACCCTTGGTGAAGATGCCGCCGCCGAGACGGGCGAAGATGGAGATGAGGGAGGCGCCGAAGGAGAGGGCCACGAGGGCCTGCATGATTTCTTCGGTGGGCACGCCGAACATGGCGAGCAGGGCATAGTAGCCGGTCACGCCGAGGAGGCCGAGGCCCACGACGAGCATACCGGTGATGGCGCCGGAATCGAAGGAGATGCCGAGAGCCTTTTCCATGCCGTGTTCAGCGGCGGCGGCAGTGCGCACGTTGGCGCGGACGGACACGTTCATGCCGATGAAGCCGGCAGCGCCGGACAGCACAGCGCCGAGCACGAAGCCCAGAGCGGTGAGGAAGGACATGAAAACGAGCAAGAGAGCGGCCACCACAGCGCCCACGATGGCGATGGTGCGGTACTGGCGGCTCAGGTAAGCCTGAGCGCCTTCCTGGATGGCGCCAGCGATGCGCTGCATGTCTTCATTGCCGGTGGAGGCGGCAAGGATGGTTTTGGCCGTCTTGGAGGCGTAGAACAGGGCGAAGCCTGCGCACGCGAAGACGATGACCAGAGAGAGGAAAGTCATACATACCCCCGACAGGTAAGTAAAATGTGGAAAAAACGAAAATTCGCGGGCAGGTTGCCCCGCCCGATGCTCCCAGTGAATTAAGGAACACCAATGATATAGAAAAAAAGCACTAATGACAAGCCTTGCGAATCGGCAACAGCGCCGGGCAGGCTGGAACGCCGGCGAATCAGGCGCATTGCCAGCGAAGTCCGGGGCTTGCGGCCCGGGCCGCCTCAGGCTAGAATGTTGCCGACATTTTTCCGAGGAGTCGCCCATGTCATTAAAACAGCGCCTTGGCTTCACGCAGGAGCCCATCTACGTGATGGACGGCAACGCCTTCCTGTTCCGCGGCTATTTCGCCAATTCCCGTATGACCCGCACCGACGGTTTCCCCACGGGTGCGCTGTTCATCGTGGGCCGCGTGCTCCTCAAGCTCCTGCGCGAAGAAAAGCCCAGCCATTTCGTGTTCATCATGGACGGGCATGGGAAGAATTTCCGGCACGAGATATTCCCTGCCTACAAGGCCAACCGCCCCGCCGCGCCTGAAGAGCTGGTCATGCAGATAGAACCGCTCCAGAAAATGGTGCGCGCCCTTGGCATGAAGGTGGTGGTTTCGGAACAGTGCGAGGCCGACGACTGCATTGCCAGCCTTGCCGCGAAGTACGGCCGGGAGCGCCCTATCGTCATCGTGGGCGTGGATAAGGACCTGCGCCAGTGCCTTACGCCCAACGTGGTCATGTGGGATCCGGCCTCCAAGGAAGAGAAGCTGGTCACGTTGGAATCCTTCCGGGCCGACACCGGCCTTGAACCCGAACAGTGGCCCGACGTGCAGGCCCTCATTGGCGATACGTCCGACAACGTGCCCGGCGTCAAGGGCATAGGCGAGAAGACCGCCGAAAAGCTGTTCCGCGATTTCCGCAGTCTGGAAGACGTGCGCGACCGCATGGCCGAAGTGCCGCCCACCATACGAAAGAAGCTGGAAGGCAACGAAGAAGCCATGTTCCTCTATCGGGAGCTGACCCGCCTGCACACCGACTGCTGTACCGTTCCGCTGGAAGACATGGCGGTGGACGCGATGGACGGAGCCGAAGCCCGCACCTTCCTGCGTGAGTTCGAGATGAATTCCCTCCTGCGCGAGCTGGACAGCCTCATCCGTCAGGGCATCGTGAAGCTGGCCGAAGCGCCTGCCGAGGCCGGAGACAAGGCCGCCGTGGCGGATGCCGTTCCGCGCTCTGTCCGCGCCGGAGCACAGCTCTCGCTTTTCGATACGGTCCCGGCGGTGTCCGCCCCCAATACGGTCTCCGATGTTTCCGCCCTGCCTGCCTGCGCGGGGTGCGTGGTCGCGGTCACGCCCGCCCCTGTGGTGAACCGTTCGCAGGATTCCGGCCTCTGCGTGGCGGTGGCTACGGCGTCCGGCGTGAAGGAATACCTTTTCGGCGGCGACCCCCGCGCCCTTGTGACATGGGCCGCCGAAGCCGCGCTCCTTGTCACGCCCGATTTCAAGCGCCTCCTGCATCAGCACGCGGCATGGGGCGTCATCGAGCCTGCCCGCTGTTTCGACCTCGGCCTTGCCGCCTATCTCCTTGCCCCGGAAGACCGCGACTACGGCTGGCCCAGCCTTTCCGCCCGCCATTCCGGGAAAGTCGGCCTGCCTATGGAGAGGCCCGGCGCAGTGGCGCTCTCCCTTCATGAGGAGCAGGCCCGCCGCCTTGAAGAGGCCGGGCTCATGCCGCTTCTCGTCCATGTGGAAATGCCGCTCATCCCTGTGCTGGCGTCCATGGAAAAGGCGGGCATCACCATCGACCGCGCCGCGCTCAAGCTTTTCCTCGACGAGGTGCAGGGCGAACTCGACAAGCTTACCGCGCGCATCTATGAAGAGGCGGGCGAGGCCTTCAATATCCGCTCTGCCCAGCAGATAGGCGACATCCTTTTCCGCAAGCTCGGCCTTTCCAGCGGCAAGTCCACCAGTGGCGGGCAGGCCTCTACCTCGCAGGCCGTGCTGGAAAAGCTGTCGGGCGAGCATACCGTGGTGGACGCCCTGCTCGAATACCGCAAGCTGGAAAAGATGCGCTCCACCTATCTTGAGCCGCTCCCGCGCCTTGCCGGGCCGGACGGCCGCATCCATACCACGCTGAACCAGACCGCCACGGCCACGGGCCGCCTTTCGTCCAGCAATCCGAATTTGCAGAACATCCCGGTCCGCGGCGACATGGGCCGCCGTATGCGCACCTGCTTCACCGCCGGGCCGGGCATGAAGCTCATTTCCGCCGACTATTCGCAGGTGGAACTGCGCGTCCTTGCCCATTATTCGCAGGATCCTACCCTTGTGGCGGCCTTCCGCAACGGCGAGGACATCCATACCCGTACCGCCGCGCTCCTGCATGACGTGGAACCCTCGGAGATAGGCCCGGACGAACGCCGCAAGGCCAAGACCATCAACTTCGGCCTCATCTACGGCATGGGGCCGCGCAAGCTGGCGCAGGATCTCGCCATACCCATGAGCGAAGCCAGGATGTTCATAGAGCGCTACTTCGCCCGCTTCGCGCATATCAAGGAATTCTTCGACAGTGTGGAAGAAAGCGCCCGTGAACTCGGCTACGTGACCACGCTTTCGGGCCGCCGCCGCCCCCTGCCGGATATGCGCTCCATGAGCGGGCAGGCCCGGGCCCTTGCCGAGCGTCAGGCCGTGAACACGCTCATTCAGGGCTCTGCCGCCGACCTTATCAAGTTCGCCATGCTGGCCGTCTTCAACGATAAGGAACTGCGCCGCCTCAAGGCCCGCCTTCTGCTCCAGATCCACGACGAACTCATCGTGGAAGTGCCGGAAGACAGCGCGCAGGCCGCCGCCGAACGCCTCTCCGCCCTCATGGTCGATACCGCCTCGTGGGGCATCGACCTCGCCGTCCCCCTCGTGGCCGACGCCGGCATTGGCCAGAACTGGGGCGAAGCGCATTAAGAGAGTTTTTTTTCTGGGGGAGATGATCTCCCCCAGACCCCCGCATTTCTGCGGCTCGTTCGTCTTGCTTTGCAAGCCGTGCCGAGCCGCAGTCATGGGAGTTTGGAAGAGTATAGTTGAGCGAGCCTTCCTTGACCTCGCCGGAGGCGCCGCGCGTTAGCGCGGTTGGAGCGACGACCCCGCGCCGACTGGAAGTCGGCATGGAGGCGGGCGAGGAGCGGAAGCTGGTCACAGCGGAGCGCGCCGAAAGGGCCGCAGGCCCGTGAGGCGCGATCCGGTCAGGTCTTCGCTCGAAGGACTCTTCGGGCTGACTGGTAAGTCAGCCCTGCCTTTAAGCGGATTTCCGGTCAGGAAATCCAAGATAGTGAGAAAACATGGCACTCTTATCCATACAGAACGCCAGCCTTGTGCTGGGCAGCAAACAGATACTCGACGATACCGAGGTGTTCATCGAGCAGGGCGACCGGCTCTGCATCGTGGGCCGCAACGGCGTGGGCAAGTCCACGCTGCTTTCCGTGCTGGCCGGGCGCATGGCGCTGGATTCCGGCGAGCGCCACGCCGAGCCGGGCCTGCGCATAGGCTATGTTCAGCAGGCCGTGCCCGACCACTGGCAGGGCTCGGTGTTCAGCGTGACCGCCGACGCGCTGGGCCGCGAAGGGCATCTGCTGGCCGGGGCGCACCTCATCGCTTCCGACCGGCGCGACCTTCTTCCCGCCGACCTCGCCGCCGAGGTGGACAAGGTGATGGAGCACGGCGAGGTGTGGGAACGCCACGGCGAGGTGCTGGGCGTGCTCAACAGTCTTGGCCTCGACCCGGAAGCCGACTTCTCCACGCTGTCCGGCGGAACGCGCCGCCGCGTGGCGCTGGCCCGTGCGCTCATCGCGTCCGACATCCTGCTTCTGGACGAACCCACCAACCATCTGGACATCAGCACCATCGCGTGGCTGGAAGAGTACCTTGCGCGGCAGTCGCGCACGCTGGTCTTCATCAGCCACGACCGCGCCTTCGTGCGCCGCCTTGCCACGCGCATCGTGGAAGTGGACCGCGCTAAGCTCTACACCTACGCCTGCGGCTACGACCGCTTCCTCGAACACCGCGAAGAGCGCCTGCACGCCGAAGATATGCAGAACGCCGTGTTCGACAAGAAGCTGGCGCAGGAGGAAGTGTGGATACGGCAGGGCATCAAGGCGCGCCGCACCCGCAACATGGGCCGCGTGCGCGAACTGTACAAGATGCGCGAGGAACGCGCCGCCCGCCGTGCCCGCATGGGAACGGCCACGCTCAACGTGCAGGAGGCCGAAAAGTCCGGTAGGCTGGTCGCCGAGATGCGCGGCGTGGGCTACACGTGGCCCGACGGCTACAAGGTCTTCGAGGGCGGGAATCTCATCATTCAGCGAGGCGACAAGGTGGGCCTCATCGGCGACAACGGCGCAGGCAAGACCACCTTCCTGCGCGTTCTGCTGGGCGACCTCGAACCCACGTCCGGCACGGTGCGCCTTGGCACGAACCTTGAGATAGCCTACTTCGACCAGCTCCGCGACTCTCTGGACGACGAGAAGAGCGTGATGGACAGCGTGGCCGAAGGCAACGACCGCGTGACCATCAACGGCGAGACCCGCCACGTTGCCAGCTACCTTCAGGATTTCCTTTTCGAATCCAGCCGCCTGCGTACCCCTGTGGGCCTGCTTTCCGGCGGCGAGCGCAACCGCCTTCTGCTGGCCAAGCTCTTTACCAAGCCCTCGAACATGCTGGTGCTCGACGAACCCACCAACGACCTCGATACCGAAACGCTGGAACTGCTGGAAGAAATGCTTTCTTCCTATAAGGGGACGGTCATCGTGGTCAGCCACGACCGCGCCTTCCTCGATGAGCTGGTGACGAGCACCATCGCCCTCGAAGGCGATGGACTCGTGCGCGACTACGTGGGCGGCTATACCGACTGGCTGCGCCAGCGCCAGCCCACCGCTCCCAAGGCCGAGAAGCCTGCCGCCTCTGCCGCCAAGGCCGACTGGAAGGAGAACGCCCCTAAGAAGCGCCGCCTTTCCTACAAGGAACAGAAAGAGCAGGAAGCGCTTCTCAAGGAGCAGGAGGAACTTCCCGCCCGCCTCGAAGCATTGGAGCAGGAACAGGCCAAACTCGAAGCCGAACTTGCCGACCCTGAACTCTTCTCCCGCGACCCTGAGGGCTTCAACGCGAAAATAGCCCGTATCCCGCAGATAGAGGAAGAACAGCTCGCCCTGCTGGAACGCAGTGAAGAGATAGAGGTAAGGCTGAAAGAGCTGGAGATTTGATGGTTGAGGGGAGGTTGGTTTTTTGAGGGGGAAGGGGAAAACATTTGTAAATGTTTTCCCCTTCCCCCTCAAGCTCCCCCATCCTCTTTCCAAACTTTTTAATAGCAAAAGGCCGCTCCTTCGCATGGAAGGGGCGGCCTGATGATTTAAGAAGCCTGCCCGTGTTGGAGCACGAGCAGGCATGGAGGCGGCTTGGAGATTCCGCGCTCCGCTTGCCAAGGGCATGGCAAATATTAAAAAGTTTTG
>JAFQTU010000041.1 GCA_017408905.1 Mailhella sp. | reverse complement strand
CGCCGCAGATGTTCAGGAAGCGGCACTTGGCGCAGCGGCCCTTGACGTGGGGCTTCTTGTCCTTGAGCTTGTGCAGGAGTTCGATGTTCGAGTCGTCCCAGATTTCGGAGAAGGGGCGTTCGAGCACGTTGCCGAACACGTGGTGACGCCAGAACTGGTCGGCGGAAACGTCGCCGTTCCAGGAAATGCAGCCGATGCCGCGGCCGGAGCTGTTGCCTTCGTTGAACTGGAGCAGTTCAAAGACTTCTTCGGCGCGCTTGGGGTCTTCCTTGAGCAGGCGCATCCACACGTAGGGGCCGTCGGCATGGTTGTCCACAGTGAGAACTTCCTTAGGCATGCCGGCGTCGAAGCAGGCGCGGGTCTCATCCATGATGAGGTCCACGATCTGACGGGTTTCCTGATGGTTCAGGTCTTCGTTGATGAGTTCGGTACCGCGGCCGGAGTACACGAGGTGGTAGAAGCACACGCGGGGGATCTGGCGTTCGCGCAGGATCTCGAAAATCTTGGGCACTTCGACGGCGTTACGCTTGTTGATGGTGAAGCGCAGGCCGACCTTGATGCCTTCTTCGCGGCAGTATTCAAGGCCTTCGAGGGCGCGACGGAAGGAGCCCTTCACGCCGCGGAAGTGGTCGTGGACTTCTTCGCCGCCGTCGAGGGACACGCCCACGTAGGAGAGGCCCACGTCCTTGAGAACTTTGGCCATGTTGCGGTCGATGAGCGTGCCGTTGGTGGAGATGACGGCGCGCATACCCTTGGAGGTGGCGTAGCTGGCGAGTTCGGGAAGGTCCTTGCGGATGGTGGGTTCGCCGCCGGAGAAGAGGATGACGGGAGCACCGTAGGCGGCGAGGTCGTCGATGAGCACCTTGGCCTTTTCGGTGTTGATGGGGTCTTCGCCCTTGTCGGTCACGGCCTGGGCGTAGCAGTGGGCGCACTTCAGGTTGCAGCGCTGGGTCATGTTCCAGACCACGACCGGCTTCTTGTCGGCGGAGAACTGGAGCAGATGGGAGGGCAGCTTGCCGGAGTGGCGGCCGTAGCGCAGGGCGTCAGAAGGTTCCACCTGGCCGCAGTAGAGCTTGGAAATACCGATCATAGTATCCTCGTGAGTGAGTATGGAAAATTCTCGGCGGGAAGATCCGCCGATGCAGGATGTTCAGTCTGAAAAGGGGCAGGATGCCAAGCCGGAAACGAGCTTGTCCCTGCCGAGACGGTTCGACACTTGGGGCATCATATAGACAGATGCCCGGAGAATCAAGTGACTCTGAGCAAAATTCTAGGAATTATTCCTGAATACGTGAAAAAGTTCCCAGTCTCGGCTCAGTCGAGTATGCCGCCTGCCAGCACGAAGCCCTCGGCGTCATACACGGCGGCCGTCTGGCCCGGGGCAGGGGGCTGCTGCGGGGAATGGAAGCGGATGTCCATGCACGGGCCGTTCCCACCTTCCTTGATGCGTACGTCGGCAGGGATAGGCGACTGATGGTAGCGCACGCGCACGAAGAGCCGGTCGGGCCAGAGGGCGGGCGGGACCATGAGGTTCAGCGCACGGGCCGAACAGGAATCCACGGGCAGGAGATGCTTCGGGCCGACAACGAGCGTGTTGGACGCGAGTTCGCGGCGCAGGACGTAGATGGGTTCGCTCCAAGGGATGCGCAGGCCCCGGCGCTGGCCTTCGGTGTACTGCCACAGGCCGCGATGCTCCGCGATGAGCCGCCCGGGAACGGAACAGGTGGGCAGGGGCGGCGCGGCTGCACTGCCCTTCCTGCCCCTTCGCTCTTTCTTCGGCTTTTCCGGGAGAGGTTCGGCCCCGGCAAGGATGACAGGCCCGGGCCCGGGCAGGGCAAGGCCTTCGGCGCGGCGCTGTTCCAGCCATGCGTAGTGGTCGTCGTGCGGGATGAAGCATATCTCCTGACTTTCCGCAGGGATGGGCGGCTCGAAGCCGCGGGCGCGAAGCCATGCGCGAATGTCGTCCTTCTTCCATTCGGCAAGGGGGAAGAGGGTGCGGCGCAGGCGCTCCAGCGGCACGAGGGCGAGGAAATAGCTCTGGTCCTTGCCGCTGTCCGCTCCGGCCTTGAGGGCCGGGCCGTAAACAGGATGCCCGGCAAGGGCGGCATAATGCCCGGTGGCGAAGGCTTCGCCGTGTTCGAGGGCGATGTCCAGCAGGCGGCCGAACTTCATGGCGCGGTTGCAGAGGGCGCAGGGGTTGGGCGTGCGGGCCAGCGTATGCTCGAGCGCGAAAGGTTCGACCACGGAAGCGCGGAAATCCTGCGTGAGGTCGGCCACGACAAGAGGAACGCCAAGGGAGGAGCAGAGCTCCCGCATGGCGGGCACAGGATCGCCGCTTTCCGGGGCGGGGAGGAATCGGGCGTGAAGGGCGGTGACGCTGTGGCCTGCTTCGCGCAGGGAGAGCAGGGCGAAGAGGCTGTCGGTTCCGCCGCTGATGGCAACAGTGATATTCATGTGACAATATTGCCATTGCAGGCCGGGGAGGGCAAGTCCCTGTTGCCAAGCGCGGCGGTTGGTTTTATGGTTGATGATAACGCTCAACAATGAGGTTTGCCATGAAAAGACTGTTCCTCTGCGCGGCCCTTGCCGCCGTTATGATGCTTTCCGGCTGTTCCGCCATGAAGATCGAGCGCGGGCTCGACGCTTCCGGCTCTTTCGTGTCTTCCGCTTCGCCTTCCGTGACCGTGCAGACGAGTGCGGACTTCAGCGCTGTCGCCTCCGGCAGGACGCTCTGCGTCGTGCCCATCGAAAACGGCTTCATCCCCAGCCAAAGCACCGAGGTGTGGTATTCGCTCCACAAGGCCGAAAACGCCCAGATCGCGGTGATGCTGGCCGAATGTGTGCCGTTCTGCACCTGGAACGTGAGCGCCACGGGCGTGGAATACGAATACAAGCCCCTGCTCTACAAGTTCTACGGCGCGGGCACGAGGGACGCCAACGTGCTCGTCTATACCCGCAAGGTGGAGAAGGATCCGTGGATGCCCGTGTTCGCGCAGGTCGGTTCCGCGTGGGAAGGCGAGACACTTGTGGCCCGCTACGAATGGGTGAGCATCGGCTCTACGGAAAAGCTCGTGGCCGAATACCGCGAACCCGCCAAGGTTCTTGGCGAGGGCGCCATCTACCCCGTGGGCGTGCTCAACGACTTCATCGCCCGTTCCCAGAAGGCCTTCAGCCTGAGCGGCGTTCAGGGCGGCGTGCAGGTGGCCCCGGCCCCGAGGACCAATGTTCCCAATCACCTGCTTGCCCCTGTGGTCGGCTCCGTGACCATTCCCGAACCCGAGGACTACGACAACGACTAAAAGTCGCTTGACAGGAAGGGCCTTCTCGGCTAGTTACAGCAGTTCACCTTGTTCGCCGTATGGTGTTTCCGGCAGGAAGCCGGGAGCGGCGGACCTTTGACCGTAAGGAGATCTTACAATGCGCAAAATGGAAACCCTGCTGCTCCTTTCTCCGGAGCTGACTGTGGAAGAGCGCGAAACCATCCTGAAGAACCTGGATGCTGTCGTTGCCCGCGAAGGCGGCAAGATGCTCCTCGTTGATCAGTGGGGTATGCGCGACCTGGCCTATCCTGTTCGTAAGCAGATGCGCGGCTTCTATGTCCGCCTCGAATACGCCGCTCCTTCTCAGCTCGTGGCTGAACTGGAACGCATCATCCGTATCACCGACGGTATCTTCAAGTTCATGACTGTGAAGCTCGCTGACGCCGTTGAAACTGCCGAGGAGGTCGCGTAATGGCTTTCCGTAAGAAGTTTGCCCCTCGCCGCAAGTTCTGCCGCTTCTGCGCCGACGCTGAACTGGCCCTCGATTACAAGCGCCCCGACATCCTCCGCGATTTCATCACCGAACGCGGTAAGATCGTCGCCCGCCGCATTACCGGCACCTGCGCCAAGCACCAGCGCGCCCTCACCACCGAGATCAAGCGCGCCCGCCAGATGGCCCTGCTGTTCTACACTTCCGCGCACTCCAGCGACGTGAAGAAGAAGACCAACATCTAAGGCCCAGGAGAGCAAAATGAAAGTTATCCTTCGTGCCGACGTTGAAAAGCTCGGTCACCTCGGTGACATCGTCAATGTGAAGCCCGGCTATGGCCGCAACTACCTGCTCCCCCAGCAGCTTGCCAGCCTTGCCACCCCCGCCAACATCCGCGTGTTCGAACTCGAACGCAAGAAGCTGCAGGCCCGCATGGACGCTCTCCGTGCCGCCGCTGGCGACCTTGCCGCCAAGCTCGAAGGCGTTGTGGTGACCATCGCCATGCGTGTGGGCGATAACGACAAGCTGTACGGCTCCGTTACCCCCGCCATGATCGGTGAAGCCCTCGCCGCCATGGGCATCGAAGTGGACCGCCATCGCCTGCTCCTCGACGGTGCTATCCGCACCCTCGGCGAATACAGCGTGCGCGCCCGCCTGCATGCCGACGTTGTGCCCGCCTTCACCGTGAAGGTCGTCTCCGACGAAAAGCGCATCGTGGAAGAAGAAGCTCCTGTGGAAGCCCCCGCTGAAGCCGAAGCTGCTGAATAAGCCTGCGCAGGCCGAAAGCCTGACAGTCTGATCCGATTTGAAGAGTCCCCTGTTTCTTCGGAAATGGGGGACTTTTTCGTGGGCGATGCCTAAAATTCCTTGCTAATTTCCCGCCCTGACGTTTACAAGAAGGCATAGACCCCGAGGTGATGAACATGGCCGCCAACCAAACTGCCAACCTGCCCGACCGTGCGCGAGACGACCTTCTGCGCCGTGTGCCCCCGCATAGCGAAGAAGCCGAACAGGCCGTTCTGAGCGGCATCCTGCTCAAGCCGGAGATGCTGCATGAGATCATCGACCAGGTGACGGACGCCGACTTCTACATCCCTGCGCACCGCATCATTTTCAGCGCCTTCATGGCACTGTACGCGCAGGGCACGCCCGTGGACAACGTGACGGTGTTCGACTGGCTGGCCAGCCACAACCAGCTTGAGGCCGCAGGCGGCGCCGTCTATCTTGGCGAACTCGCGCAGGCCGTGGTCAGCGGCGCCAACGCCGTGCACTGGGCCAAGATCGTGCGCGACAAGTCCATGCAGAGGGCGCTCATTGCGGCGTCGGCCCAGATCATCAGCAACTGTTACGACGCCACGAAAGACGTGCCCATGCTCCTCGATGAGTCCGAAAGGGCCATCTTCTCCATTTCGGAGCGCTCCAACAGCAAGACCTTCGCCTCCAGCGGCGAGCTGGTGCGCACCGTGTTCGATGCCCTGACCACCCGCTACCAGAACAGGAACGCCACCACGGGCCTGACCACGGGGTATATGCAGCTCGACAGGATGACCGCAGGCCTCCAGCCTACCGACCTCATCATCCTTGCGGCCCGCCCATCGATGGGCAAAACGGCCTTTGCCCTGAACATAGCCATGCGCGCCGCACTTTCGGGTGGGGCTTCCGTGGCCATCTTCTCTCTGGAAATGAGCGCCGAATCCCTTATGGACCGAATGATGTGCGCCTGGGGCCGCGTGGAACTTTCCCGCGTGCGCAAGGGCTTCCTTGAGGATTCCGACTGGGAGAAGCTTTCCGCCGCGGCCGACACGCTCACCCGTGCCAAGATCTTCATCGACGATACCGCAGGCCTCACGCCGCTTGCCCTGCGCGCCCGCTGCCGCCGCCTCAAGGCCGAACACGGGCTCGACCTCGTGGTGGTGGACTACCTCCAGCTCATGCACTCGTCGCGCAACGAGTCCCGCGAACTGGAAATCTCCGATATTTCCCGCAATCTCAAGGCGCTGGCCAAGGAAATGAAAGTGCCCGTCATCGCGCTTTCCCAGCTCAATCGTAAGGTGGAAGAGCGAACCGACAAGCGGCCCGTGCTTTCCGACCTGCGCGAATCCGGCGCTATCGAACAGGACGCCGACCTCATCATGTTCATCCATCGTGAGGACGCCTATCACAAGAACAAGGATTACGTGCGCACGGGCAAGGCCGAGGTCATCATCGGCAAGCACCGTAACGGCCCTACAGGTACGGTGGAACTGGCCTACCGCCCCGAGTTCACGGCCTTCGACGACCTTGAGACCGCCTACGTGGATCCTTCGGAATCCCAGCAGGGGCAATAAAAAAAACGCCTTGGAGAAACGATGCTCCAAGGCGCTTTTCGTATCGGCGGCAGAAGGTCAGGGCTTCTTTTCCAGAAGGGGGAGGAGCCTGTCCATCACGGCGCTTTTCATGGCAGTGGCGTCCAGCTCCCTGTCTGCGAAGTGTTCCAGCGCCAGGATGGCCTGATGGATGAGCATGCCAAGGCCGTTCAGGGTGGGGTGGCCGCGCCGTTCGGCTTCGCGGAGCAGGCTGGTCTTCAGAGGGCGGTAGATGAGATCGCAGACAGGCACGGACGGCGGCAGGGCGTTCAGGAAGTCGAAGTCTTCGAAATCCGTGCCGACGCCATGCATACCCAGCGGCGTGGCGTTGATGAGCAGGTCGGCGCAGGAGAGCACGGCGTCCGTGCTCTGGCGCGACAAATCGGATGCGTGGATGACGGGAGAAGTGGCCGTCAGTTCCGAGGCCTTCTCCGGCCTGCGGCAGCAGACCGTGATGCGTTCTGCGCCGACAGCGGCCAGTTTGAGCACCACGGCGCGCGCGGCCCCGCCTGCTCCCAGAACCGCGACGCGACGCCCCTTCGCCTGGATGCCCTCATCAAGAAGGGAGCGCAGGAAGCCTTCGCCGTCGGTATTGAAGCCGAGGAATCGCCCTTCGCGCAGAACAACGGTGTTCACGGCCCGGTACAGGCGGGCGTCGGCGGAAAGTTCGTCCATGAGCGGCACGAGGTCGGCTTTATGCGGCATGGTGGCGTTGAAGCCGCCAAGGCCGAGCCCGGCGGCCGTGGGGATCCAGTCCTTCACGCTCCCGGCCTGTACGCGGATGCGTTCATAGCGGCAGTCCAGCCCCAGCGCGTCCAGCATGGCCTGCTGGATGACAGGGGAAAGGCTGTGCTCGATGGGGTCGCCGATGACGGCAAGTTTTTTTCCGCTGAGTATGTTCATGCGTCCTTCCCCGTATGCTGTCGGAAATGCTTCACGATGCGCCTCAGGCAGCGGGCCATGCGCCTGCGCGTGCCGTGGTTGGGCACGGCGGCGTCGGCCCAGCGGCGGTACAGGGGAAGGCGCTCTGCGTACAGGCGGAACAGCTTTTCGCGGTCGTCCTGCACGAGCGGCCTGTCGGCAAGGGAGGCCGAGCGCAGTATGCGTGCGGGGTGCCGGTTGAGGAAGACGACCATGCCGTTTCGGGCAAGCGCTTCCATGTTCGCGTCCCGCAGTATCGCACCGCCGCCCGTGGAGATGATGACGCCTTCAAGCTCCGAGGCCGCAAGGCAGGCCGCGCTTTCAAGGTCGCGGAAGAAGGCTTCGCCGCGTTCCGCGAAGATCTCCGGGATGGAGCGGCCCACGGCTTCGGCTATCATGGCGTCGGTATCGAGGAGCGGCATACGCAGGAGGCGGGAAAGCCGCCTGCCGATGGTGCTTTTGCCGCAGCCGGAAAGGCCGATGAGCACGAGGTTCTTCATACCAGCACTCCGGGGAGCTCGCTCATGGCAAGGGCGGCGGCCGCCTCGATGACGGGAACGGCGCGGGGCACGATGCAGGGGTCATGCCGCCCGCAGATGACAAGCTTGGCCGCTTCGCCGTTCCGCATATCCACGGTATCCTGCTCCTTGGCGATGGAAGACGTAGGCTTTATCGCCACGCGGAAGACCACGGGCATACCGTTGGCGATGCCGCCGTTGATGCCGCCGTTATGGTTGCTGAGGGTGCGCGGGCGTCCGTCCTGCGAGGGCAGGAAGGCGTCGTTGGCCTGACTGCCGCGCATGGCGGCAAAGTCGAAGCCCGCGCCGAATTCAAGGCCCTTCACCGCAGGCACGGCGAAGACATGGCGGGCGATGAGGCTTTCGATATTCTCGTCGAAGTCCGGGCTTCCTGTTCCGGCGGGCAGGCCGAAGACGAAGCATTCGATAACGCCGCCCACGGAATCGCCTTCGCCCTTGGCCTTGAGTATGGCTTCCCGCATGGCTTCTCCGCGTTCGTCGCTGATGGCGGCAAGGGTCTTGCGGGCGGCAAGGCGCAGGGCTTCGCGGTCAGGCGAGGCAAGGTCGAGCGCATCGTCTTCGATATTCCCTATCTGGCGGATGCGGGCCAGCACTTCCACGCCGCGTTCCTTGAGGGCCAGCTTGGCGACTGCCCCCGCAAAGACCAGCGGGGCCGTAAGGCGGCCCGAGAAATGCCCGCCGCCGCGATAGTCCCCAAAGCCCTTGTAGCGAAGCTGGGCGGTGAAGTCGGCATGGCCGGGGCGGGCCAGCCAGCGCGTGGCTTCGTAGTCGCGGGAGCGGGTGTCGGTATTGCGGATGAGGCCGCAGAGCGGCGTGCCGGTGGCGCGGCCTTCGAAAGCTCCGCTCACTATCTCCACGGCGTCCTTTTCACTGCGGGCCGTGGACAAGGGTGTTTTGCCGGGGGCGCGGCGCGCCATTTCGGCGCTGATGAAATCCATATCGAGAACGAGCCCGGAAGGGATTCCCTGAAGGACGACGCCGATAGCCGGGCCGTGAGATTCGCCAAAAAGACTGTAGCGCATGGTGTCATCCTTTATGCAGGCCCAGTGCGGACGATTGCAGGTCTGCCAGTTTTGCTTGTGCTTGAGCGGTGGGGGTATCTTCCAGCTGCCACCATTTCTGCGCCTTGTCGAGGATGGCGTCAACATTGCCGGTGGCGGCCATGGAGAGCAGGCCGAGGTACTGGAGCACCATGGCCTGACTGTGCGGATTGGCTTCGAAAAGCCATGTGAACAGCGCCCTGTTTTCCGTGAGCTGTTTTTCCGCCGAATCCTTGCGGCGCAGGAAGGAGGGCGTGAGGTAGCGCATCAGGGCCGGGTCTTCGGCGGTCATGGCGAAGTACACCGCGCTGGTGATGAAATTCATGCCCTGTATCTTGGCTTCCGCCATGTCGTGTTCTTCCGCCGTGGCGCGGAAGGTCACACAGCCGAAGCCTTGGAAAAGCCCTTCGATGAAGGCGATGTCGTCTTCCGAGGCGTTCTGCCCGGGAATGACAGGGACGCGCAGTTCCATGCCTTCGTCGGGCTTTGGGCCGAAAAGGGGATGCGTTCCCACCACAGGTCCGGACCAGAGGCTCTCCATGTCGCGCATGGGGCGTTCCTTCACCGAGGTGATATCCGCAAGGATGGTTCCGGCGTCCATGTACGGCGCGAATTTTGCCGTCATGTCCGCAATGGCGGAGGCTGGAACACAGAGAAGCACGGCGCGTGCTCCCCGGCAGGCTTCGGCAAGGTCGCCTTCGAGGTAGGGCAGGTCGAGCCCGACCGCGTCGATGTCGGCACGGAGGGAGAAGCGCTCCAGAAGCATGGCACCCATGCGCCCCCGATGCCCGGCGATGACGACACGTTTCATAGCAGGGCCTCCCATTCCTTCCAGAATCCGGGGAAGGATTTGCGCACCACAGCAGGGTCGTCCACCTTGGCGGTATTCCCCGGAACAAGGCCGAACAGCGCGCAGGACATGGCCATGCGGTGATCGTTGCAGGTGCAGAAGACCGTCCCTTCCGACACGGCGGGCTTGGCAGGGCCGAGGCCGTGGATGGTAAGGCTGTCTTCCGTTTCCTCTGTTTTCACGCCGATGCGGGCCAGTTCGGCGGCGCAGGCGGAAAGTCGGTCGCATTCCTTGATGCGCAGGTGGGCGATGTTGCGGATGCGCGTCACGCCTTCGGCAAAGGCCGCCGTCATGGCCACGGTGGGAACGAGGTCGGGGCAGTGGCCCATGTCGGCCTCTATGCCGTGGAGAGGCGAGGGCGAGACGAGTATGCCGTCTTCCCGGACTTCGATGGAAGCCCCCATAGCGCGGAGCAGGTCGAGTATGACGCGGTCGCCCTGCAGAGAGTCGGCGCGCAGGCCGCTGACAAGGACGGGCTCCTGCCCCACGGCCCCGGCGGCAAGAAGGTAGGATGCGCCGGACCAGTCGCCTTCTACGCGGTACTCGCCTGCGCGGTAGCGGCCCGGCTGGACGGTGATGCGTACTTCCCCGGGCTTCACACTGCGGAGGGTTTTCCACGGCACGTCCTGCCAGAGTCCGCCGCAGAGCTGTTCCACCCGGAACGCGATGCCGAAATCTTCCAGCGTCTGGAGCGTAAGGCCGACATAGGGCCATGAGACGGCCTTGCTCCCGGTCAGGGCCACGCAGAGCGCCTCGGAACAGAAGGGCGCGGCAAGGAGCAGGCCGGAAAGGTACTGGCTGGATTCGTCGATGCGAAGGTCGATATGGCCGCCGCGAAGGCCGCGGGTATGGATGCTCATGGGCGGGAAGTCCGGCTTCCCTTCAAAGGAAATGTCGGCCCCCAGGGCGGAAAGCGCGCTCGTGAGTGCGCCGATGGGACGTTCGTGCATACGTTCCGCCCCGTGGATGCGGAAGACGCCGCGCCCTGCGGCCAGCACGGCCGTGAGCAGGCGGCAGGTGGTGCCGGATTCGCCCACGAAGCAGTCGGCAGGGCTGTCGGCCAGGCCGCCCTTCGGGCCGCAGGGCATACCCTTCACCTTCCAGTCGCCGTTGCCGAGCTCTTCCATCTCCGCGCCTGCGGTCTGGAGTATGGCGCGGGTGCGCTCAAGATCGGCACTGGAAAGCGCATGATGTACCAGCGATTCGCCTTCCGCCAGAGCCGCCGCGATGAGCATACGGTGCGAGACGGATTTGGATGCAGGAGCGTTGAGGCGTATCATCTTAATATCCTTTGCTGTTCACCGTGGAATCGAGGTGCGGGCCTGCGGGGTAGCATCCGAGAACGCGTACGGAGGAGCAGGCATCCTTCATTTCCTGAAGGAGCACGGCGTATTCCGGCGCGTCGATGGCGCATTCCACATCAGCGAAAAAGACATAGTTCCAGCACGTGCCCTTCATGGGGCGGGATTCCAGCTTGGTCATGTTCACGCGATGCTTCGAGAAGATGTCCAGCACGGAAGAAAGCGAGCCCACCTTGTTCGGCACGGTAAAGAGCAGGGAGCTTTTGGCGTTCTGCTGGGGCGCGGAACAGCCTTCGCCGTGGGCTTCGATGAGCACGAAGCGCGTCCAGTTGGCGCTGTCGTCCTGGATATTGTCGGCAAGGGAATGGAGGCCGAGGGCTTCGGCCATGCTCCTGTGCCCGATGGCGGCGGAGCCTGCCTCCCGCGAGGCGCATTGCGCGGCTTCGGCCGTGGAAGCCACGGAGACGAGGCGGGCGTGGGGCATATGGGCGCGGAGCCATTCGGCGCATTGGCCCAGAGGCTGGGCGTGGGAATAGACGGTGTGGACGCGGGCGAGGGATTCTTCCTTGGAAAGCAGGCAGTTGGCGATGCGGGAATAGAATTCGGCCCGGATGCGCACCTGATGCTGGGAAAAAAGGTCGAAACTGCGGGTGATGGTTCCGTGGATGGAGTTTTCCAGCGGGATGAAGCCCATGTCGCATTCGCCGGAAGCGACCTTGCGGAAGATCTCCTCGAAGTCGCGGCAGGGTACGAAGCAGGAGGAAGAGCCGAGGGCGTCGGCGGCGGCAAAGTACGAGAACGTGCCTTCCGGGCCGAGGTAGGCCACGGCACTGCGCTTTTGCAGGGAGCGGGAAGCGGACATGATCTCGCGCCAGATGGCCTCGATATGCGCGGACGTGAGCGGGCCGGGATTGCGTTCGGCAAGGCTGGCCAGAAGCTGGGCTTCCCGTACCGGGTCGTACACTCTGGCATTGCCCGCCTGAGCCTTGGCCTGCCCAACGGCAAGACTGAGCTTGGCGCGCTGGCTCAGAAGTTCGAGGAGCTGGGTGTCCAGCGCGTCTATCTGCACTCGCAGTTCGGCGAGGCCGGGAATCAGGGCGGGCTGTGCCATAGCGTGTTCCTTATTTTTCCTGAATGTCTTCCTTGATGCGCATGCCGAAGTGGCGGCCTGCCTCGTCGAGGCGGCAGAGCACCTTGTCCCCGGGCTTCAGGGCAACGACGCTGACGGGCGTGCCGTCGGGCGCGGTGAGGCGTATGGTCTCGGCATTCTGGAGGAAGATCGTGCCTGTTCTGCCGCCCGCTTCGGCTTCCACAAGAAGCATGGGGCGTACTTCCACCTTCACGCGCCCGGCTGTGGCCACGGTGGTCCTGCCTTCGCTGTCCACCACCAGCATTTCCGTTCCGGCGGCGATTTCGGAGAGGTAGGTGGTCCTGTCGCCGGGAAGGCGCACATAGGCGTGTACCGCACCCGCGTTCACACGGAAGGGGCGGGAAGCCACGTATTCGTTATGCTCGGTCTCGGCATGGACGAGGAAGGTGAAGGCGCTGGAATTGCCCACCAGCATGCCCTGGCCGCGCTTGAGCATGGACATGGTATCCACGCAGACGCGATGGCCGAGGCCCGCAGGTTCGATGCGCACGATCTCGGCCACGTCGAGGCTTTCCTGCTCGCGGCAGGTCTTGCAGGCGGCGACGATATCCTTGAGCTGGCCTATGGCTTCGGGCAGGACAACGATGCCCTGCACACCGCGCTGGAGTATGCCGGAGGCGAGCACGGCTTCATCGAGGCTGGCGGCTTCGACCGTGACATCGTCGCACTGGGCCAGCAGGTTCTCCACGGGGATGATCTCCCAGCCCCGGGCGAGCACGACCTTACGGCCTGCGCGCAGTGCGTCGCGTATGGATTCTTCGTCGGCCTTGGAGGCCATGCCCATGGAAGGCATATCGTCCTCGGCAATGGCAGGAATGCGTGAAAGAGAGGCCACGGATTCGGCATTGGCGGCGGGGACGATGACGCCGTCCACCCCGGATTCGAGGGCAAGGGTCACATCGTTCTTGCTGAAGGGAACACTCTTGAAGTAGATGTTCATGCTCGCAGTCCTCTTCCTTTCAGCCGTTTTCTGCCATGATGGTCATGGCGTCTTCCACGGTGGCCCCGCTGTGCACCATGGCGTTCAGCGCCTTCATGAGAGTGACGCGGCGCGGATGGTCGAAGACGTTGCGGCCGATGGAAAGGCCGGCGCCGCCCGCCTGCAGGGAATCGTACACCATCTGGAAGAGGCGCACGTCGGAATCTATCATTTCGCCGCCGGCAATGACAACAGGACAGCAGCAGCATTCCGTGACCTTGGCGAAGGATTCGGGCGTGCCGGTGTAGGAGACCTTCACGATGTCGGCGCCGAGTTCCGCACCCACACGGGCGCACTGGGCCACCACGTCCACATTGAAGCTGTCGCGGATAAGGCCGCCGCGGCCGTAAAGCATCATGAGCAGGGGCATGCCCCAGCGGTTGCACTGGTCGGCTATCATGCCGGCGGTATGGAGCATCTCTCGTTCGTTGGCGTCGCCGAGGTTGATGTGGATGGAAACGGCGTCGGCACCGAGGCGAATGGCTTCTTCCACCGTGCCGGTGAGCACCTTGGTGTTGCCCATAGGCGTGAGGTTGGTGGAACCCGTGATGTGCATGATGAGGCCGAGGCCGGCGTTGACGTCGGCACAGCCGGAGGCGCGGATAAGGCCCTTGTGCATGAGCACGGCATTGGCACCGCCCACGTTCATGTCGTTGACGGCCTTATGGATGTCCACCAGGCCTTCGGGGGCGCGGATGGTCATGCCGTGATCCATGGGGACGATGATGGTGCGGTGGGAGTTGGGGTCGAAGATGTGGGAAAGTCTTTTCTTGGTGCCGAGTTCCATGATGTGCTCCTCGATCGAGTTTGGCAGGCTGGGCTTCCGGCGGAGTTTACAAAAAAGGCCGCCGGCTTGTTCGCCCGCGGCCTGAAGTTCTTTGCTGTAAGGGTGTCAACAATCCTTCCGACCACGGGACCTGCTAAAATAAAAGTAGAAGCCAAAGCCGAAGGGCTTGGATTCATACAGGAAAGTGGTAGCGGAAGAAGCGTTGAGCATTTTTGTACCTCGGTGGTATGCCTTTGTGCTACACCCGGAAAAAGCGGAATGTCAATAGGAAAATTTCCACAAATTTGGAAAGCGTTCAAAAATGCACGAGGTGGGGCGCAGGGCGGAACGGGCGCTCAAGTCCCTCGTACGTTGACAAAAAAGGGCTTCTTGCCCTACAGGAAAAAGGTACGGAAGGGCGCAGAAGCCCGCCGTTCAGGAGTTCCCCATGTCCGCTCTTGCCTGCCCCGAAGCCTTCGCCGGCCTGTGGCGGTGCATCTCTTCTTCCGGGAGAGGATGCGGTCTCAGCGCCTAGCTGAACGCCGGATATGCCAGAAGCGATGCCGCCCTCTCCCTTGGGGCGGCTTTTTTTCACCTCGACCAAGGCTGAAAACCATGAACAGCGATTCGAAGGTCATCAGGGTGCGCCAGCGCGTCCGCTGTCTCCCTGCCGATATGGATACGCCCATAAGCCTCTTCCTCGGCATGGCCGGGGGCAGCGGCATCCTGCTGGAAAGCGCCGAGGTCGATGGGCGCTGGGGGCGCTACAGCGTGCTTGCCTGCGATATGGCCCTTATGCTCGCCTGCCGTGAAGGCCGCCTTGAATGCACGGTGGAAGATGAACGCTTTTCGGAGCTTGCCTCCCTTTCCGGTATGCCCTTCGTCGAGGGCCTGCGCGAGGCCATGCGCCGCATCGAGCTTCTGCCCGAACCGGAAGCCGCCGCGCTTCCCCCCATCACACGTTCGCTTCTGGGCTGGCTCGGGCACGGCATGGCCGGGCTTTTTTCGCCGGAGCTTGCCGCCGCCCTTCCGCCCCGGCAGGCCGAGGGTATGCTCTGCCTTCCCGGAACGCTCATGCTCTTCGACCATCTGTACAATCGCCTTGCGCAGGTGAGCCTTGGCGAACACAGGCCTGTGGCCGGGGCGCACGCCTCCTTGGATGAAGTTCAGGCTTCGGCAGGCCTGGACGAAGGCATGGTGCAGGCCTCCATGAGCGAGGCCGGATATCAGGAAATTGTTAGACGGATAAAAGAAAAACTGCATGAAGGGGAAGCCATTCAGGTCGTGCCTTCGGTGCGCTTCAGCGAAAGTTTCAGCGGCGATGCGCTTACCCTGTACCGCCTCATGCGTTCGGCCAGCCCTTCGCCGTATATGTTCTTCATGCGCCTGCCCGGCATCACGCTGTTCGGTTCTTCCCCGGAAGCTATGGTGCAGTGTTCCGGCGGCAGACTGCTCATCGCCCCCATTGCAGGCTCGCGCTGCAGAGGGCGTTCCGTAGCGGAAGACGAGGCCCTTGCCGAAGCCCTGCTTGCCGACCCTCACGAACGCGCCAGACATATGATGCTGGTGGACCTTGGGCGGAGCGACCTTGGGCGCATAGCCGTTCCGGCTTCGGTGGAAGTGGAGAGCCTTATGGCGGTGGAACGCTTTTCGCAGATCATGCACCTTACCAGCCGCATCACGGCCCGGCTTCGTGAAGGGCTGGATGCCGCCGACGTGCTGGCCTCGGTGTTCCCGGCCGGAGCGGTAAGCGGCGTTCCCCGCCGGAAAGCCGTGGAAATGGCGGCGGGGCTGGAGAAGGAGCCGCGCGGCCCCTATGCCGGGTGCATAGGCTGGCTTGGGCTCGATAAGGACAGCGTCCACCTCGATACCGGCATAGCCGTACGTACCTTCTGGGTGAAGGACGGCCGCCTGTACTGGCAGGTCGGGAGCGCTGTTCGCCACCATACTGACGAGCTTCTTTCGTGGAAGGCGCTTTGCCACACCTCCGCCATGATGCGCAAGTCCTGTTCCGATTCCGGGGTGCAGTATGTTCCTGCTCATCGATAACCACGATTCCTTCACGTACAATCTGGTGCAGGCCTTCTGTAAGCTGGGGCGTGAACCCAGAGTGCTGAAGAACGACGACCCGTGCCTGCTGGAGCTGGCCTCCTCTCCTGAACTGCGCATGGTATGCCTTTCCCCCGGCCCGGGAAGGCCGGAGGATTCCGGCTTCTGTCTGGAATTTCTGGCGCGCATCAATCCGAAAGTCCCCGTGCTGGGCGTGGGGCTGGGGCATCAGATACTCGGCCTTTTTGCCGGTGCGGAAACAGGGGAAGCCCCGGAGATCATGCACGGCCTGAGCTCCGACATCATGCACGACGGGCGCGGCCTGTACAGCGGCATTCCCAACCCCATGACCGTGGGCCGCTACCACTCTCTGGTGGTGGACATCGACGAGCATCGTCCGCTGGACAATGTGGTGGTTTCGGCGCGCGGCCCGAAAGGCGAGGTCATGTCCCTGCGCTTCCGCGACAGGCCGTGGGTAGGCGTGCAGTACGCCCCCGAATCCATACTCACGCCGGAAGGGCTGAAGCTTCTGGGGAATTTCCCGGCCAAACTGGAAACGGCCCGGGGGCAGATCCCCACGGTCGCTTCCATCCTCGGCACGCTGGCCCGGGGGCTCGACCTCAGCGGCGAGCAGGCGGAAGTTGCCTTTTCCTCGCTTTTCGATGGCAGCATGACCTGCGCGCAGGCCGGTTCCTTCCTCATGGGCCTGCGCATGAAGGGGCCTTCGGCGGCCGAACTTGCCTGCGCCGTGCGCTGCATACTCGACCGTGCCGTCACCGTGAAGGGTGTTCCTTCGCACAGCATCGACATCGTGGGCACAGGCGGTGACGGCAGGAACTGCTTCAACTGCTCCACTGCCGCGGCGCTCACGCTGGCCGGTATGGGCTACCGCGTCATCAAGCACGGCAACCGCGCCGTTTCCTCGCATTCCGGCTCGGCCGACGTGGTGGAAGCGCTGGGCCTGCCTATGGAACGGGACCCGGAAGCCGTGGTGGCCCTGCTCAAGAAGCATAACTTCGCCTTCCAGTTCGCGCCGTATTTCCACCCCGCCTTTGCCAAGGTAGGGCCGGTGCGCAAGGAAATAGGCATCCGTACGCTGTTCAATATGCTGGGGCCGATGGTGAATCCGGCCTGCCCCGACCACCTCATGCTGGGGGTGGCCCGCCCCGAACTCGTGGACCTTGTGGCGTCCGTCCTGCGGCATTTCCCGCTGAAGAAGGCGGCGGTGTTCTGCGGGGCCGGAGGCTACGACGAGCTGACCACGATGGGACGTACCCGCATCCTTCTCGTGCAGGACGGAGAGCTTGAGGAAATGGAGTTCGATCCGTCGAACTATGGATTCACGCCCTGCCGTGCGGACGAGGTGGAAGTGAATAGCCGCGAGGAGGCCGCCGCCGTGCTCCGCGAGCTTCTGGCCGGGCGCGGCCCTCGCGCCATGCGCGATATGCTGGCCTTGAACGCGGCCTTCGCCATCTGGCTCATGGAAGATGGCCTCAGCCTTGAGGACTGCGTGGTCAAGGCCCGCAAGGGTGTTGCGGAAGGCGCAGGCATAAGGGTGCTGTCATGACGGGGCTGGAACGGTTCGTGGCGGCCAAGCAGGCCGAAATTAGGGAACTGGAGCGGCTGGCAGGGGAAGCCTCCTCCTTTGCTCCGGGCGGGGCGCTCTGCCCGTGGGGCGGGGAGCGCCCTTCGTTCCGTGCGGCGCTCGAACGCAAGGGCTCTGCACCGCTGGCCGTCATCGCGGAATTCAAGAAGGCCTCGCCTTCCCGGGGTGTCATCTGCGAGGGGCTCGAGCCGGAAGAGGCGGCCCGCCAGTACGCCGAAAACGGGGCTTCGGCTGTTTCCGTTCTGACAGAAGAGGCGTATTTTCAAGGGGATATCTGTTATCTTGCCCGGGCGGCCCGTGCTGTTCCCGCCGTGCCCCTCCTGCGCAAGGATTTTCTTTTCCACCCCGCACAGGTGGCGGCCACGCTGGCCACGCCAGCTTCCGCCCTTCTGCTCATCGTGCGCCTTACGCCGGATGCATCGGTCCTGCGCGCCCTGCGCGAACAGGCGGAAGCCGGGGGCGTGGAAGCCGTGGTGGAAGTCTTCGACAAGGCCGACCTGCTCCTTGCCCGGGAAAGCGGAGCGCGCATCATTCAGGTGAACGCCCGCGATCTGGCTACGCTGAAGGTGGACAGGGAAGCCTGCCTGCGGCTCATCCGCGAATGTCCGCCGAGGCCGGGCGAACTGTGGATAGCGGCCAGCGGTATGTCCTGCCGGGCAGACCTTGAGGCGGCGGCCGGGGCTGGCTTCCATGCCGCGCTGGTCGGTTCGGCCCTCATGGAAGACGGTACGCCCGGCCTGTCCCTGCGGCGACTGCTGGCAGAGGGAAGGGCGGCTCTTCAGGTGAAGATATGCGGCATGAAGGAGCAGGGCCTTATCGACAGGGCCGCCGAACTGGGGGCCGATATGTGCGGCTTCATTTTCCATCCGCCAAGCCCTCGCAACGTGAGCCCCGCCCATGCCGCCAGCCTTGAAACGCATGGCATGAAGCGCGTGGGCGTGTTCGTGGGGCAGAGTGCGGAAGACGTGGCGGCCATCGTGCGGGAGGCGAGGCTCGACCTCATCCAGCTCCACGGCGGGCAGAGCGCGGGATTCGCCGCGCATTTCCCGGCGGAGAAGGTCATCCGGGTTCTGTGGCCGAACCAGTACTCCACCAAGGAAGACCTTCAGGCCGATATCGACGCCTTTGCCCCTACCTGCGGCCTGTACCTTCTGGATGCGGGCATGGGAAGCGGCATGACGCTGGACTGGCCCTCGCTGGCGGCACTTCGCTTTCCGCATCCGTGGATGCTTTCAGGCGGGCTGGGGCCGGACAATGTGCGGGAAGCGCTGGCGGCCTGTTCGCCGGATGCCGTGGATATGAATTCCCGACTGGAAGAAGTTCGTGGGTGCAAGTCGCCGGAACTGCTGGAAAAAGCGTTTGCGGCCCTGCGCAAGATGCGAGGATAGAGTTATGAAGAAAGGCTACTTCGGCGAATTCGGCGGCTGTTTCGTGCCGGAACTGCTCATGCCGCCCCTCATGGAGCTGGAGCAGGCAATGGCGGATATTCTGCCTTCGGAAGCCTTCCAGAGCGAACTGCACGGCCTGCTGAAGCATTTTGCAGGGCGGGCGACGCCCCTGACCTTCTGCCCTGCGCTCTCGCGCGAGCTGGGCTTCGAACTCTGGCTGAAGCGTGAAGACCTTCTGCACACCGGTGCCCACAAGATCAACAATACTCTCGGGCAGGCACTGCTGGCGAAATACATGGGCAAGTCGGCACTGATAGCCGAGACCGGAGCCGGTCAGCATGGTGTGGCTACGGCGGCCGCCGCCGCAAGGCTGGGCCTGCGCTGTACCGTGTACATGGGGGCCGAGGACGTGGAGCGCCAATCGGCTAATGTTCGACGAATGAAACTTCTCGGGGCCGAAGTGCATCCTATAGAAAGCGGTTCGCGCACGCTGAAGGACGCTATCAACGCCGCCCTCCGAGCATGGATATCCGAACAGCACGACACCCATTACTGCTTCGGCACGGCGGCAGGGCCCTATCCCTTCCCGGATCTCGTGCGCGAATTCCAGAGCGTCATCGGCCGCGAGGCAAGGGCGCAGATGCTGGAGCACACAGGGGCTTTTCCGGACTATGTGGTGGCGGCAGTAGGCGGCGGCTCCAACGCCATCGGCATGTTCGTTCCCTTTGTGCCGGATACGGGCGTGAAGCTCATCGGGGTGGAAGCGGGCGGCACAGGCAGGCCCGGCTGCCTGCATTCGGCGGCCATCAACCTGGGCAGGCCCGGCGTCCTGCATGGGGAATATACCATGCTCCTGCAGGACGAGCACGGGCAGATACAGCCTTCCAGCTCCATTTCGGCAGGGCTGGACTATCCCGGAGTAGGCCCGGAACACGCCTTCCTGCACAGCACGGGGCGCGTGAAATACGGCATAGCCTTCGACCACGAAGCCCTTGCCGCCTTCCAGAAGCTCTGCCGGAGCGAGGGCATACTGCCTGCGCTGGAATCCTCCCATGCGCTGGCCTACGTGCTGGAACACCGGGGCGAGTTCGAACCGAACAGCCGTGTGCTGGTGAACCTCTCCGGCCGGGGCGACAAGGACATGGACATCATCGGGCGGGCGCTCGGAGACTAGGGGCAGGCTATGCATATCCTTGAAGAAAGAATACGTGCGGCAAAGGCCGGGGGGCGGCTGGCGCTCATCCCCTTCGTGACGGCAGGCTTCCCGAGCCGCGAATCGTTCTGGGGCATCATCCGCGAGCTGGACGAGGCCGGGGCCGATATCATCGAGATAGGCGTCCCGTTTTCCGACCCTGTGGCCGACGGCCCGGTGGTGGAAGCCGCCTCCTTGCGCGCCCTTGAAAGCGGCGTCACGCTTCGCGGCATCATGGAAGAGCTTCGGGCGCATAAGGGCGAACTCAAGGCCGCGCTGGTGCTCATGGGCTATATGAACCCTTTTCTTCAGTACGGGCTTGAACGCTTTGCGGAAGAAGCCGCCCTTGCGGGCGTGCACGGCGTCATCGTGCCGGACCTGCCCTTGGACGAGGCGGGGGAAATGCGCCGTATCCTGCACGAGCGCGGGCTGGCGCTCATCGCGCTGGTCGGGCCGAACACGCCGGAGGAGCGGATGCGCCTTTATGCCGAGGTCTCCGAGGGGTACGTCTATGTGGTCTCGGTGATGGGCACGACGGGCGAGCGCGGCAAGCTTCCGCCGGAAGTGCCGCAGGTGCTGGAACGGGCAAGAAAGGCCTTTGCCCTGCCCGTGGCGCTGGGCTTCGGCCTGAAGAGGCCGGAACAGCTCGAAGCGCTTCCCCCGGACTGCCGCCCCGATGCCGCGGTGTTCGGCTCTTCGCTCCTCAGGTACCTCGATGCCGGGGGCAGGGCAGGAGACTTCATGGCGCAGTGGACTCGGAGGACAGCATGAAAAAAGGCCGCCGTGCACAGCGACCTTTTAAGTGGATTAGACGGTTCTAATTCTGTTCCGGCCCTTCTGTGAGCGTGAGGACCGCGTCCGCGAACGCGTCCAGTGCCATGCCTTCCCCGTTCTCATCCTCGCCGGGAAGCGTCAGCGCCTCGCGGTACAATGCCGCATCCTGCATGATCTCCGCATCCGTGGTCAGCATGGCGGCCAGGCTTTGCCGCAGGAAGGATGCCTTCACCACCTTGCCCTGCGCGCTTTCCCAGAGCGTGAGGCAGAGCATGGAGCCCGGGGGCGTGCTGTCTGCCGGGAATTCTCCGTTCTGCCAGTGCAGGTCGAGCAGGCCTGCGATATTGGCGATATTGGTATCGTGCCCGACGAAGACGGTGAGCGCCGCGTCGTTGGCTTCTGGCAGAGGGGACGTTCCGGCAAGGATGCTCGTCATCACGGCCAGAAGGGGCAGGCCGGAGGAAAGGGCCTGAGGCCTGGCGCGCTGAAGGATGTCCTGTACCGAGGCGTGGACGGGCAGAAGCTCCAGCGCCGTTCGCGGGGATACCATGACAGGCCCGTCCAGCGCCGCGTCCGGGCATGGTTCCTGCTCCGCCTGCGGCGGAAGGGAAGAGTTCGGGGCGGGGGCGCGCAGTATCTGGAGCGTCTTTTCTTCAATGGGGGACGGGTTTGTCCTGCCGCCGTCCGCGTCTCCCCCAAGGCTCTGGGTGCGGACAGGCCATTCAAGGCATTGCAGAAGAAGCACTTCTGCGGCTGAGGAAGCCGTGTGCAGGCCGCCTTTCAGCGTCACCCCGCGGCGCGTCCCTTCAGCGGGGAAGTGAAGGCTGTACGGGCTTTCCACGGCAGGGCCGAGAAGGCGGGAAAGGCAGGAGAGCGCCTTTGCCTCGCGCTGGCATAGCAGTTCCAGCTCCTGCGTAAGGGCGCGGCGTTCACCCGCAGAGAAGACAGGTTCCGGCGTGAGCCCGCTGTGCACGGGATGGAAGAGCGGGTCCTGCCCCTTGCCCCTGTGCGTACGTATTTCCCCGCCGCCTTCCGGGGCGAAGACTTCGAGAATGGCTTCGGCGCTGTGCCGGGTGCGGGAATTCTTGTCGGCATAGAGGAAGAGGCTTCCTTCCTTCAGCTTTCCGCTGGCAGGCAGGAGGCCCTGCCGGGCAAGCTCCTGCCGGAACTGCGTCCACTGGAAGCGCAGAAGTTCGGCTCCGCGCGCGGTAAGTTCCCCGGGGGCGACGTTCCATTCCGGCCACGGGCGATGCGACCACGCGGCGAGTTCTTCCGGCGTCTGCGTGGGGGAGCGCAGGCCGTGGCGGCAGAGGATGACGGCTTTGGCGAGGCGCGGAGCGTCCCCGGCGGCTTCGGCAGGCATGGCGGGGAGAAGGATAGCCAGCAGGGCAAGAGCAGACATGAAAAAACGACGCATAGCAGCTCCTTTTTGAGGAAGGCTGTCATGCGTCGTTTTGATATTCAACGATTTTCTGGAAATCAGATGCCGCGCGAAGGATCGCGCCGTTCATCTACTTCAGGGAAGAAGTCCATATCGTCCTTGTGCTCTTCGGAAACGTAGAAGGAACACATACAGGAACCGTATTCCGCGATGTCGTCGTCGCGGTACACGCAGGGACAGATGATGTCGCTGTCGGCCTTCTTGTCCCCGCAGGCGAGGCGGCAGGGACAGCACATATAACCGTAGCGTTCTTTGTTGGCGATGAGGCTTTCCGCCGTGCCGATGCAGAAATCGCGATCGGCGTGCAGATAATATCCTTTGAGGGCGGCCGCCTTCGCCAGTTTTTCAAGTAGTTCTTCCGGAGTCATTTGCTCATGGCCTCCTCAAGAAGCAGCTTGCGGAAGCCCACGATGACCTTGCCGTTGGGCATGAGGACAACGGGGAACGTACCGCGAGGATTGTATTTGCGAACCTTTTCCATGAGGTCGGAGCGCTGGGAGTCGCAATAGTCGTCCAGATGGATGACCGTGACT
Source organism: Mailhella sp. (assembly GCA_017408905.1). Classification (GTDB taxonomy): domain Bacteria; phylum Desulfobacterota; class Desulfovibrionia; order Desulfovibrionales; family Desulfovibrionaceae; genus Mailhella. Next base: position 17,649 of record JAFQTU010000041.1, on the reverse strand, counting down.
TCGTAGTGGTTTTCCTCAAGGAATTTCTTGGTGTTCTTACAGTGCAGGCAGGTGGTGAGCGCGTACATGATGGGCTTGTCCGAAACAGGATTCATGCCGAGCTCGTAGAGGGCGGGATCGCCGCATTCGGGTTTCTCCGTTTCCTCGGAAGGTTCTTCCGGGGCCGGCTTGCTCTTTTTCATGATCATGACAGCGACGAGGATCAGGGCAAGGATGCCGGCGGCGACAACGATATGGATGGTGTTCATGGAGCTGTCTCCTGAGATGGTGGCCCCCTGAAGGGAGCACGATTCGGGGAGTATGCACTTTTCCGAAAAAAAAGCCAGAACTAATGACAGGCCTGCGGCGGCAAGGGCGTTCCGCCAGCGTCAGACGCCATCAGGAATCGCGGCGGCGCGGAGCAGACGGGCGGCGTTCCCCTTCTTCGCGGCGGTGATCCGACGGATGGCTGTTCTGCCGGGGGGCGCGGCGTTCCCGCCTTTCCTCCTGCCAGTCGCCCCGGCGGGATTCCCTGCGGCGGGGATCATCGTCTCTGCTCCGGCGGGAGAAGGGGCGGTCTTCGGCGTCTCTGCGGAAGGGGCGGCGTTCTCCGTCCTGATAGTCGCGGCGTCCTTCACGGGGCGTGCGTCCTTCAGGCGAGCGAGGGCCGCGCGGGGAGCGGGGTTCGCCCTGCCTGTCTCTGGGAGGGAAGGAACGGGGAGCGGCCGGGCGGCGCTGTTCCCCTTCGTCCAGCATCATGATGAAAGCCTGCGACTTACGGTCGAGCCCCGGGGTCGTCCAGCCTTCGCAGAGCGCCCCGGGCGAGAGGTGCGCGGAATCCGGGATGAGGGCGAGGCCGAGTTCGGTGCAGGCGTAGCGGGCGCGGCCCGGATAGTCCGGCACGATGAAGGCGTCGGACACGATGCGGGCCGAGAGCTTGCGGCGTCTCTGCGGGCGGCGCGGGCGCTGGGGCGCATCGGTCAGAGCCTCGGCTTCCTCCTCTTCCAGCTTCTTGAGCAGGAGGAAGGAGAGGCTGATGGAATCCTTGTCGAGGCCGGCACGGGCCGAGAGGTCGCGCAGGGCCTGCGGGGCGTGTTCGGCAGGGGCGTTCACATGGCACCAGGCCGTGCTCCTGCGGTCGAGCATGGGGCAGGAATTGACGTGCGGGCAGGGCGAAAGCGGCTTGAACAGCGGCGAAAGGCCGAATTCGAACATATCGTCCTCGTCGTCCCAGTCGTCATCGGTATCGTAGGCGGCATTCCGGGAAGCGGCGCGCCCGGCCTGTTCTTCGCGCAGGGCGAAGGAGGTGAGGTCTTCGAATTCCGGTTCTTCTTCCACGCCGCCGAGGGCGCTTTTGCGCAGATTGGTGAGCAGGCGGCCGCCCTGGCGCGTTCCGGGCTCGACCGAGAAGATGAGGCCGCCGTCCATGAGCATATGGGAGGCGTCTTCAAGCAGGGCGCGCATACGGTCGGCCATCTGATGCCCGGGGCGGGCGCGGCGCTCTTCCATTTCGTTGAGCACGTTGCCGGTGGTCATCATCCACAGCATCCCGGGTTTGGCGTGGAGGCGGTGCAGGGCCTGCGTCACCGAAGCGCGCATGGTGCGTATGGTCCACCTGCATTCAGGGGCGAGTTCGGAGCGGAGCAGGTCGAAGATGCGGCGGCCGAGTTCAAGGATATGGGGCGTGGTGTCGCTGGCCACGATGGTCACGGGCTTTTCCCGCAGGTCGGGGCGGGAGAGCCACAGCGCGAGCGGCAGGGTGAGCGGGCCGCTGCCCATGTCGAGGATGAGCGGTTCGTCCGGGATGCGGCCGAAGTCCAGGCCGGGAAGGAGAGAGGAGAGGCGGACGAGGTTCCACGGCAGGAAATAGCGCAGATAGGCCGAAGTGAGGCGAGGGGCCGTCCAGTAGGGGCGATCCAGCGAGTCGCGGTCGGTGGTGAGCATGGCCGAAAGGTCGCGGCAGGCGTTGGGCAGGTCGCGCCGCTGTGCGCCGTTCATGGGCATGACTTCATCGAGGGCGCGGAAAAGATAGGCAAGGCCGCGCACGGCAAATTCGTCGGGGGCAGTGAAAAGGGGTTTAGACATAAAAAATTCCTTGACCCCGCCGGAGGCGCCGCCGCAAAGCGGCGGTTTGAGCGACGACCCCGCGCCGACTGGAAGTCGGCATGGAGGCGGGCGAGGAGCGGTCTGAAGGTAACAGCGGAGCGCCGCAGAGGGAGCCGCAGGCTCACGAGGCGCGATCCGGTCAGGTCTGCGCTCGAAGGACTCTTAGGCTGACTGGAAAGTCAGCCTGCCTTTCAGCGGATTTCCGGCAGGAAATCCAAGACGGTCTAAAAAGCATACAAAAAGGCCAAGGCTTTTAGCAAGCCTCGGCCTCTGTCTTTTCCGGTTTTCTTTTAATGCGGATACCTGCCGGTATGCGCCATTTCCTGAAGGTTGGCGATGCGCTCTTCCATAGGAGGATGCGTGCTGAACAGGCGCTGGACGGAGCCGCCGGTAAGCGGATTCACGATGAACATATTCTCGGTGGCGGGGTTGGCCTGCATGGGGATATTGCGGCTGTAGGCATCGAGGTTATGCAGGGCGTAGGCCAGCGCCATAGGGTCGTTGCAGTAGGAAGCGCCAGCGGCGTCGGCCATGTATTCGCGGCGGCGGGAAATGGCCATCTGGATGAGGGAGGCGGCGATGGGGCCGAGTATCATCAGGGCAATGGCGGCCAGCGGGTTGGTGCTGTTGCCTTCCTCGTCGCGGTTGCCGCCGAAGATCATGGCCCACTGGAGCATGTTGGCAATGGCGGTGATGGCCGAGGCGATAACGCCGGCCACGGTCTGCACAAGGATGTCGCGGTTGGCGATATGGGCCATTTCGTGGGCCAGAACGCCCTTGAGCTGTTCGGGCGGGAGCAGGCGCATGATGCCCTGCGTGACGGCGATAACGCCGTGTTCCGGGTCGCGGCCGGTAGCGAAGGCGTTAGGAGCGTCCTGCGGGACGATGTAGAGGCGGGGCTTGGGCACACCGGCGTTGCGGGCCAGTTCTTCCACCATCTGATGCACCACGGGGGCGTCTTCGGGGGCGAGTTCCTGGGCGCGATACATGGAAAGCACGATCTTGTCGGAATACCAGTAGCTGCCCACGTTCATGATCAGAGCGAAGACAAGGGCGAAGAGGATGCCGTTCTGGCCGCCAAGCGCGCCGCCCATGAAGATGAGGACGGCGGAAAGGGCCGCCATGAGCATGAAGGTCTTGAATTGGCTGGTCATAATATCTCCTGATGGTATGAAGCCGCAGAGGGCCGATACGTTCAGAATAAGCATACCCGGCCTTTCTGCCAAGAGCGGGAAGCTTTCAAATCGTTACAGTCAGTCGAGGAAGGGCAGGCTCTTCATGCCTTCGCGGGTGAAGTACACGCTTTCGGTCCAGCCTTCGGCGGCGGCATAGCGGGCCAGCTCGTCGAAGTTCCATGCTACGTGTTCGGTGGCGTGGCTGTCGGAAGCGAAGGAAATGGGCAGGCCGAGCTCACGGGCAAGGCGCAGGATGCGCGGCCCGGGGTAGATCTCGCGGCAGGGCTTGCGCGTACCGGCGATGGATATCTCCATAGCCATGCCTGCGTCGCGCACGGCGGTGAGGGCTTCGCGGATGAGCTCCATGCTGCCGGGAAGGTCGAGCCAGCGGTTGAAATCGTCCACGGAGAAGATCTTCACGAGGTCGGGATGGGCCACGATGTGGAAGAGGCGCGTTTCGGCCATCTTCTTCATGGTGCGGTAGTAATGCTCGTAGTGGCCGCACTTCTCCTCGAAGGAAAGCACGTTCCAGTCGTCGGCGGTGGCGTCGAAGCCCCATCTGCCAAGGAAATGGATGCCTGCGATGAGGTAATCGTACTCGTGGGCCGAGACCATCTGCCGGATGTAGTCCAGCTCGTCTTCCAGCCAGTCGGCTTCGAGGCCGAGAAGCACGGTAACGCCGCGCCCGGCCTGTTCGGCCTTCAGCCCGCGCACCTCGTCGAGGTATTCCTCGAAGGTGGCGGCAAGGTGCTCGCGGTATTCCACGGGATAATCGTAGCCAAGGGGGCGCGGGGAATGTTCGGAAAAGCCGTGGACGACAAGGCCCTTGGCCTGACCGGCTTCGAACATTTCGCGCACAGAGTCGCGGGCGTGGGAGTGATTGGTGTGGGTATGGAGATCGACGCGTATCATGGCTTGTTCCTTGCTTGGGTCATGGCCGGGCCGGAGAAGGCTGAGGGCCGTGTTTACGGCAGGATATGATACGTTCTTTGCGAACAGGCCGCAACCGTAGGAAAAGGCTCTTGCGCAAAGGGAAAGTTCAGGATAGTGTGGGAAAACATGGTCTGCCGCCGTGGCGGACATAAAGCCCCAGGAGATTAGCATGGACTTCTTTTTCTTCTTTCTCGGCATTGCCGGCGTAGCCTCTGCTCTCTACTACCTCAAGAAGAACAACCCCAATAAAGAACACCATTGATACGGCCCGGTTTTTCGGCCCGGCAGTCGTGAATTGTGGGCGGCGGAGCTTTTCCGCCGTCTTTTCTGGCGTCTTCGCGTTGCGGGGGCGTTTTTTTATAGGCGGAAGATATGCTCCACATCGTTCTCTATCAGCCCGAAATACCGCCGAATACCGGTAACGTGGCGCGGCTCTGCGCAGGCACGGGCGTTCAGCTCCACCTCATAGAGCCGCTGGGCTTCGTTATCGACGATAAGCATTTGAAGCGCGCCGGGCTGGACTACTGGCCGCACGTGGACTGGAAGGTGTGGCCTTCGCTCCCGGCCTACCTTGAAGCCGACGGTGCTGGCCGCAGGCTGGTCTGCACCAGCGCGAGGGGCGGCGAGCCCGTGCACCGCTTTTCCTTCTCGTTGCAGGACAGCCTTGTGTTCGGGCCGGAATCCTCGGGACTGCCGCCGGAAGTGCTGGAGCTTGCGGCCCATCGCGTGCGCATCCCCACGCGGAACTGCATCCGCAGTCTCAACCTTTCCACGTCGGCTGGCATAGTGCTGTATTTCGCGCTTGCCGGGGTCGGTGCGCTGGAAGAGTGGGCATAGCCGCTTTCCCGTGTAAAAAAAGACGCTCTGTCAGAGTTCTGGCAGAGCGTCTTTTTTTGCGGGCCGTCAGCGTTCGCGGGCTTTCGCCGTGCGTTCGCCAAGTATGGCGGCTGTCATCTGATGCAGGTATTCCTGATTGTGCGCCACGTAGAAGGAGAGCGGCCCGGCGAAGTTCTCGCCCACAAGGCCGTGGATGAGGAGCTGGCTGACCAGCTTTTCCAGCCTCAGCACTTCCTGCATACGCAGGAGCACCAGCTTTTCACTCTTGGAGAAGCGCCGCAGATGATGCAGGAGGGCGTAGTTGGCGCGGGGCTGGTAGAACCAGAAGTACATGAGGTCCAGCGCGTTGATGAGGATGTCCAGCCGGAGCTGAGGGTCGAGCTTTTCCAGCGTCTTGAGCAGGTCGGAAGGGTGCGAGAGCATATTCAGCACGTTCTTTTCCGGGAACATGGCCTCAAGGCGGCTGTACAGGGTGAGGGCGGCGCTCAGGCGGCTGCGGTAGTCGGTCATGCGCAGGCGCAGGTTGCGGTCGCGGTCGAAGATGCCGTCCGCCACGCCCACGGCGAAGTCCGAGACCAGCTTCACCACGAACACCGTGAAGGGGATGAGCTCGGCCGCATCGCAGTTCAGCAGGCTCACGGCGACAAGCAGGACGGCATGGACGAGCAGGATGAGCGGCAGGGAGAGCAGGGTGCACAGGGCGTCGATGTACAGGCTTCGGGCGGAAAAGCCCTGAAGGGCGTGCGTTCCCATCTTGAACAGGCCGCAGGCCAGCCCCAGAACAAGGTACGTTCCTACCGGGGCCGTGATGATGTTCCAGCCCATGCCGAGCTGGAGCACCTTCCAGCGCAGGATGGGCTCGAGGAGCACCACGGCAAGGCCGTTGAACATCAGCGAGGTATAGACGTTCGTCCACGCCACATAGCTTTTCCAGTGCAGGAGCGACGAACGGTGCCAGCCGCCGTTGCCCAGCACGGCCTGTACGATGTTGCGCACCGCCGAGATGAGGAACCACAGCGGCGCGCCCAGCCACGCCAGCATCCCCGTCTGCGTGAACAGGAAGGAGAAGAAGGCGGGCAGGAAGCCGATGAAGAAGCGCAGGGCGTTGGTGAGGCGGGAATTCAGGTAATGCACCTTCTCGCCGGGGGAAAGCTCTTCCTTGGCGGCAGGTCGGAAGCCGTTGGAGAAGATCTTGTCGTTGCCGCCCAGCGTGATGATATTGCCGCTGGCGGAATCCTTGCTGGTGGCGATACTGCACCGGCCGTCGTTGCAGACCACGGAATTGCGGGAAAAGGCCTTCCATTCGCGTTTGCGGCTCTGGCCGAGATGCCGCAGGCCGGGAATGTGTCGCAGGAAGCGCGTGAGGGGCGAGACTTCCTCGGCGCTGAGACCGGACGTATAGGTTATCTGCTCCTTCAGTTCGGTGCGGATGGGCAGGAGCAGATGGGCCGAACGGCCGGTGTCGTCCAGTTCGCGGCGGGCGCGGCGGGGCAGGGTCTCGGGGTAGGCAAGGCCCATGCCGAAGCGCGAACCCGGGCGGCTGGTGGAGTCCGTGCCCAGCGAGGTGCGCAGTTTGGACGTGCGGTAGTAGCTGCAGAACACGGGCAGGTTCTGCAGGATGACGCGCATCTTGCGCAGGCGCGGGGATTCCTTGACGGCGTGCTGTTCCGCAAGGTCGCGTGCTTCGCCGCCATGTGCCGAGGGCGAAGCGTCGCGCAGCATGGTGAGGATGATATGCTTGAGGCGGGGCACGGAACCGTCGTTGACGGCGTGCTGAAGCTCGTTGATCTGCTGGATGGGCTCCATGTCGCCGTTCTGCCAGTCCTTGAAGTTGAAAAGCTCAAGGTGCGTGATGCGGCCCTTGCAGTCCCACAGCAGTTCGAGCACGTCTTCGGGCGAGAGCTTGGCAAGGTTCAGGATGGCGCGCGCGCTGGAATACAGCCCGCCCAGCTTCTTGAGCAGGTCGAGGGGCGGCAGGTTCAGGAGTTCCGGGCAGTCCGGCGAATCGCAGGCGCTTTGCAGATGGGCGGATTCCGGGCAGAGATGCGGGTCGTTGAGCCGGGAGAGCACGGCCTCGACGGTGAAGTTGTCCAGCGTTTCCAGCGAGGCCTGCGCTTCGATGCGGCGGCCTTCGGGCAGGTCGGTCTGGGCAAGGGTGTCGCGCAGGGCGGCGGCTCGGTGCTCCATGAAGGGGAAGATCTTCTTGTGGATGAACTCCGCTAAGTGCTGGAGCGAGGCCTGCCCGCTTCCCACGAAGGCCATGAATTCGCGGCTGTCCAGCGGGTCGGCCGTGCCGCCGATAAGCGTGGCAAGGCGCAGGCGTTCGGTTTCGTTCCAGATGTCGAGGATGTGCAGGATGCGCCGTTCCAGCCAGCGCGTGGCCGAGCGGCCTTCCTTCATCAGCCGCGCTATCTCGGACTTGGCAAGGAAATCGAGGAAATCTTCGGCGTTGGTGACGTTGCGCGGTATCCAGATGAGGTCCACAAGGCGGCCCCGGAACGGCGCGTGGAAAAGCAGGCCTATGCGCACGTGCAGGCCCATGATCTCGGCGGCGCGCAGGAGTTCGCTGGCGGCTTCGGGCGAAACGTAGTTGTAGTAGATGACCGTAAGGTAGCGGATGCCCTTGAGCCATGCGTCCATGATAAGGTGCGTGGCGTTCTTGCGGCCCTTGGTATTGGCGTCGTGCACGTGATTGTCGAACACGGCCTGCGTCCAGTCTTCGGGCATTTCCAGCATGAAGTAGCGGTGCAGGAGGCGGCGCACCACGGAATGCCTGCCCGTGGCGGCCTGCCGGAAATCGTGGGCAAGGCGGAGCTGTGCCTCGAAGTCGCCCTTGGCGCGCACCAGTTCCTTCATGATCTGCACGAGCACGCGGCCCGTGTTGATGCGCAGGAAGGTGCGCGACATGACCAGCACCTCTTCGTGCAGGGCGGCCAGCGCCCACAGGCGTTCGTCGGCCTTGCCCTGTTCCAGCGTGTCCAGCAGGCGGAGGACGGCCGAAGCCATGCGCAGTTCGATGGGCTCGGAAAGCTCGATGATGCCGTTGGGGCTGAGTTTGGACATGACGCGGGCCTGCCCGTGGCGGTTCTTTTCCACAGTCTGGCTTATCATGGCGAGGAGCTGATAATCCTCGGGGTCGTAATAGGGGTAGTGTGAAGTCATGGCTCACCCGGAAACTGATTTGCGGCCATACTAGTACGGGGTGGCGCTTGGCGCAAGCGGAGCTTGTGCACCCCCGGGAAACGGGGAACGAAGGGAATCGTTCCACGGTGCTGGCGGCTTTCGCGGGCCTGCTTGACAGCCTTGCCAGCGGGTGAGATATTAAAAGGGATATACCCTGAGTGACCTGTTCCCGGTTCGGCAGAAGCGGGAGCGGATACCCTGTTCCGGAGTATGCATGACATTTTTTTTCCGGCGGGTTTTCGCGGCGGTTCTGGCGGCGCTTTTCCTGAGCGCTTCCGGCATGGCCGAAGCCCGCACCCAGAAAGCCTTCACGCAGAAGGGCACGGCCTCGTGGTACGGGGCATGGCATCACGGCAAGGTAACGGCCAACGGCGAATCGTACGATATGTTCGCCATGACGGCCGCCCACAAGACCATACCCCTCGGTTCCCTTGTCAAAGTCACGCGGAAGGACAACGGCAAGAGCATCGTGGTACGCATCAACGACCGCGGCCCCTATAAGAAGCGCCGTATCATCGACCTTTCGTACGCCGCCGCCAAGAGCCTTGGCATAAAGAAGAAGGGGGTCTCCCGCGTGACCATCGAAGTGGTGGGCGACAGGAAGGGCCGCCTGCTTTCCGACCGGCAGGAGTTTTACGTCCACCTTCAGGACGTGCCGCCCAGCCTGCAGGCCGTACAGCATCAGCTCGGCCGCCTCATCCGCCTTGGCGTGCGCGACGCTTCCTCCCTGCTGCACATCCACGGCGGCACGATGGCTATGGGCCCGTTCGCCGATTTCGAAGCCGCCCAGAGCGCCCTGACCCGCGTGGCGACCACGCATCCCGGCGCAAGCATCATGCTTGCGGAAAAAGGGATCATGAAGCCCGCCGTGCGCACGGTACTGAGATAATCCAAAGCAGAAACGAAAGCCCCGGTTCGACGTGAGCCGGGGCTTTCGCTATTAAAACGTTTTGAGGGGAGGCAGGAATGCTTTTCCCAAAGTTTCCTGCCCCTTCCCCGCGAAAACATATCCCTAGTTCTTCAAGCTGTGGATAGGGGCGGGGATGCGGCCGCCGAGGTTGATGAAGGCGGAGGCGTCGCCGGTATGGACGGGGATGATCTTGGCCTTGCCGAGCAGGCCGCCGAACACGGCGGTTTCGCCCACGCCCTTCCCGGGAACGGGGATGACGCGCACGGCGGTGGTCTTGGTATTGATCATGCCGATGGCCATTTCATCGGCGATGAGGCCGGAGATGGTGGAAGCAGGGGTGTCGCCGGGGATGGCGATCATGTCGAGGCCCACGGAGCACACGCTGGTCATGGCTTCGAGCTTTTCCATGGTCAGCGCGCCGCAGTTGGCCGCGGCTTCGATGCTGGAGTCTTCAGACACCGGGATGAACGCGCCGGAGAGGCCGCCCACGTGGGAAGAGGCGAACACGCCGCCCTTCTTCACCGCGTCGTTGAGCATGGCGAGCACGGCGGTAGAGCCGGGAGCGCCGATGGACGAGAGGCCCACGCTCTGGAAGATCTCGCCCACGGAGTCGCCCACGGCAGGCGTGGGAGCGAGGGAAAGGTCGGCCACGCCGAAGGGCAGGTTCATGCGGTCGGCCACTTCCTTGCCGATGAGTTCGCCCACGCGGGTCACCTTGTAGGCGGTGGATTTGATGACTTCGGCCACATCGCTCAGGGTGAGCTGGGAATGGGTCTCCTTGGCGCGGTCGATAGCCTTCTTCACCACGCCCGGGCCGGAAACGCCCACGTTGATGACCACGTCGGGCTCGCCGATGCCGAGGTAGGCACCGGCCATGAAGGGCACGTCCTGCGGGATATTGGCGAAGACCACCAGCTTGGCGCAGCCGATACCGTCGCGGTCGTGGGTAGCGTCGGCCACTTTGAGGATCTGGCGGCCCATGAGGGCCACGGCGTCCATGTTGATACCGGCCTTGGAAGAAGCCACGTTGATGGAGGAGCAGATGCGGTCCGTAGTGGCGAGCGCCTCAGGCAGGGACTCGATGAGGGCGATATCGCCGGGGGTCATGCCCTTTTCCACAAGGGCGCCGAAGCCGCCGAGGAAGTCCACGCCGGCGTCCTTGGCCGCCTCGTCGAGCATCTGGCAGGCGCGCACCATCTGGTCGCGGTTGAAGCCCGCGCCGACCACGGCCATAGGGCTGATGCTGATACGCTTGTTCACCACGGGGATGCCGTAGCGTGCGCCCACTTCGTTGCAGGTTTCCACCAGATGGGCGGCGTATTTGGCGATCTTGGCGCGCACCTTGTAGGAGAACACGTCGAAATCGTGGCTGACGCAGTCGAAGAGGCTGATGCCGAGGGTAACGGTACGAACATCGAGGTGTTCGTTGCGGAGCATATTGAGAGTGCTGAGTACTTCGCGTTCGGTAAGCATGGGAAATACCTTCTGATATTAGACGATCGGCACGCGGTGGATGGCTTCGAAGATGTTTTCGTGCTGGATGCTGATGGACAGGCCCACACTGCGGGCCTTGGCCTGAAGCATCTGGCGGAAGGCGTTGCGATTGATGGACATGGGCAGGGCCACCTCGAACACGAGGACGCATTCGTCGTTGGTGCGCAGGGCCTTGAGGTTTTCGATGTTCACCTTCTGCTCGGCAAAGATGCCGGAGAACATGGCGATGATCTCGGCCTGGTCGGAACCGTTGACCGTGACCACGAAGGGTTCGGTCTCTTCGCCGCTGTCAAAGGTCTCGGTCTCGAAGTAGCGGGCCGAAACGGTGAGGTCCATATTGCGGGCTTCAAGGCTCAGGCTCACCACACGCTGTACCTGTTCTTCGGTCACGCCTTCGGGCGCGGAGATGATGACGATGGAGGCGAACTGGCCTTTCAGGATGGTCTGACTGAGCTGTTCGACGTTGCACTTTTCCTTGGCCAGTGCGCTGGTGATGGCGTAAACCACGCCGGGGCAGTCGCGCCCGATGACGGAGATGACAATACGGTTCACAGTCGCCTCTATGCAGTGTTTTCGCCCCTGCGGACTGCCGGGGCGCTGTTGGCAAAGTTTGAGGATAGACGGATACAACAAGGCCCGTCAAGCGATGTGACGGGCCTTGCGAGAAAAACCGAGCGCCTAGCGGGGATTTGCCCGCCGCCACTGCCACGGCGGCACGGGATTGGAGTCGCGCCACAGACCGAGCTTGGCCTTCTGGGCCATAGCTTCTTCCAGCTTCCACGTATTGCATACGGCGCTGGTGCAGAAATAGTCATAGACCCATGCCATGCCTGCCTGCACCTGACGCTGGTTGATGGAAAGCTCGTCGGGCTTGCCGTTCTGGCTGTAGTACACGATGGCCACGGAACGCTGGTAATTGTCCTTGTACATGGTACGGATAAGGAGCTTCTTCCCTTCCAGCAGCCTTTTGAGATGATTGCGGGAAACATTGCCGAAGCTCTGCTTGCCTTCGGGGGCGTCCACACCGTAGAGGCGAACCTTGACCGTGCGTTTCCTGCTGTCTTCCAGAACGAAGCTGTCGCCATCGGAAAGGCGGGCAAGGCGGTATTCGTTCTTGTCCAGCACAGGGCCGGACTTCCCGGCGGAGGCGGCCTTCACGGATTTTTCCGAGGGGCGGCGCACTTCCTGCTTCTTTTCTACCTTGGAAGTGGCGGCAGGGCGGGGCGAGGGCGCAGTGCTCTTGCCCCAGTTGCCCACGTAGGCGGCAACCACGAGCAGGATGCAGATAGCCAGTATCTCAAGGCCGAAGCGGGTCGCGCTGCGGCCTTTCTTGCGGGAGCTTTTTCTTTTGGCGGCCATGAAAGTATCCGTTGTTCAGCCCGGTCATTCCGTCTGTGCGAGGAGCTCTTCCAGTGCGGAGGAAATGCCGGGAACATTGAGGTGTACGTCGTCGCGCAGGCGGCGTACCGGGCCATGCGGGATGAAGCGGTCGGGCAGGCCGAGGCGGCGCACCGTAAGGCGGCCCAGTACGCCCCGGTCGGAAAGCAGTTCCAGCACGGAGGAAGAGAAGCCGCCCATAAGGCTGTTCTCTTCTACGAGCAGGAGCGCATCATGTTCGGCGGCAAGCGCCAGTATCTGTTCTTCCGGCAGGGGCTTCACCCAGCGGGCATCGAAGACGGAAGCCAGCTTGCCGGTCTTTTCCGCTGTGGCAAGGGCGGCTTCGGCGCAGGGGAGCACGCGCTGGCCGATGGCGATGATACACACGCGGCTCCTGCCCTGAAGGATGAGTTCGCCCTTTCCGGCCTCATAGGGTGCAGGGCCCTGGGGAAGGCGGAGTGCCGAGGCGTAGGCGTACAGAGACGTGTCGATACGGCGGCCCGAACCGCGCGGGTAGCGCAGGGCCACGGGCTGGTCCATGGCGATGGCGGCCGCCAGAGCGTCGCGCAGGGTGTCCTCGTCGCGCGGGGCCGCAACCGCAAGGTTGGGGACGGTGCGGAGCCACGAAAGGTCGAACGCGCCGTGATGCGTAGGGCCGTCTTCACCGACGAGGCCGGCCCGGTCGAGGCAGAGCGTGACGGGAAGGTTCTGAAGGCAGACGTCGTGGATGATCTGGTCGTAGGCGCGCTGCATGAAGGTGGAATAGATGGCCACTACAGGGCGGCGGCCGCTGGCGGCGAGGCCTGCGGCAAAGGTGACGGCGTGCTCTTCGCAGATGCCCACGTCGGCGAAGCGTTCCGGGAAGCGTTTGCGGAACGGTTCAAGGCCCGTGCCTTCGGGCATGGCGGCGGTGATGGCGAAGATGCGGCTGTCGTTTTCGGCAAGGTCGCAGAGCGCCTGCCCGAAAGCCTTGCTGAAACCGGGGCCGGAAGGCTTCCAGCCGTTGGGCTGAGGCGGGACGGGTATCTCGTCCGGCACGGAAGCGGAGATGCCGTGGAAATGCGAAGGGTCGTTTTCGGCGGGCATATAGCCCTTGCCCTTGCGGGTGCGGATATGCAGGAGCACGGGCATATCGAGCTTCTTGGCGGCTTCGAGATGCTTTTCGAGCTGTTCGATATCATGCCCGTTGACAGGGCCTATGTAGTTGAACTGGAAGGCCTCGAAGAGCATACCGGGGGTGAAGAAGGACTTGAAGCTGACTTCGCCCTTCTTGATGACATCGAGCACGGATTCGCCGCCGGGCAGGCGGGAAAGTACACGCGCCACGTGCTGTTTGATGTTCATCACCGTACTGCGGGAAAGGTTGCGGCTCAGGAAGAGCGAAAGTGCGCCCGTATTCTCGGAGATGGACATCTTGTTATCGTTGAGGATGACGATGAGGCGCTTGCCCATGCCCCCGGCCTGATTGAGTGCTTCGAAGGCCATGCCGCCGGAAAGCGCCCCGTCGCCGATGACGGCCACCACGTGTTCCCTGCCGCCGGAAAGGTCGCGCGCGGCGGCCATGCCGAGGGCGGCGGAAATGGAAGTGGAGGCGTGGCCTACGCCGAAGCTGTCGTACGGGCTTTCCGCACGGTTGGGGAAGCCGGAAAGGCCGCCGTAGCGGCGCAGGGACTGGAATCGGTCGGCCCGGCCGGTGAGGAGCTTCCACGGGTAGCTCTGATGGCCCACGTCCCACACGATGGAATCGCTGGCAGGGTCGAAGGCGGAGAGCAGGGCGAGGGTGAGTTCGACGACGCCGAGGGAGGGGGCAAGATGCCCGCCGTTGGCCGTGACCGTGCGAATGATGGTTCTGCGCAGTTCCTGAGCCAGCGCCTGCTTCTGCTCAAGAGAAAGACGCTTGATATCCTTTGGCAGGTCAAGACGGGAAAGAAGCGGCGTGTCGGACATGGTACCTCGGCTGTCGGCTCAGTGTGTACGGTTGACGAGTTTGCGGGCCGTTTCGCGGAGAAAATCGGCATCTGAGCCGGAGAAAAGACCTTCAAGGGCGGCTTCGGCGGCGGCGCAGTGCTGGCGGGCCAGCTCGACGGAAGCCTCGAGACCGATGAGGGAAGGCCAGGTGGCCTTGTCGCTTTCGGCATCGTGGCGGACTTCCTTGCCTACCGTAGCCTCATCGCCCACGACGTCCAGTATATCATCGGTTATCTGAAACGCAATGCCCAATTCTGCACCATAGATTCTCGCCGCTTCGCGCATGGCGGGGGAAGCTCCGGCAAGCACCGCGCCGCATTCGCAGGCATTGAAAAGCAGGGCGCCGGTCTTCTTGGCGTTGAGGATGCGCAGTTCCTCAAGGGTGAGCTTCTGGCCTTCTCCGGCAAGGTCGAGCACCTGGCCGCCCACCATGCCTGCCGCTCCGGCGGCGTCGGCGCTGAGGCGCACGGCTTCGAGCAGAAGGGGGGCGGGAACGTCGGCCCGGGCCATGTGGCTGAAGGCGTTGGTGAGCAGGGCGTCGCCCGCGAGGATGGCGGTAGCTTCGTCGTAGGCCTTATGGCAGGTGGGCTTGCCCCGGCGCAGGTCGTCGTCGTCCATGGCGGGCAGGTCGTCGTGGATGAGCGAATAGGTATGGATCATTTCCAGTCCGGCCGCAAAGGGGAGTATGGCGCGGGCCAGCTCGTCGGCGCGTTCAGGGGCGCAGGCCCGGGCCACGGCAAGGCAGAGCACGGGGCGCAGGCGCTTGCCCCCGGCAAGGAGGCTGTAGCGCATGGCCTCGGAGAGGCGCGCAGGGATCTCGCTGTCGAGGAAGGAAGAGGCAAGATAGCCTTCCACCATTTCACGGAGTTCGGCGGACATGGGAGCTCCTTTTCTATTCGTCTTCTTCTGGCATGTCGAAGGGGGCAAAGGCGCCTTCGGCCTGTATCTTGATATCGTGGCGCGCCTGTTCAAGCTGTTTGCGGCAGGCGGCGGCATGGGCAAGCCCTTCCTTGTAAAGGGCCACGCTTTCCGCCAGAGGCGTACTGCCGCTTTCCAGCGCGGCAATGATGGCCTGAAGGCGGGCCAGCCTTTCTTCAAACGCGGGTTCTTTCTTCTTCATCGGGTGTTCCGTTGCGTTCCAGTCTTGGGCTTCTGCTCGAATATACTGCGGGAAGGGCCGCCTGTGAAGATGGGCGGAGAGGAAAGAAGGGGCATGGCGTCCACTGCAACGCCCTGCACCAGAAAGCCGAAGTGCAGATGCGGGCCGGTAACGCGGCCTGTTGCGCCGGAGCGGCCAATGGTCTGCCCCTTTCTTACGCGCTCTCCGGCCTTCACGTCAAAGGCGGAAAGGTGGGAATAGGTGCTTATCACGCCCTGCCCGTGGTCCACATACACGGTTTTTCCGCCGAAATAGGTATCTTCCGCAAGCAGGACCGTACCTGCACAGGCGGACTTCACGGGTGTTCCTTCGGCACAGCGCATATCCGTACCCTTATGCGGGGCGCGGGGCTGGCCGTTGAAGACTCTCCTCCCGCCGAAGGCGCTGGTGATGCCGCCGGGGACGGGGCGGGCTATGGGCAGGCTCCAGCGTTTTTCCGAACGCGTGGCCAGAGCCTTGCGACTGCGCTTGCGGTCGCGCTCGATCTGCTTCATGGCTTCGGCGGTCGGCTGTACGTATTTCGGCGCGACTTTCAGTATGCTTCGATGCCAGTTCACCTTCAGCGGCATGACGACGACATCGTGCCGTTCCTCCGGCAGGGCGATGGAGAGGATATGCTCTTTCACGGCGTCGATAGGCATGGCCAGAAGGATATCCGCCTTCCACATTTCCCTGCCCTTGCTTCGGACGGCCTTGACCTTGAGCGCTTCGCCTCTCCAGTGGAAAACTGCGGTGAAGGGATGCGAATCCTTCACGGAAACCGGGAAGGCATGGCCCTGGCTTACGCGGGGCGGTACGGAAAACTCGGCGGCCAGAGCAGGGGAGAAGGTGCAGAGCAGGCTGAAAAGGAGCAGGAAAAGACATTTTTTCATGCATCGGCCCCCTTGTTCTCGCATTTCACGCTGTCCACCACGGTCACGAGGCGGCCGTCTGCCAGCGCCACGGTCACACGCCTGCCCGGCGCGGTCTGTTCCACGGAGCGCAGGAAGGAACCGTCTTCCGCCAGCGCCATAGCGTAGCCGCGTTTCAAAGGCTCGTACGGGTCGAGGGCGTGAAGCTGGAGTTCCAGCCGGGAAAGTTCATGCTCCTGAGAAAGGCCTATCATCCTGCCCAGCCGTTCCAGCGGGGCGACGGCCCTTTCGGCCGAGAGCTCGGCAAGGCGCAGGCGCTGTTCCCCGGAGTGTTCCAGCCGCAGGGAAAGCTGTTCGGTCAGGCGCTTCCCGCGAGTCAGGCCGGATTCCAGCGCGGCTTCCATGCGGTGCAGGGCACTTGCCAGCTTCTCTTCCTGAAAGCGCAGTTTTTCCAGCGGCGAAAGCAGGGAGAGGGCGCGGCCCTTGTGTTCGAGCTGGGCCGCCAGCGTTTCCAGCCTGCGTTCCATAGCCTGAGCGAGCGCCATTTCCACGCCGTCCACATACTGTTCGAAAACACGGCGTTCCTGCCAGAGGAGCTGGGCCGTGTGGCTGGGCGTGGCGGCGGAAAAGTCGGCAGTGAAGTCGGTGATGCTGTGGTCTATCTCGTGGCCGATGCCAGCCAGCACCGGAATGGGCGAGGCATACACGGCACGGGCCACGCGTTCATCGTTGAAGGCCCAGAGGTCCTGCACCGAACCGCCGCCGCGGATGAGCACGATGACCTCGGCCCAGCCGTCTTCCCCGGCCTGACGCAGGGCCTCCACGAGGCGCGGCGGGGCTTCTTCGCCTTGGACTGGGCTGGGGTAGATGCGTATCTCCGCACCGAGGCCGCGTTCCCCGGCAATGCGGATGAAGTCGCGTATGGCCGCCCCGCCGGGAGCCGTGACCACGGCCACGCGCTTCGGTTCGCGCGGAATGGGGCGCTTATGCTCGGCGGCGAAAAGGCCTTCGGCATCGAGGCGGCGCTTCAGGGCTTCGAATTCCTGATGCCAGAGGCCGAGACCTGCCGTCTGCGCAAGGTCCACCACCATCTGGTACTGGCCGCGCGCGCCGTACACCGTAAGATGCCCGGCACAGATGAGCGTCTGCCCGTTTTCCATGGTACGGGCCACGCTGGGCCGGGGGCCGTCTTCCCAGACTTCGCCGGTGAACGGGTCGAAGGCCTCGTCCTTCTGCTGCCCCCTGAACCAGACGCAGTTGAGCAGGTATTCCCCTTCCTTCAGTGAAAAATAGACGTGGCCGGAGGAAGGCCGGGAAAGGTTCGTCACCTCTCCCTGCACCCAGACGTAGGGGAAACGGGCCTCCACAGCCTGCTTCACCTTCTCCGTCACCTGCCTGACACTGAGTATGCTGTCCATAGGGTAGATAGATATTATGAAATGTGGGGGAAAGGAACCTTTCTGAAGAAAGGCTTCCTTTCCCCCACACCCCCTATCCTCCCAAGACTTTTATTATGGGAGGATGATAGTTTTGTAGGAAAACATGGGCGTTCTGCGCCAACGTATCCAAAATTAAGAGTCTTTAAGGGGATGGGGTCTGGGGAAGGGGAACTTTCTGCAGAAAGTTCCCCTTCCCCAGACCCCATCCCCTTAAAGACTCTTAATTTTGGATACGTTG
>JAFQTU010000040.1 GCA_017408905.1 Mailhella sp. | reverse complement strand
AATGGGCCCTCCCCCTTCCCCAAGCCCCATCCCCCTCTTCCAAAGACTTTCATTTGGTACGAGAAAAGGCCGCCCTCAAATGAGGACGGCCTTTGTGTGTTCAGGGGGATTTTTGGGGGGAGTCAGAGAACTCCCGGGGAGGCTTACTGCATCACAGGGCTGGAAGGCTCTTCCTTCTCGGCCTCGGCAAGGGCCTCGTCGGTATCCTTGCTGTATTTGGCGATGAGTTCAGGGTCGAGTCCCATCTCGCCCTGGAGCCACACCGTACCGGTGATATCTTCGCCCACCTGCGGTTCGTAGCCCTTGAGCACGTGTTCGGCCACGTAGAGCGAGCCCACCACGGCGTAATCGCCCACACCGGCGATGCGCGTTTCGATGCGGCGGAAGCTGTGCCCGAGGAATTCCACCTTCTCGATGGAAAGCACGGGGGCCTGGAACACCCATGCGCCCACCACGGGCGTGGGCAGGAGCACGCCATGCCCCTTGGAGGAGACCACAGGGGCCACGAAGTCGTCAGCCGTCTTGTCGGGGTTGTCCTCAAGGAATTTCTTCTGCATGGCCTCGTAGGCAGGCGTACCGGCTTCGGGGGTGAACTCGGTCTCGTCCTGCTTCTGGATGCCGAGAATAAGGCCCGACAGGAAGATCTGCGCGCTTGCGCCGAACTGGAGCTGGGGCACATGCTGGAAGAAGCCGGACAGGAAGAAGTTCAGGGGTGCGCCGTTCACCGAGGAGCGGGCCGCCACCACGCCGGAAATCTGGTTCGACCAGATATGCGCCTGCTCGATGACGCAGGGGTTGGGCAGGCCTGCAAGGGAAGGATAGCCGCTCACGAATTCGGCCTCGCCCGTGCCGGGCGTCATCAGCACGTTGCAGTGCACGGCCATGCCGCCGGACACGTCGGACGTGCAGAGCACCACGGCCTTGCCGTCCTTGCGCTGCATCACGGGGCCCATCGGCTTCAGCGTGGGGAACATATCCTGAACCTTCTCGATGAACTCGTTGATGCCGCCGGGCAGGCAGGCGCTCCACACGTCGCCAAGGCCTTCGAAGTGCTGGCCGTAGAAGGACGACTTCGGGCCTTCGCTTTCGGAAGCGGAGTCGCTGGAAGTATTGTTGCGCACAGGCGCGGGCTGGGGCTGTTCCTTAGCCGTACTGCTGCTGCCCTTGCCGCCGAAAAGTTTACCGAAGAATCCCATGTATGCTCCTTGCCCTGAGGGCGTAAATCGTTTCAGAAGGAAAAGTCCGATGCCGTGCGATAATAGCGCTTTCGCCCTGCATGGGCAAGACGCTTGTGCGAAATGTCACGCTTTTTCCGCAGTTTTTCTGCTGCGGCGCAGGCCGAAGAACAGCGCCAGCATGTTCAGCGAACCGAAAAGGATGAGCGTACAGCGCATGGCCTGCAGGAAGAGCCCGGCGTTCTGGGCGTTCACGGAAGCACTGCCCATGTACCAGCCTATGATGCCCGCCATGAGGATATGGCTCATCAGGCCGCCAAGGGTGCGCAGGCATCCCAGAAGACCCGAGGCCATAGGCATGTATTCCTGCGGCACGTTGCCCAACGTGGCGGACACGTTGGGGGCTACGAAGAAGGCTATGCCCGTGCCGAGGCAGGCCTGCTGGAGCACCACCTGCCACACGGGGCTGTGCGCGTCCAGAAGGGTGAGCGCAAGGATGCTCGCCCCGCAGCCCGCCATGCCGAGTATGGAGATGCGCACGGCGTCGAAGCGGTCGGCAAGGCGGCCCGCCACGGGGGAGAACAGCATCTGCATCAGGCTCTGCGTCATCATGACACAGCCTGCGGCAAAGGCGTTCAGGCCCAGAACCTGCTGGAGATACAGGGAAAAGAACACCGAAAGGCCCATGATGGCCCCGTAGTTGATAAAAGTGGCCGCCATGCCTCCGGGCAGGCCCTTCACCTTGGAGAGCACCCGCAGTTCAAGGATGGGATGCTCGGTGCGCAGTTCCAGCCGCACGAAGAGGGCCAGAAGCACAAAGCCCGCCGGAAGGAGCCATATCACGCCCGGGTGCAGGAAATGGCAGGTCGCCCCGAAGGTGATGAGCCCGAGGCTGACCACGGCCAGCGCGGCGTTGAGCACATTGAAGGGCAGGTCGGGCGCGGCGGGGGGCTGGTCCGGGATGACGCGCTTCAGGAGCAGGAGGTCGGCCGCACCGAAAAAGGCCACCACGAAGAAGACCGAACGCCAGCCCGCAAGCTCGGTGAGCGCACCGCAGACCAGCGGGCCCACGGCAAGGCCGAGATAGACGGACGTGACCACCGTGCTGATGACCTGCCCGCGCCTCTGGGGCGGGGCAAGGGAAACACTGAGCGCCGTGACGCAGCAGGAAATGGAGGCCGCCGCCAGCCCCTGCGCAAAACGGATGCCGATGGCAAAGGCCATGTTCTGCGCCAGCGCCAGCAGGATGCCGAAAAGGCAGAACAGGGCCACGCCCGCCAGAAGCACGCGCTTCACGCCCAGCATGCCGCAGATGCGGCCACTGAGCATGTGGGAGATGCCCTGCCCCAGATTATAGCAGACCATGACCAGCGAAAGCGCCACGGCAGAACCTTCGAGCGATGCGCCGATGGCGGGAAGCATGGCCGCAACGCCGCTCACGAGGAAGGGTGCGAAAAGATTGCCCGTCCAGAGACCGGCTATGGCGGCCTTGGTTTGAGGCGAAAAAGACTGGCTCATGTCGGCTCCTTTCCCCCTGCATACCCCTTTTCCTTCAAAAAGCCCAGCCTCGCCCCTCGCCCTTGCCCACAAAAAAAGCCGCCCCACCCGGAACGGCGTCTGCTAACAACACCTCTTCAGCACTCCCCTTTCGCTTCCCCAAATAAAAAGCTTTGAAGGGGAAGGGGGAGGACTGGAGGGGGAAGGGGAAAACTTTCTCGAAAGTTTCCCCTTCCCCCTCCAGAAAACTCACTCTTTCTTCCCCTCTTCCAGCACCAGCGCCAGCAGTTCGCCGATGGTCTCGACGGTATGGATGTCGATACGGCGGCGGAGGTCGGCGGGGATATCTTCGAGGTCTTTTTCGTTCTGGCTGGGGATGACGGCGTGCCTGAGGCCGCGCGACACCGCGCCCAGTATCTTTTCCTTGATGCCGCCCACGGGCAGGACGCGGCCGCGCAGGGTTATCTCGCCCGTCATGCAGGTATCACTGCGCACCGGGCGTCCCGTGAGGGCCGAGACCAGCGCGGACACGAGGGTGACGCCAGCGGAGGGGCCATCCTTGGGGGTAGCGCCCGCCGGGACATGGATATGGATATCCAGCTTCTGCGAGAATTCCGGGTCGATGCCCAGCTCTGCGGCATGGGAGCGCGCATAGGTCACGGCGGCCTGTGCGGATTCCTTCATCACGTCGCCAAGCTGGCCGGTGAGCAGGAGCCCGCCCTTGCCCTGCATGGTGCTCACTTCCACATGGAGCACTTCGCCGCCGGCCTGCGTCCATGCAAGGCCGAGGGCCACGCCGGGCAGGAGCTCGCCTTCCTTCTCCTCATCGAGGAAGCGCGGCGCGCCGAGGAGCTTGCCCACCACAGCAGGCGTCACGGTGAAGGGCGGCTTCTCGCCTTCGGCCTTGCGGCGGGCCAGCTTGCGACACACCGAGGCTATCTGCCGTTCAAGGCCGCGCAGTCCGGCCTCGCGGGTATAGCCCCGGATGAGACGGGAAAGCGCGCTTTCGCGGAAGAGCACGTCGCCTTCCTTAAGGCCGTTGGCCGACGTCTGGCGCGGCACGAGATAGCGGCCCGCAATGGCCAGCTTCTCCTGCTCGGTGTAGCCGGAAAGGCTGATGACCTCGAGCCGGTCGAGCAGCGCGGCAGGAATGGTGTCGAGCTGGTTGGCCGTGCAGAGGAAGAGCACCTTGGAGAGGTCGAACTCAAGGTTCAGGTAGTGGTCGCTGAAATGGGAATTCTGCTCAGGGTCGAGGGCTTCGAGAAGGGCGGAAGAAGGGTCGCCCCGGAAGTCGCTGCCCAGCTTGTCTATCTCGTCCAGCACGATGACGGGGTTGCGCGTACCGGCCTGACGTATAGCCTGGATGATGCGGCCCGGCATGGCGCCGATGTAGGTGCGGCGATGGCCGCGGATCTCGGCCTCGTCGCGCATGCCGCCGAGGGAAAGGCGCTGGAACCTGCGGCCAAGGGCGCGCGCGATGGAACGGCCCAGCGAGGTCTTGCCCACGCCGGGAGGGCCCACGAAGCAGAGCACCTGCCCCTTGGAATCGGGGTTCAGCTTGCGCACGCTCAGGAATTCGAGGATGCGGTCCTTCACCTTGTCGAGGCCGAAATGGTCCTCGTCGAGGATGGCGGCGGCCTTCACGATGTCCAGCCTGTCGCGGGAGAGCTTCTTCCACGGCAGTTCGGCCAGCAGGTCGAGATAGGTGCGCACCACGTTGGCCTCGGAAGAATCGCTGTGCATACCCGAGAGGCGGCGGAGCTGCTTGTCGGCCTCCTTGCGGGCGTGGGGCGGCAGGCCCGCCTTGTCCAGCGCCTTGCGCAGGGTATCCATCTCGCTCTCGTCGCCCTCGCCGTCGCCCAGTTCGCGGTGTATGGCCTTGAGCTGTTCGCGCAGGAAGTAATCCTTCTGCGCCTTGTCCATGCCTTCGCGGGCCATGCTCTGGATGCGGGCCTGCATGGTGGCCACTTCCACTTCGCGCAGAAGATGCGTGTTCACCATGCGCAGGCGCTCCACAGGGTCGAGGCATTCGAGTATGCCCTGCCCGTCCGGAACGGAAAGGCGCATATTGGCGGCTATGATGTCCGCAAGGCGGCCGGGCTCGTCCACGCCCTTCAGCACGCCCATGATCTCGCCCGAAGGCAGGCCGCGGAGCTGAAGGATATGCTCGCTCTGCTCCCGGGCGTGGCGCATCATGGCCTCGACCTCGATGTCCGAGACTTCGGCGCTGGCGCGGCGCTCTTCCTCGAGCACGCTCACCCGGGCCATGAGCACCGGGCCGCTCATGTCGAACTCGTCCACATGGGCGCGGGCCAGCCCCTGCACGAGGAGCTTCACCTGCCCGTCGGCCATTTTTATCATGCGCAGTATCATGACCACGGAGCCCACGTCGTACAGGTCGGTGGGCACGGGGTCTTCGGCGGAAGCGTCGCGCTGGGCGCAAAGCAGGAGATAGCGGCTGCCGTTCAGGGCGCGCTCGACCGTTTCCATGCCCTTTTCCCGGTTCTCGAACAGGGGGATGATCATGGAATTGAAGACCACGATGTCCCGCAGGGGCAGGACGGGAAGGACGGAAGGTATCTCGCGCTCGAAGGGATTGCGCCCTTCTTCGGAAGAAGCCCCGCCCGTCAGCACGGTCTCAAGGGCGCGGAGCGTACGCAGGGCCTCGGCAGTCTCGGCATCGGCCTCGCCGCCCGCGTCGCTTTTTTCCGCCTTGTCGGCCTGTTCTTCGATGGGTTCGGGAGCGCTGTCCTCGTTTTCGGCGGGAGTATCGGGGGCCTCGCCGTCGGAAGCGCGCAGGGACATCGCGTCCGGCTCGGCAGAGTTCGACGCTTCAAACTCCGAACCCTGCACCACGTCCTTCAGCTCTTCATCGGCAGCAAGCTGCTTGATATCATCTATCTTAGGGGAATCACTCATTGTTTCCTCGAAGCGGCAAAGGGCCGCATAGCTTCACGAAATCATGTTCAGGGGCGCGGCTGGTCGATACAGCGATCGAGCGTGATGCTGAAGCATTGCTCCGGCGTGATGATGACATGGTCGTGCAGGTGCAGGCCGAGGTGCTTCAATGCCGCGTCGATACGCCCGGTGAGTTCCCTGTCGGCCAGCGAGGGCCGGAACGAGCCGCCGGGATGGTTGTGCATGAGCACGATGCTGCTTGCCTTGTGCCGGAGCATGAGCGAAACGAGCTCCAAGGGTTCCAGTTCCACCCGGTCGAAACTGCCGTGACGTATCCTGCTATAGGTAAGCAGTCTGTTCTGTTTGTCCAGAAGCACGGCCCACACTTCTTCATCACGGCTCAGGCCGAGCCGCTCCCTGCCCATGCGCAGGATGTCCGCTATGTCAAGGGCTTGCTTCCTTTGTACGGCGCTTTGGGCGGAACGGGCAATGATTTCCCGCATGAGGGCGCAGAAAGAATCCACAGCTTCGCCGCATCCTTCCACAAGGCGGCGTTCGGAATCGCTGGCGGCAAGCACCCCGGCAATACTGCCGAAACGCCGGAGCAGGCGCTTGGCAAGCTGTTTGTTGTCGCGCCGCAGATAGACATGGCCCAGCAGAAGCTCGAGCACTTCGTAATCGGGGAGGGCCGCCGGGTCGGCAAGGAAGCGCTGGCGCAGGCGGGCGCGATGCCCCTGCCGCAATTCGGCATCCGAGGGGGAAGGGGTGTGCTCCGGGAGGGGCGAATCCCCGCCGGAAGGGAGAAGGCCTTTTCGTTTCGCGCACATGGCAGGCTCCGCAGGCAGATCAGCGGGAAGGCGCACCGAAGATGAGGGAAAGCTGGGCCACGAGGGATTCCATGGCCTGAAGCGGCGTGCGCGCACCGCTCTTCACGGAACATTCGGCGGCGGCAAGGGCTTCCAGAACCTGCGAAAGGCCGGACACGCCGAGCCTTGCGGCAAGGCGGCGCTTTTCGGCCTCCACGTACTGCGGCACGAAGACCTTTTCCCCGGCGTTCATCTGCCAGAGCAGGCGGGCTTCACGCGCCATGAGCGTGAGCAGGGGGAAAAGCAGGGATTCGCCTCCGTCGCCTTCGCGCAGAAGGGTCTTCCACACGGCGCGCGCATTGCCGTTCTCGAGCTGGCGGATGAAGTCGAAGATCACGGCGTCCGGCGTGAATTCGGTCATCTGCCGGACGAGGGCAACATCCACAGCGCCGTCGGCCGAGGCAAGGGAAAGCTGTTCCAGCACGCCGCGGATGGCCGAAGCGTCGGGGATGAGCATCTCGGAAAGGGTATTGAGCGCCTCGGGCGCCATGCGAAGGCCCAGCGCCTGCGCTTCGCGCTGAACGTACTGGCGCATGGTGCGGGCGTCGAGGCCGGGGGAGCGCCACTGCCATTTCTGCTTCTCGGCAAAGGCAAGGCATTTGAGCTTGGCGATGTGGGCGGGGAGCTTGGGCTGGCCCTTCTCCCACGGGCATTCCATGCAGAAGACGGGGAAGACGCCGGGCCGGGGCGTGGCCAGCGCCGAAGAGAGCTTCTTCCACACCTCGGCGGACAGCAGATGCGCGCCGCGCACCACAAGGACGCGCTGGCGGCCGTCCATGCCAAGGAGGGTGAGCGCATCCCAGAAGCGGCGGTCCAGCCCTTCGTCCGCCCAGAAGGTCTGCACGTCAGGGGCGGCAGAAGAGGCAGGCACAAGGCCGCCCATGAGGGAAGAGCCCTGCCGGGCCTGCTCCGCAAGGGGCGGAAGGAGTTCGCGCTCCATCCAGCTCCGCAGGAGGGCGGCGTCGGGGCAGATACAGAAGAAGAAACCGGGCCTGTCCATACCGGAAAACGGGTTTAGAACTGCTGCTGCATACGGTCGAGGCCGAGGCGCACCGCTTCCTTGAGGCCTTCACGCACGGCGCTGTCTTCGTCCACCACCTCATAGTTGTCGCTGTAGTACACCGGGCCGGATTTCCATTCCACAGCGCCGGTCCTGCCGTTGCGCACGATGAACTCGACGGACACGGTCGTGGTGCTGAGGAGGGTGTTGTCGTACACGTTGGAAATGTAGGAACGGACCTTGAAGCCGGTCATGTTCACGGTGAGCAGGTAATCGGACTTGCCCTCGTCCTTCCAGCGGGCGAGGCGGCGCAGGTTGACTTCCTCGCGCACGATGTCGCGCATATAGTACTGGACCCACGGGAACAGCGTGACCTGTTCGACCTTATCGAACTTGATGGTACGGCTGCCGTCGCCAAGAACGCTGTGCGCACGGCTGGAAGAAGTGCCGAAGCCGTCCAGCCCGTAGCCGCATCCGCCAGCCAGCAGGCTGAGGCAGCAGAGGGAAGCCGCAAGCAGGCCTTTCCATTTTCTGAGGGTCGTATTCTTCATCCGTTCACCCGTCGGCCCAAGGCCGGAGATTCGCCCTGCCCTCCCGCAGGCGGCAGGGAAGCCCGGCCCCCCCGAAGGAAGCCGGGCGTATGTTCAGCGGTCTAGCCGACCACCACGTTCACGAGCTTGCCGGGAACCACGATGACCTTGCGCACCGTCTTTCCGGCGATATGGTTCTGGATGGAGGGTTCGGCCAGGGCGGCCTGTTCCACCACGTCGTTGGCACTGCCGGCAGGCACTTCCACCTTGCCGCGCAGCTTGCCGTTCACCTGCACCACGATGGTGACCACATCGCGCTTCAGGGCTTCCTCGTTCCATTCGGGCCAGCGCACGCCGTCCATGCTGTCGGCATGGCCGAGGGACTGCCACACTTCCTCGCACATATGGGGCGTGAAGGGGCAGAGCATGACCAGGATGGTGGACATGGCGGAGGAAAGGGCCATGCGGCCTTCTTCCGTGGCGGAAAGCTCTTCGCGGTGCTGGTTCACCGCGTTGCACAGCTCCATGATGGCGGCGATGGCGGTGTTGAACTGGTTGCGTTCGGCAATGTCTTCGCCCACCTTCTTGGCGGTGGCGTGTTCCCAGCGGCGCAGGTCGCGTATGGCGGCGCTGTCGGTTTCCGAAAGGTCGGAGCAGGCGGCCACGGGCTTCAGGATATCCTGCATTTCCGCGAACATGCGCCACACGCGGCTCACGAAGCGGAAGGAGCCTTCGATGCCGGCGTCGCTCCAGTCGAAGTCGCGTTCCGGCGGGGCGGCGAAGAGGCAGAACAGGCGCACGGTATCGGCACCGAAGCGCTTCACCATGGCATCGGGGTCAACGATATTGCCCTTGGACTTGGACATCTTGCTGCCGCCGAGGAGCACCATGCCCTGCGTGAGCAGGTTCTTGAAGGGCTCGTCGAGGTCGGCGGGGAAGTAGCCGAAATCGCGGAGCATCTTGGTGAAGAAGCGGCTGTAGAGCAGGTGCAGGATGGCGTGTTCCACGCCGCCGATGTACTGGTCCACAGGCATGAAGTACTTGAGGGCCTCCATGTCGAAGGCGCCGTCGTCCTTGCGGGCGGCGGTGTAGCGGGCGAAGTACCACGAGGACTCCACGAAGGTGTCCATGGTATCGGTCTCGCGCCGGGCCGGGCCGCCGCAGCAGGGGCAGGTGGTCTCCACGAAGGAGGGGGTGTCCGGCAGGGGGGAGCGGCCGTCTTCGCAGGTCTTCACGTCGAGGGGAAGGACTACGGGCAGGTCTTCGTACTTCACGGGCTGGACGCCGCACTTCTCGCAGTACACCACGGGGATGGGGGCGCCCCAGTAGCGCTGGCGGGAAAGGTTCCAGTCGCGCAGGCGGTAGTTCACGGTGGCGCGGCCCTTGCCGGTCTCGTCCAGCTTCTTCGTGATGGCTTCCTTGCCTTCCACGTTGGGCATGCCGGTGAACTCGCCGGAGTTCACGAGGAAGCCGGGTTCGGTGTAGGCTTCGGTCATCTGGGCCGGGTCGAGCTCCGTACCTTCGGGGCTGACCACCACCTTGAGGTCGATGCCGTACTTCTTGGCGAATTCGAAGTCGCGCTGGTCGTGGGCGGGCACGGCCATGACAGCGCCGGTGCCGTATTCAGCCAGCACGAAGTTGCCGAGCCACACGGGCACGCGGTCGCCGGTGAAGGGATTGATGCAGTACGCGCCGG
Organism: Mailhella sp.; assembly: GCA_017408905.1. GTDB lineage: Bacteria > Desulfobacterota > Desulfovibrionia > Desulfovibrionales > Desulfovibrionaceae > Mailhella. The sequence continues at coordinate 24,187 of JAFQTU010000040.1, read as the reverse complement.
TGAACACGCCTTCCTTCTCGAGGGTCTCGGACTGGCGGTCGAGGCGGTCCATGTTGCGGGTCTTCTCGATGAAGGCGCGGATCTCTTCCTCGTTCTCACGGCCGGCGATGAGCTGTTCCACAAGGGGATGTTCGGGGGCGAGCGTCATGAAGGTGACGCCGAAGAGCGTGTCGGCACGGGTGGAGAAGACGCGGATCTCCACGTCCTCGGAACCTTCGAGCTTGAAGGCTATCTCGGCACCGGTGGAGCGGCCTATCCAGTTGTTCTGCATGGTGAGCACGCGGGCAGGCCAGCCGCCTTCCAGCTTCTTGAGGTCGGCAAGGAGCTCGTCGGCATAGGCGGTGATGCGGAAGAACCACTGGGTGAGGTCCTTCTGCTCCACGTTGGAATCACAGCGCCAGCACTTGCCGTCGATGACCTGTTCGTTGGCCAGCACGGTATGGCAGCTCGGGCACCAGTTCTGGGCGGCCTTCTTGCGGTACACAAGGCCCTTTTCAAGGCACTTGAGGAAGAATTCCTGCTCCCAGCGGTAGTATTCGGGGCGGCAGGTGGCCACTTCGCGGCGCCAGTCGTAGGAATAGCCCATGCGCTGGAGCTGGGTGCGCATATTGGCGATGTTGGAATAGGTCCACTTGCCGGGATGCGTGTTGTGCTTGATGGCGGCGTTCTCGGCAGGAAGGCCGAAGGCGTCCCAGCCGATGGGGTGCAGGACGTTGTAGCCCTGAAGGCGGCGGAAGCGGGCCATCACGTCGCCTATGGAGTAGTTGCGCACGTGGCCCATGTGGATGTTGCCCGAAGGATAGGGGAACATCTCCATGAGGAAATACTTGGGCTTGGAGGGGTCGAGGTCGCAGTCGAACGAGCCTTTCTCGGCCCAGATCTTCTGCCATTTCTCTTCCAGAGCATGGGGTTCGTAACGAGAGGAAAGTGCCATTTCTTCGATCCTTGGAAGTTCGCGCGCAGGAGCGCTTGCACGAAGGGGGTATCAGGCGCGGGCCTTGAGCTCGCCCTTTTCAAGGGCCTTGCTCACAGCGTCGAGAATACCGTTGACAAAGGTATGGGAACGGGCGTCGCCGTACTGCTTGTCGAGTTCGAGGGCCTCGTTCATGGAGACCTTGCAGGGAACGTCGGCACGGTAGAGCATCTCGTACACGCCAAGGCGCAGGAGGTTCAGCTCCACGCGGCCCACGCGGTCGAGCCGCCAGTTGCGGGCGAAGCGCTCGATAACGGCGTCGAGCTCGGTGCGGTTCTGCCACACGCCCAGAACGAGTTCCCATGCGAAGCCGGAAGGTTCGGCCTCAGGGCTTTCGCCCTGCTGGCGGGGCACGGCGAGGAAGGCCTTCTTAAGGTCGTCCACGGTATGGCAGTCGAGGAATTCCTGGCCGTAGAGGGCCTGGAAGGCAAGCTGGCGATGGGCGCGGCGGGAAGGTTCTTTCACAGACATCAGATCTGCTCCATGACGCGGATGGTTTCGAGCACGGCGGCCGCGGCCTCAGAACCCTTGTTGCCCACGTGGGCGCCGGCGCGTTCGATGGCCTGCTCCAGATTGTCGCAGGTGAGCAGGCCGAAGCCGATGGGCAGGCCGGTCTGCAGGGAGATCTGCGCGATGCCCTTGGAGGCTTCGGCGCAGACGTAGTCGAAGTGGGGAGTGCTGCCGCGGATGACCGCGCCCAGAGCTATGATGCCGCTGTACTGGGAGAAGGCGGCCAGCTTCTTGCACACAAGGGGCAGTTCATACGCGCCGGGAACGCGGATGACGGTGATATCTTCCACAGAAGCGCCGTGGCGCACGAGGTAGTCGATGGCCCCGTCAATGAGGCGACCGACCACAAAGTCGTTGAAGCGGGACGCGACGATGGCGATCTTCAGTCCCTGGGCATTGAGCTGCCCTTCGATGGTCTTCACGGAATACATAGGTTCCTCACACAGTTATGGGCCGTGGCCCTTTTTCTCAGCACTGGGGCGCGCGGCCCGGGGAAGCGGCGGCGTTTCTGCCCGCCCTTCCCTTCGCGTGTACGCGCGCGGGGGATATCTTCGCGCAAAACGGCGCGGATGCCAAGCATTTTCCCGCCCCGTTAAGCGCAAAAGCAGGGCTTTCCGCATAGTTGGGCGCGGAAAGCCCCGGAAAATACGTCCTCTCTACAGGCCGAAGCCGTTCTTGAGCAGAAAATCCATGGTCACGCGGCTTTCCGGGGAATTCTGTGCAGAAGCGCCCTGCCCCGCCCCGCCGCAGAAGGGCCGCATCACGCTCTTCACGTACTTGGCTATGATGTCGGTCTCCATGTTCACGGCGGCCCCGGGCTTCCAGCCTGCGGCGGTGGTGACGCGCCACGTTTCGGGGATGATGTTCACTTCCAGCCAGCCCTCGCCGCAGCGGTTCACCGTGAGGCTGATGCCGTCCAGCGTGACCGAGCCCTTGGGAACGACCTCGCCGCTCCACTCGGGCGCGAAGGCCATGCGGATGCGGCGCGAACCGCCCACTTCCGCCATGCTCTCCACCTGCGCCACGCAGTCCACATGGCCGCTCACGATATGGCCGCCGAAGCGGTCGCCCATCTGCATGGCGCGTTCCATGTTGACCAGCGAACCCACGCGCAGAGCGCCGAGATTGGTGCAGGACGCCGTTTCGGCAGACGCGAACACCGTGAATTCCGGCCCGGCGGGGAGCCACGTCTCCACCGTGAGGCAGACGCCGTTGCAGGCCACGGATTCGCCTATCTCGGGCTTTTCGAACGCAAAAAGCGGATGGAAGCGGAAGAGTATGTCCCCTCCCCTTTTCTCTACGGCCGTGACGCGGCCCTGACCTTCGACCAGTCCTGTGAACATATCAGCCCCTCATGGCTCGGAATCGGATGTGGACGTCCCCCTCGGCAAGGGACACGGCAACGGCCTTCATGCGCAGGGCCTCTTCCATGCTTTCGGTGTGGCGGCCCGAGAACAGCGGCGTGGCCTCGTCGTCCGCAAGGATGAGCGGGGCCATGTGCAGGTGGAACTCGTCCACCAGCCCGGCTTCGAGCAGGGAAAGCGCGGTGCGCCCCCCACCCTCGCACAGCACGTAGAGGCAGTTCTCTTCGGCGCGGAGCAGTTCCAGCACCTGCGCCACGTCGAGCGGGGCGCGGGCCGTGCCGCTGTCGGCGCAGTCCACGCCATAGACGCGGGCCCCCTTGGCGCGCAGGGCCGCCGCCGCAGGGGAAGCCGCCTGTGCCGCCGTGGTGAAGAACACGCTCTCGGCGGCGCGTTCGCGCACGAGGGCGCAGCCGTTCTCGGAAGGCAGGCGCGAGGTGAGCACCGCCGCAAGGGGCTGGCGCTCCGCCGTTCCGGTGCGGGCGGTAAGGCGCGGGTCGTCGAGGGCGAAGGTGTTGCCGCCCACGAGCACCGCGCCCCGGGCAAGGCCCACCTTCTCGCGCAGGCGATGCACCTCGGCGTGGGAGGCCTCGTTGGAGATCTTCTGGGAGCGCCCGGCCTTGGTGGAGATGCGTCCGTCCAGCGTGGAGGCCATTTTCAGGATGACATAGGGGCGCTTCGTGGTCTGCCATGTGATGAAATCGGCCACGAGCTCGCAGCATTCCGCTTCCAGCAGGCCCGAGACCACTTCCACGCCGTTCTCGCGCAGGAAGTCCGCGCCGCCTGCGGCCTTGGCGTTCATGTCCGGCAGGCCGATGAACACGCGCTTTATCCCGGCCTTGAGCACGGCATGGGAACAGGGAGGAGTTTTGCCGAAATGGTTGCACGGCTCAAGCGTGACGTAGAGCGTGCAGGCGGAAGTGTCCACGCCCTTTTCGGCGGCGTCGCTCAGGCAGTTCACCTCGGCATGGGCCTGACCGCAGACCTGATGCCAGCCCTCGGCCACGATCTCGCCATCCTTCACGAGGACAGCGCCCACCGTGGGATTGGGGGCCGTGCGCCAGCGGCCGCGTTCGGCCAGCTCAATGGCGCGGCGCATGAAGGCTTCGTGGCGGGCAAGCTCGCTCATGCCTTCCCTCCTTCGCCGCAGGAACAGGACGAGCCGCAGGCGCAGGACGAATGTTCGACAGGTCTAACTTTGCTTTCCTTCCCTTCTCCGGCAGGAAGCACCACAAGCTCCACCCCGGCTTCGGAAAGCATCTTCTCGGAAAGCTGGTCGGGGTAGCCTTCGGCTATCCATATCTTCTTCACGCCGCAGTTGATGAGCATCTTGGCGCAGATGATGCAGGGCTGGTGCGTGCAGAATATCTCGGCCCCGCGCAGGGAAATGCCGTGCACGGCCGCCTGGATGATGACGTTCTGCTCGGCATGGATGCCCCGGCATATCTCGTGGCGCTGGCCCGAGGGGATGCCGAGCTGCTGGCGCAGACAGCCCACCTCAAGGCAGTGCGGCACGCCCGAGGGCGCACCGTTGTAGCCGGTGGCGAGGATGCGCCTGTCCAGCACGGCGATAGCCCCCACCTTGCGGCGGAGGCAGGTGGAACGCTGTGCCACAAGGAAGGCTATGTCCATGAAATAACGGGGCCAGCTTGCTCTGTTGTCCTGTACCATATCAACTCCCGCGTATAGGGGAACTGTTATCACTTCCTTCGGCATTTGAAAAGGCAGGCGCCCGGTATCCTGCCGGAGGCCTGCCTTGGTATCAGCGCGTTCTTACCACGCGAAAAGCGGGAACTGGCTGGCGAACTTCTCCACGTCGGCGCGGATCTCGCCAAGGCGGGTCTCGTTCTGCGTGCTGGAGAGCACGTCCACTATCCAGCCGCCCACCTTGAGCATATCGTCTTCCTTCATGCCGCGCGTGGTCAGGGCCGCCGTGCCGATGCGCACGCCCGAGGTGACATAGGGGGAGCGGGTCTCGAAGGGCACGGTGTTCTTGTTGGCCGTGATGCCCGCAAGGTCGAGGGCGTGTTCGGCGTCCTTGCCGGTGAGGTCGCGCTTCGAAAGGTCGAGCAGCATGAGGTGATTGTCCGTGCCGCCGGAAACGAGTTCGTACCCGGCGTCGAGCAGGCACTGGGCCAGCACCTTGGCGTTCTTCACCACCTGCGCCTGATAGTCGCGGAACTCGGGGCGCAGGGCCTCGCCGAAGGCCACGGCCTTGGCCGCGATGACGTGCATGAGCGGGCCGCCCTGCATTCCCGGGAAGATGGCGCTGTTCACCGCCTTGCCGTATTCCTCGCCGCGGGCGGAAAGTATCATGCCGCCGCGGGGGCCGCGCAGGGTCTTGTGGGTGGTGGTGGTCACGATGTCGGCGTAGGGGAGCGGGGAAATGTGCTGGCCGCCTGCCACAAGGCCGGCGATGTGGGCCATGTCCACCATGAGCTTGGCGCCCACCTTGTCCGCAATGGCGCGGAAGCGGGGGAAGTCGAGGGTGCGGGCGTAGGCGCTGGCACCGGCCACGATGAGAGCGGGGCGGCACTGTTCCGCCATCTTCTCCACGGCGTCGTAGTCGAGCTGGCCGCTCTCGCGGTCCACACCGTAGGGCACAAAGTTGTACGTGCGGCCGGAGAAGTTCACCGGGCTGCCGTGGGTAAGGTGGCCGCCGTGGGTCAGGTCCATGCCGAGGATGGTGTCCCCGGGCTTCACAAGGGCCATGTAGGCCGCCATGTTGGCCTGGCTTCCGGCATGGGGCTGTACGTTGGCGAAATCACAGCCGAAAATTTCCTTGGCACGGTCGCGGGCGATATCTTCCACCACATCGACGAACTCACAGCCGCCATAGTAGCGCTTGGCCGGGTAGCCTTCGGCGTACTTGTGCGTCATGATGGAACCCTGAGCCTCGCGCACGGCGGCGGAGACAAAGTTCTCGGAAGCGATGAGTTCGAGCTTGCTGACCTGACGGCGGGATTCCTTCAGGATGGCGTCGGCAACGGCGGGGTCGCGCAGGATGATCTCGTTCATGGGGGCAGACCTCTGGGGAATCTGTGGTGAAAGGAAAGGGCCGGTTGCCCGGCCCCTGCTTGTGAAGATATTCCGGCGCGGGAACTAGTCCGTGTACTTCTTCAGTACCAGACAGCCGTTCGTGCCGCCGAAGCCGAGGGCGTTGACGATGGCGTACTGCGGGTCGAGCTTTTTTGAGCCTTCGGCCATGTAGTTGAGGTCGCACTCGGGGTCGGGGTTCTCAAGGTTGATCGTGCCGGGAACCATGCCGCTCTGAAGGGTGAGGGCGGCGAAGATGCTGGACACGCCGCCGGAAGCGCCGAGCAGATGGCCTATCTGCGACTTCACGCCGGTGATGGCCAGTTCCCTGGCGTGTTCGCCGAACACGGTGTGCAGGGCCTTGGTCTCGGCGGCGTCGTTGGCGTGGGTGGAAGTGCCGTGGGCGCTCACGTAGTCGATGAGGCCGGGTTCGACGTTGGCGTCGGCAAGGGCGGCGTTGATGCAGGCCACCATGCCCGCGCCGGATTCCAGCGGGGCCACCATGTGGTTCGCGTCGTCGGAAGCGCCGAAACCGAGGACTTCAGCGTAGATCTTCGCGCCGCGGGCCTTGGCGTGTTCGAGGGTCTCGAGCATGAGCAGGCCGGCGCCTTCGCCCATGACAAAGCCGGAGCGGGTGGCGTCGAAGGGACGGGAGGCCTTGTGGGGCTCGTCCTGATGGTCGGTGCACAGGGCCTTCATGGAGGTGAAGCCCGAAATGCCCATGCCGCAGATGGTGGCTTCCGAACCGCCGGTGATCACGGCGTCGGCACGGCCGAGCACGAGCTGGTCGTACGCGCAGCCGATGGCGTGCAGGGCCGAGGCGCAGGCGCTGGTGGAGACCACGTTGATGCCCTTGGCCCCGGTCTGGATAGCCACGAGGCCGGGGGCCATGTTGGCGATGACCATGGGGATGTAGAAGGGTGACACGCGGCGGGGGCCGGCCGTGCGCAGTTTTTCGTGGAAATCTTCAAGGGTCTTGAGGCCGCCGAGGCCCACGCCGAGCACCACGCCCACGCGGTGGGCGTTGCCCTCGTCGATGACGAGGCCGGAGTCCTTCAGGAGGTCGATGGCCGCGCACACAGCGAACTGGCTGAAGCGGTCCATCTTGCGGCATTCCTTGGGGTTGATATAAGCCTCAGGATCGAAATCCTTGACTTCGCCCGCGATGTGGGTGGGATAATCGGTGGAGTCGAACAGCGTGATGGGGCCGATGCCGGACTTGCCGGCAAGCAGGGCTTCCCAGCTGGACTCGATGTCGTTGCCCAGCGGGGTTATGGCCGAAAGGCCGGTGATGACGATACGTTTGCGTTCCACTCGGTTGTCTCCGTAAAATTGGGATGCTCGTTCCCGCCGTGGCCGGGGCGCGGCGCTCCGCTCAGAGCGCAGGCCCGTACCGGAGGACCTCTCCTTCCTGCGGGCGGCATACGGGAACACAGCGGCAGGGCCGCCGGATGTTAAAGGACATACCAATATGCCGGGAAGCGCTGGCTCCCCGGCATACTATGTTGGAGCAGGGAAACTTAGGCCTGCTTGCTCTTCACGAAGGCGATGGCGTCCTTCACCTTGAGGATCTTCTGGGCGTCTTCGTCAGCGATTTCCACGCCGAAGGCTTCTTCGAAGGCCATGATGAGTTCGGTGAGGTCGAGAGAGTCGGCGCCGAGGTCTTCGATGAAGGAGGCTTCGGGGGTGACTTCTTCTTCGGAACGGCGGAGCTGTTCGACGATGATCTGCTTGATTTTGGCTTCAACAGACATGATTCCCTCCAGAGGGTGTTTTTGGTTTTTCCTTGGGGCCGGAAATTCCGGCTGTTCCTTGATACTCGGAGCTGGCCAGCACGGCGGCTTGAACCGGCAGGCGCGCCGAAATTCCTAGCAGTACAGGCCGCCGTTGACGGCGATGACCTGACCCGTGATATAGGACGCCTTGTCGGAGGCGAGGAAGGCCACGGTGTCGGCTATGTCCTGCGCCGAGCCGAGGCGGCCCAGCGGGATGGCTTCGGCATAGGCCTTGCGCTGTTCCTCGGTGAGGGCAGCGGTCATATCGGTCTCGATGAAGCCGGGGGCAACGGCGTTCACGGTAACGGAGCGGCCGCCCAGTTCCTTGGCGGCGGACTTGGTCATGCCGATGAGCCCGGCCTTGGCGGCGGAATAGTTGATCTGCCCGGCGTTGCCCATCTGCCCCACCACGGACGAGATGTTGATGATGCGGCCGTGGCGCTGGCGGGCCATGATCTTGGCGGCTTCGCGCAGGAAGAGGAAGGCGCCGCGAAGGTTGGTGTCGAGCACCTTGTCGAAGTCCTCGTCCTTCATGCGGAGCACGAGCCCGTCGCGGGTGATGCCCGCGTTGTTCACCAGCACGGAAAGCTCCACCTTGCCCTTTATCTCGTCGGCAAAGAAGGCGGAGACCTGTTCGGCGTCGGCCGAGTCCACGCGGAAGGCGCGGGCCTTGCCGCCAGCGGCCTCAATCTCGGCCACAACGGCGTCAGCGGCCTCGGGGCGGCTCACGTAGGTGAAGAAAATCTGGTATCCGGCCTCGGCAAGGGTAAGGGCTATGGTGCGCCCGATGCCTCGGGAACCGCCGGTAACGAGGGCGGTGGGGGTCAGCTCGCTCATGGCATACTCCTGATTGGGGGGATGATAAGCGTATTCACCGAAAATGACAAGGAACTACACGAGCAGGGCCGAACCCCAGGTCATGCCGCTGCCGAAGCTGGTGAGCAGCACCTTCATGCCGGGGGCAAGGCGGCCCGCCTTGCGGGCGTCGGCCAGGGCCACGGGGAGCGTGGCGGCCGACGTGTTGCCGTAGTTCTGCACATTGGCGAAAACCTTGTCCTCTCCAAGCCCAAGGCGTTCGCCAACTGCCTTGATGATACGCAGGTTGGCCTGATGGGGGATGAAAAGGTCCACATCCTCGAAGCCCATGCCGTTGCGTTCCAGAAGTTTCTGGCTCTCTTCGGCCATGTTGCGCACGGCGTGCTTGAACACGGCCATGCCCTGCATGGTGACGAACCATTCCGGGCCCACGGTGCTGCCCACTTCGATGGGGGAGGCCGTGCCGCCGCCTATCTGGATGAGGTCGCGGAGCGCGCCGTCGGAAGCGCAGGACACGTCGGCCACGTTCCACAGCGGCTTCTCGCAGGAAGAACGCAGGACCACGGCCCCGGCGGCGTCGCCGAAGAGCACGCAGGTGGAACGGTCGCCGAAGTTGGTGCGGCGGCTCAGTGCCTCGGCGGACACGAGCAGGATGACGGCTTCGGGGTGCAGGCAGAGGGTGGCGCGGGCAAGCTCAAGGCCGTACACGAAGCCCGTGCAGGCGGCGTTGAAGTCCATGCACATCACGCGGCCCATCTGGCCGGAAGAAGCGGAGATGCCGAGCTTTCCTGCGATGATGCAGGAGGTGCTGGGGCTGAGATGGTCGGGCGTGCAGGTGGCGGCAAAGATATGCGTCACGTCTTCAGGGGCAAGTCCGGCTTCAGCAAGCGCGGCACGGGCGGCTTCGGCCCCAAGGTCGGAACCGTTGGCGTTCTCGTCAAGGATATGGCGTTCCTTGATGCCGGTGCGCGCCGTGATCCACTCGTCGGAGGTTTCCACCATCTTCTCGAGGTCCGCGTTGGTCAGAACGCGGGAGGGAACGGAGGAACCGAGACCGCAGATGTAGCAGGGATGATTCATAGAGCTGCCCGAATGCCCTTCCCGTGCTGGGCGGGAAAGGAAGCATTCCTTTGAAGACAGGACGAGCCAGACGGCAGGCCCTGAGGAGAAGCCGCGCGTTTCCCGCAGAGGGGCGAAGCGGCCGGGGAGCGCTCTGCCCTTTCCAGAGAGGAAGGGCGAGGCTGGCAGAGGCGCGGCGGGGGCAGGCGAGTGCCCCCTGCACGCGGAAAGATGCGCGGCCCATCCTTAAATATAAGGCGTTGCCGCAGGGCCGAAGCCCGGGCCGGAACGTCTGCGCAGGGCGCGGAAGCTCCGGCCAACAGCCGCACTACAGAGACATAGCGAAGCTGGAAAGTTCTTCGTTGGCGCTGATGGCTTCCACCAGGCGCTGCTGCGTACCCTTGCTGATGTAGGAATTCGCCAGCTTCATGGCACTGCAGATAGCCTTCTCGTTGGATTTGCCGTGGCACACGATGGCTATGCCCTTGAGGCCGAGCAGAGGGGCGCCGCCGTATTCCGCATAGTCCACGATCTTCTTGAAGCTCTTGAACGCAGGCATGGACAGCGCCGCGCCGAGGCGGGGCAGGATGCCGTTGTGCGTGAGTTCGCGCTTCAGAAGGTGGCGGATGGAACGAGCGAGGCCTTCGCTGAGCTTGAGGGCCACGTTGCCCACGAAGCCGTCGCACACCACCACGTCCACATCGCCGGTGAACAGGTCGCTGCCTTCGGCGTTGCCCACGAAGTTCAGGTGCGAGGCCTGCTTGAGCAGTTCGTAGCTGTCCTTCACAAGGGGGTTGCCCTTGCCCTCTTCCTCGCCGTTGCTCAGAAGGGCCACACGGGGATCCTCATAGCCAAGGATATCCTTGACAAAGGTAGAGCCCATGACGGCGAACTGGAACAGGTGATGGGGGCGGCATTCCGCATTGGCCCCCACGTCCAGAAGGAGCATGGGAGACTTTTCCGTGGGCATGAGCGAAGCCAAGGCCGGGCGTTCCACACCGGGGATTCGCCCGATGATGAACATGCCGCAGGCATAGGCCACGCCGGAGTTGCCGGCGCTGATGAAGGCATCGGCTTCGCCCTGACGCACCAGCTTGCAGGCCACATGCATGGAAGAGTCCCGCTTGCCGCGCACGACTTCAGACGGCTTGTCGGTCATCTCGATGATCTGAGTGGCGTTCACCACCTCAAAGAGTTCACCTTCGCCATCTTCGGCCTTGAGTTCCGCGATCTGCTTGCGGATCTCTTCCTCTATGCCGACGAGGAGGACTTTGGCCCCGGTCTCACGGGCGCCCTGAAGAGCCCCGGGAACGACCACGGAGGGGCCGAAATCCCCTCCCATGGCGTCCACGGCGAGTCTTGCGCGATTACTGCTCATCGGCGGCGATGGCTTCCACCTGGCGGCCATCGTACTTGCCGCAGGCGGGGCAGACGGAATGGGGCTTGGTGGGAGCGCCGCAGGAGCAGTAGATGACGGTGGGCTTGGCCACACGGTCATGGGAACGACGCATACCCTTCTTGGAGTGGGACTTCTTGTTCTGCTGAACAGCCATGGTTTTTCTCCTTATGCGGAAACGGGGCTCTTAGCCCTGTCGTTTCACTTTCAGTTGACGCAGAGCAGCCAGACGGGGATCCCCATTGTCGAGGACGCAGCCGCAGGCACCTTCATTAAGATTTTTGCCGCACTCGGGGCACAGGCCCTTGCAGTCCGGCTTGCAGAGAGGCTTCACCGGCAGGGCCAGCGAGAATTCCTCCCACAGGAGCGCGGCAAGGTCGAGGAAAGGCGCACCGCCTTCCATCGTTACCACGCATTCGTCCAGAATTTCCGTAGGCTCTTTCCCTTCTGGTTCGGTTTCGCCGTCCCGAGGATAGTCCTCGAATTCGTCGAAGCTCTGGTTCAGCACCACAAGGGTTTCTTCCATGCAGCGGTTGCACGGCATGGACACCACGCCCCTGATAACGCCGCGAAGCAGACAGCCGTCCTCCTGCGGGAGCACGAGAACCTCGGCCTCCACAGGCTCAACTATGCGGCAAGACACACCAAATTCGCCAAGGCGGCGCACCCACACGGCCTCGTCAGCGACCTTGTAGCTGGCCCCCTGCGGGGGTATCTCGTTCAATGCGATGTGGTTAAGATCCATACATTACCTCTGGAAACATGACAAAATACCGAGGGGGGGCATCTTTGTCAAGCCTTGCGTTAGACGCAAATAGGGATTGTGCCGCCCCCGTCAGCGCTTCTTCTGGCCCTTGGCGGCCCTTTCTTCCACGGCCGTCTTGGAAATGACCAGCGAATCGCGCAGGCCGGACTTGGCAAGCCGGGCGCGCTGGGCCTGCAGGTCGTCCGCTGTGCCCCGGAAGGAGACGGACACGTAATGCCACAGCCCGCCCCTGCTCTTGGCCGCGTACTGCCGCGCCCTCATGCCTTCCTTCTTCAGGCGCTGGGCAAGGCGCTGGGCGGCCGCGGCGTCCTGAAAGGCGGCCACGCGCAGTTCGTAGTCGAAGCGGGCGGCCTTCCCGTCCCTGGCTTCCGGCTTCGGTTCGGGCTTCTTTTCGGCCTTCTTCTCCGGCTTCCTGTCCGCCTTCTTTTCGGCGGCCCTCGCCCTTTCTTCCTGCGCGGCCTTTCTGGCGGCCTTGTCCGCCGCGGCGGCGGAAAGCACGCCTTCGGCCTCGCGGGCCTTGAGGCTGGTCATGAAGCGGAGCTCTTCTTCCGTAAGTATCTTCTCGGCGGCCGCGGCATGGGCGTTCCTGTCTTCCGGGGCCAGCGTTTCCAGTTCCAGCGCCTGCGGCAGGGGCATGGTTCCACGCCCCACGATGACGCCGGAAAGGAAGGTGAAGGCCAGAAGGATGACGCCCAGCACGCTCATGGTCACCACCGCGGAGGGCGTGACCGTGACGTTCCACGCCAGAAGGCTGCGCTCGTGGCGCGGCTCCTGTTCCGCCCCGTCCGCCCTGCCCCCTGCCCGGGGCGCGACTTCAGAAACAGGAACGCCGGCAGGCGTTTCGAGGGCCTCGTCGAAGCCTTCGGAAGCGTTCTGCCGCCGTTCCCTTTCGCTGTTCTTCTTCGCGCTGGAAGAGGTACTGCGGTAAAAGGCGTTGGACATACTACATGGATTCCGGTGCGCTCACGCCAAGCAGGCCGAGGCCGTTGGCGATGACCACGCTCACGGCGCGCAGGAGGGCGAGGCGGGCCTTCATCACGGCCTCGTCGTCGCCGCTCAGGACGGGGTTGTTGGCATAGTAGCTGTGCAGGCGGCTGGCCAGCTCGTTGAGGTAGAAGCTCACGGGATGGGCCGCACGGGCGCGGGCGGAATCTTCCACCACGTTGCGGAAGCGGTCGGCTTCGCGCAGGAGGGCGAGGTCGTCGGCAGAGGTCAGGCAGGCCAGCATATCGGCCGTGCACCTGGCGGGCAGTTCCACGCCGCGGTCGGCGGCGCGGCGCAGGAGCGCGGCCACGCGGGCGTGGGCGTACTGCACGTAGTACACGGGGTTGTCCATGCTGCGCTGCTTCACCAGCTCGAGGTCGAAGTCCAGCGGCGTGTCGCTCTTGCGGGAAAGGAACATGTAGCGAGCGGCGTCGGCGCCCACGTCGTCCAGCACTTCGCGCAGGGTCACGAATTCACCGGCGCGGGTGGACATGGCCACGGGCTCGCCGTTGCGCATGAGGTTCACCATCTGGATGAGCACCACATGGAAGTCCTTTTCAGGGTCGCGGCCCATGCACTGGATGGCGGCCTTCATGCGGGGCACGTAGCCGTGGTGGTCGGCGCCCCAGATGTCGATGCTCTCGTCGAAGCCGCGCTCGAACTTGTTCACATGGTAGGCGATGTCGGAGGCGAAATAGGTGAGGTAGCCGTCGCCCTTGCGGAGCACGCGGTCCTTGTCGTCGCCGAACTGTTCGGTGGCCAGCCACACGGCGTCGTCCTTGTCATAGACGAGGCCCATGCCGCGCAGCTTGTCGAAGGCTTCCTCCACCTTGCCGCCGTCCACGAGGCTCTTCTCGGAGAACCAGACCTGATGCTCCACGCGGAACTCGTTCAGGTCGTCCTTGATACCGGCGAGGATCTGGGCGCAGGCGTATTCGTAGCAGACGTTCTTGGCCTCGTCTTCGGGAAGCTCGATGACCTTGGGGTCCTTCTCGAGCATTTCCTTAGCGATGTCGATGATATAGTCGCCGCGATACCAGCCCTTGGGGTCTTCGGGGAACTGCACGGGCAGGCCGCACACCTCGCGCATGCGCAGGTACACGGAATCGCCCAGCAGGCGCATCTGGCGGCCGGCGTCGTTGATGTAGTATTCGGTGGAAACGTCGTACCCGGCGAAGCGGAGCAGGCGGGTGAGGGAATCGCCCACGGCCGCGCCGCGGCCATGCCCGATGTGCAGGGGGCCGGTGGGGTTGGCGGAAACGTATTCCACGTTGATGCGGCGGCCGCCGCCGTTAGCGGAAGAACCGAAGGCGCTGCCCTGCTCTTCCACGTCCATCACCACTTCCTGCCAGAAGGAGGGGGCGAAAGTGAAGTTGATGAAACCGGGGCCGGCGATCTCGGCGCTGACAAGGCCGGGGAACTTCTCGCACACGGCGGCCATGACCTTTTCGGCCACCACGCGGGGTGCGGCCTTGGCCTGCTTGGAAAGCACCATGGCAAGGTTGGTGGCAAGGTCGCCGTGCTTCACGTCCTTAGGTGTTTCGAGCACGGCCTTTTCGGGCCATTCCCAGCCGTTTTCGGCCACGATGCCGCGCAGGGCTTTCTCGATGAGTATGATGTCGCGCATTGTTGTTAACCTTCAAAGGCCTGAACAGAGTCGATGTTGGCGATGTGGACCGTAGTGTAGGAGCCGTCGTCCACGTCGGCGGCGGAAAGGATGGGGCGCACCATGCGGCTGGTCACGCCCTGCGGGCCGAATTCTATCCAGCGGCGCACGCCGTTCTTCCACATATTGGCGATGGTGTCCACCCACTGCACGGACGAGGTCATCTGCTTGCGCATGGCGTTGCGGATGAGGTTGGGCTCGGTGAGCGGTTCGCCGTTCACGTTGGAGTAGATGGGGAATATGGCGGCCTGCCAGTCCTGCTTGTCCAGCAGCTTGACGAATTCGGCGTTGGCATCGGCCATCATGGGCGTGTGGAACGCGCCGGAAACGGCCAGCGGGAAGAACTTGCCGCGCACGGCGTTCTCCTTGAGTTCCTCGTACACCATCTCGAGGGCCTGCTTGTGCCCGCTGATGACATACTGGGCGGGGGTGTTCCTGTTGGCCACGCGCACGAGCCTGCCGGTCTCGTCGCCCACCTTCTTCACGGTCTCTTCCAGCAGGTCGAGGGGCAGGCGGAGCACCGCCATCATGGAGCCTTCGTGTTCAGGGTCGGCATCGGCCATGAGCTGGCCGCGCAGGGTGACGAGCTCGAGCACCTTGTCAAAGGGGAGCACCTTGGCGGCGGCAAGGGCGGCAAATTCGCCGAGGCTGTGGCCGGCGGCGGCCACGGGGGTGAAGCGGCCCGCACAGCTCAGGAACAGGGCGAAGTTCACCACGGTGAGGGCAGGCTGGAGCGTACGGGTCTCCGACATGAGGGAGGCGTCGTTGCTTTCCCAGTATATTTCGCGAAGGGGCTGGCCGCTCACGGCCTCGGCCTTCTTCCAGAGATCCATGATATCGGACGACGACTCTGCAAGGCGGCGCCCCATGCCGGTAGCCTGCGCCCCCTGGCCGGGGAACAGGATGGCAGTCTGCATATTGCTCATTCCATACTCCTTGATGGATTATGGGGTGGGTACATGATAAGGCCGCCCGCGAGCTTCGGGGCGGCCCGCGTCAGACTAGTCGTAGCGGACAGAGCTGAACTTCATCAGCCTTTCCAGATTATGATGGGCTTCCAGATAGCGGAAGGTGCCTGTCTTGGCACGGATCATGAGCGAATGGGTGACAGCGCCGGAGCCGGTATAGGCCACGCCGCCGAGGAAGGTGCCGCCGGAAATGCCGGTGGCGGCGAAGAAGGCGTCGTCCGCGCGGATGATGCTCTCCACGGAAAGCACCTCGTCCAGTCTCGTGCCTTCCTTTATCATGGCGTCGCGCTCGGCCTGGGACTGCGGGTCGAATCGGCCGAAGATCTGGCCGCCGAGGCCCTTGATAGCGCAGGCGGAGATGACACCTTCGGGCGTGCCGCCCGTGCCCATCATCACGTCCACGTCCACGTTGGGATCCACGACCATGAGCGAACCGGCAACGTCGCCGTCGGTCTGCAGGGTGATGCGGGCCCCGGCCTTGCGGATATCGGCGATGAGCTGCTTATGGCGCGGCTTGTCGAGCACGAAGACGGTGATGTCGTTCACGTCCTTGCCGAGGGCGCGGGCCACGGCCTTCAGGTTGTCTTCCACGGGGGCGTCGATATCCACCACGTCGCGGGCGGCGGGGCCGACCACCAGCTTCTTCATGTAGTAGCTGGAGCCGGGGTCGTACATGCCGCCGGCCTTGCACGCGCCGATGACGGCGATGGAATTGGGGCGGCCGAGGGCGAGGAGGTTGGTGCCTTCCACAGGGTCCACGGCGATGTCGATCTCGGGGCCGGAACCGTCGCCCACGAGTTCGCCGTTGTAGAGCATGGGGGCTTCGTCCTTGGCACCTTCGCCTATCACGATGCGGCCCTTCACGCTGATGGAGTTGAACGACTGGCGCATGGCGTCCACGGCGGCGCCGTCGCCGTCTTCCTTGGCGCCCTTGCCCAGCCAGCGGGCGGCGGCGAGAGCGGCGGATTCGGTAACACGGAGAAGTTCGAAGGCCAGATTCTTATCAGGAGCCTGTTTGAGTTCCATATATCCTCCCCATCAGCGGGTATTCGGGTGCAGGGCAGGCGGCACGGCATGCCGCATCAGGCAAACTATAGCCGAGCCTTGCACTTTCTTCAAGATAAAAGGCCCGGAAGCAAGCTTAAAGTTCTGCTGGAAAGAGTTCCGCAACACTTTGCAAGACTACAGGAAGAGGTCGGGGTCGGAGGGCTGTGCGTCCCAGCGTATCTTGCCAGCGCTCTTCTTGAACTTGCGGAGCAGGACGTAGAACGCGCCAGCGCCGCCGTCTTCCTGCTTGGCGGTGCAGAAGGCCAGCACCACGCGCTTGAAGGGGTCGTGCGTGAGCCATTCCTGCACCTTGGCGCGCAGGATGGGCACGCCGTTCAGGGAATTGAGGCCGCGCCCCGTGACCACCAGCGCCACGCGCACGCCCTTATAGTAGGAAGAGCGGAAGAAATTCACCAGATTGGAGAAGGCCTGCTCGCTGTTCAGACCGTGCAGGTCGATATGGGCTTCGGGGCTGAACTGCCGCGACTGGAGCTGGGCCACGATGCCGAGGTCGAGCCCCAGCACATGGCCTTCGGCATATTCCGCCGTGGCGGCCACCGAGAATTCCACCTTGCCTTCCATGAAGTCCTGAAGCGGGTGGCGCGGGTCGTTCACGGGCACGGGCGGGGCGGCGGGCTCTACGGGTATGTCGCGCCCGCTCCCGGCCAGCGGGGTCGTCCCCTTGATGGCGGAAAAGAAGTCGCGGCTGTCGTCCTCGTCGGAAGGCGCTCCTGCGGCCTCGGCCAGCATGGAAGCGTCGTCGCGGCGGCCTATGCGGGCGGCGGCGCGGGCCATGGCGGCCAGCGTGGCGGGGGCGTCGTCGTCCGGCTGGGCGGCTTCGGGCGCGGGGGCGGAGGGGGCGGCCTTCTTCTGCACCATGCGCTTCACGCCCTCGCTCTTCAGGGCGCGGGCAAAGGGATTGTCCGCATCGGCGGGGGCGGAATCGGCTTCCAGCGTGAAGGGCGCGGGCTCAGGAGCGCGGGGAGCCGGAGCGCTCTGCCCTCCCCCCTTGACCTTCTTCTTCGCGGGAGCCTTGGCCGGGGCGCTCTCCTTGGGGGGCAGGGAACGGAAGCCCCCGCCCAGCGCGTTCATGAACATCTCGGCGTCGGCATCGAGTTCGGCTTCGGCCTCGGCCTTGGCGGCGGCCTTGTCCTTCACCACGGTCTTGCCGCCCTGCGCCTTGGCGCGCGGAGCGGGCTGGTTGCCGCGCTGGTTGCGGGAAGGGAAATCGCGCGCGTTGAGCTGTGCGAAGGGATTGCTGGGGTCTTTGCTCATGGCTCTGCCTCCGATAAAAATGGCCCGCCCGGCGGGGAGAAAGCTCCCCGTCCATGCCGGACAAGGAAAGTTCTAAGGCCTGCGCCACGAAATGCAAGGGATTTATTGCAGATGGAGGGCAAATAGCCCCCCTGCCGCGCCCCCATCCGCCAATTTACACTTGGCAAAACGCCAAGAACGGACTATTAACAAAGAGCAACTCACCCAATCAGGAGATATCATAATGAGTTCTTCCCGTTCCGACGCCTACACCGCTGCCGGTGTGGATATCAATGCCGGCAATGAGCTGGTCCAGCGCATCAAATCCATGGTCGCCAGCACTCACACGCATGGCGTCATCTCCGACATCGGCGGCTTCGGCGGCCTCTTCCGCCCGGACATCTCCGGTATGCAGTCGCCTGTGCTCGTCTCCGGCACCGACGGCGTGGGCACTAAGCTCAAGCTCGCCTTCCAGTTCGATAAGCACGACACCGTGGGCATCGACCTTGTTGCCATGAGCGTGAACGACTGCCTCGTGCTCGGCGCCAAACCCCTATTCTTCCTCGACTATTTCGCCTGCGGCAAGCTCGACGTCTCCAAGACGGCCGACGTTGTCTCCGGCGTGTGCGAAGGCTGCCGCCAGTCCGGCTGCACCCTGCTCGGCGGCGAGACCGCTGAAATGCCCTCCATGTACGCCGACGGCGAATACGACCTCGCCGGCTTCTGCGTCGGCATCGTGGACAGCCCCAAGATCGTGGACGGCTCCACCATCAGCGTGGGCGACGTCATCATCGGCCTCGGCTCTTCCGGCGTGCATTCCAACGGCTACTCCCTCGTCCGCAAGCTCTTCGACGCCAGCGGCGCCAAGGCCGACGACATCATGCCCGGCACGGACCGCACCTTCGCCGACGTGCTCCTCGCCCCCACCGTCATCTACGCCGAACAGGTGAAGAACATCCTGCGCGACCTCACCGTCAAGGGCATGGTGCACATCACCGGCGGCGGCTTCTACGACAATATCCCCCGCGTGCTGCCCTCCAACGTGACCGCCAGCATCAAGTTCGGCTCCTGGGAACGCCCCGCCGTGTTCGAATGGCTGAAGCAGCAGGGCGACCTGAGCTGGCCCGAAATGCTCCAGATCTTCAACTGCGGCATCGGCTACATCATGATTGCCGACCGTGCCACCGCCGACGAGATCCTGCCCCGCCTGCACGCCATGAACACCCCCGCTTGGGAAATCGGCACCATCACCCGCCGCAAGGACGGCGAGGAACAGGTCGAGGTCTCCTTTGACTGATCTGCCGAGGCCATGCCGATTCGTGGTCAGCGCCTGCCTTGCGGGCCTGCACTGCCGGTATGACGGACGCACCAACCATAAGCCGGAGGTCGCCGAACTGGTGGCCTCCGGCCTTGCCGTGCCTGTGTGCCCCGAAGAACTGGGCGGCCTGCCCACGCCGCGCGACCCCAGCGAACGCCGCGGCGATGCCGTCGTGTCCTGCACCGGGCGCGACGTTAGCGCCGAATTCGCCGCCGGGGCCGAAGCCGCCCTCTACATAGCCGAGGAATACGGCTGTTCGGCGGCCATACTCAAGGCGCGCTCCCCCTCCTGCGGCTGCGGCCGCATCTACGACGGCACGTTCTCCCGCACCCTTATCCCGGGCAACGGGCTCTTTGCCGACCTCCTCCTTAAAAAGGGCTTCGAAGTCTTCACCGAAGAAACGTGGCCCGGCCTCTCGCCCGAAGAACGCGCCGCCGCTCCCCGCCCCGAGGCCCTCTCTGCGCCCTGCGCTCCCGGCGCTTCCGCTTCTTCCGGCGCCTCCCCCCATCTTTCCCACCAGCCCGAGCCGCCCTGCGGTCGATAGCGAGCACAGCATGAAACGCGGAATACTTCTGGTAGCGTACGGCTCCGGCAACCTGCGCGGCACTGCCGCCCTCCGCGCTGTGCAGTCCGCCGCCGAAGCGCGTTTCGGCCTGCCCGTGCGCTGGGCCTACACCTCCGAACCCATGCGCCTGCGCCTTGCCAAGTCGCGCACCAAGTCCGACTCCGTGCTCAAGGCTCTGTCACGTATGCGCTTCGAGCGCTACACCCACGTGGCCGTCCAGCCCCTGCATCTCATCCCGGGCGACGAGTTCGCCGCCGTGGCCGAAGACTGCGCCGCCGCTCAGGCCGAAGCCAGCCCCGAAGCGCCCTTCTGCGTGCGCCTCGGCCTGCCCATGCTGGCCTGCTCCGGCCCTTCCGAATCCGCCGACTGCCTGCCCGAAGCCTGCGGCAATGCGCCCTGCGCCATCCCTTCGCGGCCCGATCCTGTGACCCGCACCGCCGCCACGCTCCTTTCCCACATCTCGCCCCTGCGCTCGCCGGACGAGCCCGTCATCTACATGGCCCACGGCAGCCGCCACGAAAGCGAGCACCTTTTCCGCCGCCTTGCCGAAGCCGTGCGCGCCCTCGACCCGCTGGTGCACGTGGCCTGCATGATAGGGCCGGACACCCCGCGCGGCGTCGCCCTCGGCGATCCCGCATGGCCGGACGGCCTTTCCCTGCTCATGCCCCAGCTCCAGAAGGAATTCCCGGCCTCGCACCGCATCTGGCTTCTGCCGCTCCTCTCCCTTGTGGGGCGGCACACGCTGGAAGACATGGCCGGGGCCGGCCCGGAATCGTGGAAGAGCCGCATCGAAGCCGCGGGCTGGTGCTGCCAGCCCGAACTGCGCGGCCTTGCCGACGACCCGGCCTTCGTCGAGCTCTGGCTGGACCGCCTGCAGGAGGCGCTCGACTCGCTGGAGCGCCCTGCCACCCGCTTAAGTTAGACCCGTAAAACTCACCGCACCATGCCTCTTTCCCAAGCATAATACCCCGGCGCAATGCCTGCCGGGCCTACGAAGACAAGGAGCAAGCCATGTCCGCTTCCGTCATCAGCTCCGCCATGGAGCAGAATATTTCCCAGGGGTCCATGATACGCCGTATGTTCGAGGCCGGCATCGAGCTTCGCAAGAAATACGGGGCCGACGCCGTGTGCGACTTCAGCCTTGGCAATCCCGACCTTGCCCCGCCTGCCGAAGCCGCCCGCGCTATGGCCGCCCTTGCCGAACGCCTCGATACGCCCGGCATCCTCGGCTATATGCCCAACGGCGGCTTCGCATGGGCCCGCGAGAAGGTGGCCGCGTGGCTCTCCGACCAGCAGGGCGTGGCCATTCCCGCCTCGCACGTCATCCTTACCTGCGGTGCGGCCGGGGCTATGAACTCCTTCTTCCACACCGTTCTCGAACCCGGCGACGAGGTGCTCACCATCGCGCCCTTCTTCGGTGAATACCGCTTCTACACCGCCAACCACGGCGGCGTCCTGCGCCCCGTGCCCTGCCGCGCCGAAGACTTCGGCCCGGACGTGGAAGCCCTTGCCGCCGCCGTCACGCCCAAGACCCGCGCCCTCATCCTGAACTCGCCCAACAATCCCTGCGGCGCGGTCTATTCCCGCGAGGATATCGCCGCCGTGGCCGCCATGCTCAAGGACGCCTCGGCCCGCATCGGCCGCCGCATCTACCTCATTGCGGACGAGCCCTACCGCTTCCTTGCCTACGACGGTATCGAAGTCCCCTCCGTCCTGCCCTACTACGAGGATGCCGTGGTCATCAGCTCCTTTGCCAAGAACTACGGCATGGCGGGCGAGCGCGTGGGCTACATCGGCGTGAACCCCGCCATGGAAGGCGCAGGCCTGCTCATGGACGGCCTCATCTTCTCCAACCGCGTGCTGGGCTTCGTGAACCCGCCCGTGGTGGGCCAGTACCTCATGGCCGAATGCCTCAGCGCCAGCACCGACCCGGCCCTCGCCATCTACACCCGCCGCCGCAATATGCTGGCCGACATCCTCCGCGATGCAGGCTACGAATTCACCGCGCCGCGCGGCACCTTCTACTTCATGCCCAAAGCCCCGGGCGGCGACGACAAGGCCTTCGTGGCCAAACTGGCCGAAAGCCTGGTGCTCGCCGTGCCCAGCTCCGGCTTCGGCTACCCCGGCTACTTCCGCCTGTCCTTCGCCGTGGAAGACAAGGTGATCGAACGCTCCGCCGAAGGCTTCAGGAAGGCTATTAAAGGTTAAGGAAGCGTTGGGAGAATGTTAGCGGGGAAGGGGGAAAGGACTTTTTGAAAAAAGCTCCTTTCCCCCTTCCCCGTACCCCATCCCCCTATCCCCAAAACTTTTTATTTTTGACGGAAAAGTTAAGTTTTGGTTTATTGAGATAGTAAACCAGAGCTTGACTTTTTGTGGATTTTGGAAGAAGAAAAAGGGGAAGGCCCCTTGCGGCCCACATCTTACCCTGCTGGTGGAACATGCTGGAATATCTATGTATTCGCGGACTCGCGCTCATCGACGACATGGAGCTGGAATTCGGCCCCGGCATGAACGCCCTTACCGGCGAGACCGGCGCAGGCAAAAGCTTCATCCTCAAGGCCATCAACTTCGTCCTGGGCGACAAGCTGGCGACCGACATGGTGCGCCCCGGCCGCGACAAAGCGCAGGTGGAAGCCCTGTTCACCCGCCGCAATGCGGAAGGCGGGGAAGAGGAAGTGGTGCTCCGGCGCGAGCTTTCCGCCGCCTCCGGCCGCAGTCATTTCTTCCTGAACGGCTCCCTCACCTCGCAGGACACCGTGCGCGCCCTGCGGCCCGGCCTGCTCTTCCACGTCAGCCAGCACGGCCAGCAGAAACTGCTCCAGCCCGCCTATCAGGCCGCGCTTATCGACGCCTTCCTGCCCGACCCCGCCCTCGTCCCCCGCAAGGACGCGCTGCTCCGCGAACTCAAGGACGTGGCCGAACAGCGCCGCGCCCTGCTCGAACGCATGGAAATGTTGAGCGAGAAGCGCGAACTCCTCGAAATGCAGCAGAAGGAGATAGAAAAGGTCGCCCCGGAAGAAGGCGAGGAAGAACGCCTCGAGGAAGCCCGCACCCGCCTCAGGAGCACGGAACGCCTGCGCTCGCAGTACGAGCAGGGGCTCGGCCTCATGCTGGGCAGTGAAGCGCCCGGCATCGGTGCACAGCTTGGCGAACTGGAACGCCTGCTCGCCTCCCTCGCCAGCGAGGACGCCAGCTTCGCCCCCTCGCTCGAAGCGCTCCGCGATTTTCAGGAAGAAGCCCGCGAACTCACGCGCCGCTTCCGCACCACCCCTTCCGCCGACTGCGAATACGACCCGGACGAGCTCGAAGCCCGGCTCTACGAACTGGCCCAGCTCAAGCGCCGCCTGCGCCGCAGTATCCCGGAAATATTGAAGCTTCAGGACGAGATCAACGCCAACCTCTCCTTCCTCGACGCCTGCGGGCTGGACCTGCACCGCCTTGAGAAGCAGGAACGCGAGCTGGCGAAAAAACTTCATGTGATACTTGAAGAATGCAATACCCTGCGCCGCGATGCCGCCGCCCGCTTCTGCTCCGCCCTTGAAGCGGAGCTGGCAGGCCTTGGCTTCAACGAGCGCGTCCACGTAGAGCCGGAAGCCGCGCCTGTGGAAGTATGGCCGCAGGTCATGGACAAGGTGAAGGTGGTGTGCCCGGCCTGCGTCGAAGAGCGTTACCGCCTGCTCTGGGCCCCCAACCCCGGCATGAAGCCCCAGCCCCTCGACAAGATTGCCTCCGGCGGCGAACTTTCGCGCTTCCTGCTGGCCGTGGTGGGCGTGCGCTCCGCCGGGGAAGACGCTACCCTTATCTTCGACGAGGTGGACGCCGGCGTGGGCGGCATCACCCTGAACCGCGTGGCCGAACGCCTCGATTCGCTGGCCTCGCGCCGCCAGCTCCTGCTCATCACGCACTGGCCCCAGCTCGCCGCACGCGCCGCCCAGCACTTCCACGTAAGCAAGGAAGTCCGCGCCGAAGAAACCTTCACCCTCTGCCGCCCCCTCGACGAGGCCGGCCGCGCCGAAGAACTGAAAAGAATGGCTGGAGAAGAATGAGGGAGAAGGAAGAGGTGAGATTTTTTGCGGGAAGGGGGAGAAGGAACTTTTGAAAAAGTTCTCTTCTCCCCCTTCCCGCACCCATCCCCCTCATCCACAAAACTTTTTATTTGAGCGGCCTCGGTTCAAAGCTGGGGCTAGGCAACCTCTGTCCAACGCTCGCCCCAACCCGCAACCTTCACGGCTAGCCGCGTGATGCGTGAAGCCAGCGGTGCAGGCAATGCCCTTCGCCCAACGCTCCAAGGAGCAAGGCGCAGTCCGACCCGAAGACCACCATCCCCTCCCCGCACTCCGGTGCGGCGTGATGCGTAAGGAAAAAGGTGTCAGACGACCTTGGCTCGAAGCTCACCCCGGGAACGCAATGCGCGTTGCCCAGCGCTCAACCCTAACCCGCAACCTTAACGGCAAGCCGCGTGATGCTTTAGGTCGGAGGGCCGCCGAAGGCGTGCCCGACAGCCAGTCCGCCAGTGAAGGCCGCGAGAGGGCGAAGCCCGAAAGAGCGGCCTGAACAAGGCTGGCGTCATCTGGTGGTCAAAAGCCAAGTGAGCGACAAAGCCGCCAGAAGGGCGTAAGCCCGGGCGGCTTCGAGCGAACGGCATTTCAGGATGCCTTTTCTTCCTCACCGCGCGAAGCGCGGAAGCGGATTT
>JAFQTU010000039.1 GCA_017408905.1 Mailhella sp. | reverse complement strand
AAATTTTTCTTTAGCCAAGTTCCCCGAAAGTTTTCATGTTGAGATACCGTTCGGTTCCCCACTTTTTGCCGGCAAGGTAACGTAGGCGAGCTGCGACCAGCATCAGTGCAGAATGACCATCGGGGAAATTGCCTACCACTCGTGTACGCCTTCTGATTTCACGGTTAAGCCTCTCTAGAGGGTTGTTTGTCCGTATATGCCGCCAGTGATTAGAGGGAAACTCGTAGAAAGAAAACGTTTCTTCGGCTCCCGCTTCGACGACGCGTGCCGCTTTTTCCAAGCGAAGCGCCTTGAGTTTGGTGACTACCTGTTCTGTCTTCTGGAGGGCTGACTCTTTGTCTTCCTGCGCGTGGATAGCTTTCAGCATGGCCGTGATGACCTTGATGGAGATGGGAGGATCGACCATGTTCGTGTGTTCTCGCCCCGAGCTGTGACCGATGAAGAAAGGATGGCATTCGAGAGTCTCCGTAAACTCTGGGTAGGGAGGGAAGATCTGGGAGAACTGGTGTTCCTGAATGCTGTACCGGCTTCGGAATTTCCTATGGCTACAGAGGTCATTAGTCGTACTCCTGTCGTTTTCGGACGACATTACAAGCCCAATAAGAGAAGCTATGTAGAATGGATTGAAGCTGAAATACTTCGTTCATGTACGGAACTTGGTATTCCCGCTCCAATAGAGATTCGCCCCGAATCAAAGTTACAGATTGGTGATGGTCAGCATATTGAGTGGATAAATTTCCGACGTCAACGCAAGAATAAAGGCTCACAGATAGGCTTTGGCTTTCGCCTTATCTTTAAAGATCCCGTCCGAATTCCTTTCTCAATAGGGAGCATGGCCCATTTCGGCCTCGGCCTTTTTGAATGATGAAAACAATCAGCCAAGTTGATAGGAAACGGTTAGGTGCTGAAAATGTTCCTAGCCGTTTCTTATCTGTGATTTATCAAAGGCTATGTAGTTGAAAGATCGTCATAATGGTAGTGATAAAGGCACAGTGGGAATTATTCTCTTTTTCTTACTTCGTCCTGTTTCGCTTTCTTTTTCTTTCCTAGTTCATTCATGTAGTTGGCCAGTGTTACAGGAGTGATGTAGACACCATATTCGTTCAGCTTTTGAGCTATTTCTTTTGTCTTGAATCAGCGCTTCCTCATACGCTGAAGTGTCGGATAAAGAGCGCGGATAGCCTCTCGGTAGGTCATTTCGTGGTTGCCTTCGAGCGTCTTTTTCTCGTTTTGGAGATTGGGAAATTCCGTCAGAATCCTGCGGACAGTCTCAGTATTGGTTTTGATCATAGATTCATCCTTTCGACGTCTTTTTCACGTCGGGTTAGAGGTTCGCCGATTCCCGGTCGAGCGGGACGGTCGCCCACGTTTTGCCCATGCAAAACATAGTGGGTTAAGATTTTAAAAAATTAAATATAAATATTTTATATAGATAGTTTGCATATTGAAATTTAATACCCCCAAAGAATACCCCTAAAAATCCTGGACACATCGAGTCTATGCTGTACGTCCTTGGACGATGTTTCGCCCTTTTCCCTTCAGAAAACGAAAAAGTCCCAAAATCCTCGAGCGCGAAGCTGTCGGGGAATTCGGGACTTGTTGTTTCAGGATGACGCTACTTTTCAGGTGTGATTTATATCCTTCACGAAGGGGAGGCTGAAAACAATTCGGCAGGACGGGAGTTGCGCTATAAGACTGTCCATGAACCTCTATCGCCTGAGATAGTCCTTTGCACTTCACTTATTGTCTCTGCCAGCAGACCACGTTCTTTCGCTCTCCACGGACGAATCCAGGAGGACACCAAAGCTCGGCGCAGAGAGTCTCTCCATAATCCTCTGTGCCGTCTGCCTTTTTGAGAGTGTGAGAAGCGAAGCGCCGAACGCTCGGAGTCCAGAGGCGAAGCCTTTGGCAGGATGCTACGCCTGTCGTCAGACAGGTGTCATCCTGCCACGAAGAACCCGCCACGGCGAGTGGAGAAAATTTCAATTTTTGGAACTTTCGATATTTTTTCAAAAAACACGAAAGGAGGTATCCCAATGGGCAAAACCAAGAGCCTCGATCCGAGGAGTTTGGAACGAGTCAAAAAAATCCTCGAAAATCGGACTAAAAAAATTGTCAAAATCACGCCGAAGGAAGCTGCTGAACAACTCGAAGGGCAAATCAGACAGGCCA
Source organism: Mailhella sp. (assembly GCA_017408905.1). Lineage (GTDB taxonomy): Bacteria > Desulfobacterota > Desulfovibrionia > Desulfovibrionales > Desulfovibrionaceae > Mailhella. Next base: position 23,770 of record JAFQTU010000039.1, on the reverse strand, counting down.
TCAAAAACGGTTATGAGGTAGGTGAGATCAGCCGGATGCTGAAGGATGCAGGCTTTCCCATCCCTGCTAAAGTAATCGAGGAACTAAACCGAACACCTGAGATGCTCGATATGAACAATATGGAGACATCGGACGATTCATCCTCCATGCAGAAGTGAAATACCTCTCCTCTTTTCTGCTCGTTCTCTTTTTGGGCATCCCATTCAACGCTCACGCCGATCCGCTCGACAGCCCGTGCAGGCAGACCGGCATCCCAAAACTACTTGTTCAGGCCATTATTAGCCATCTAACTCTAGAGAGTGCGAATAATTCAAATTGCTCCCATCCAGTAAATCCACATATCATGGCACAAATAACAATGGACATTATATCGGTAAGTTTATGAAGCGTTGTTCTTTCAATGCGCTGATCATCGATATCCTTAGCAATGCATATAATCGAACGTAACACATCAATAAGATACTCTTTTTTTCTTATTATTATATAAAATAGAAATAAAAGTACACAAAAAAAATAAGAGCATCCCTCTCCCTACCTATGAAATGGATATTTTTCAGGCGTTTTTTTTGAGTTTCTGTGTGTTGCGTCAAAAATTGAAAAATCAAATCTCGTGATGCCGTGAGTGATGGGCTCGCCCTGAGCCTAGAGCCGATCTTGTTGCCAATCCTATTAGAAAAACATAAGGTTACAAAAGGTTATCGACAGCTCATTTTTCGATGGAGAGCTGTTCGAACGAATCGCTCTGACCCTACCATTTGAAATCAAGGGCTTACGCGTAAAGTCGTAAGCGCTTTTTCGCATATGGGCATTCTGCCCTTTTCTCCAATGGAATTCCTCATGGCTCACCTTTACCTCATGCGACACGGCTGTCTTCTGCCCAACCCGGAACGACGCTTCATAGGGCAGAGCAATGTTCCGCTTTCGCCAAAGGGCCGCGAGCAGGCTCTCTTCTGGCGTGAGGAACTCTCCGCCATTCCTTTTTGCCGGGCACTTTGCTCAGACCTGACGCGCTGTGTGGAAACCGCCTCGATCATTCTGGAGGGGCGGAATGTCGCCCTCGAAACGCATCCTGCCCTCCGCGAACTACATCTCGGCGCATGGGAAGGGCTGACTAAAGCCGAGGTGGAAGCGCGCTTCCCCTGTGCATGGGAAGCGAGGGGCCGGGATTTCTGGAACTACGTGCCCCACGGCGGGGAATCCTTCGCCATGCTGGAGAGGCGCATCCTGCCCGTATTGGAAAACCTGCTTTCCAGTGCCGGGGAGGGGGACAACATCCTTCTTGTGGCCCATGCCGCCGTGAACCGCGTCATTCTGCGGCGCTGGCTGGCCCTGCCTTTTTCCGACATCTTCCTTCTTTCGCCGCAGTACGGAAGCTGTGCCATCCTCGATTTTTCCCCACAGGAGCGGGACTGGTTCAGCCTTCCCTGATTCCTGCCGCGCTCTCCTGTCTTTTTCATCCCTGTTTTTCTCCTCAGCCTCCTTATGGATCGGGGGACGGACTTCGTTCCTGACTTTTTTCAGGCAATTTTTTTGAGATGAATTAATCCTTGTAAATCAGCATAATACGGGTGACAAAAGGGATGTTTTTACTGACATCCTTTTGAAATGAGCTAATTCTTTTCGGAACAATATTGAAATAAACTTTTTTTCGTTGTACTTTATTTCAAAATTGTTGTTCCGTTTGGACATATGCATTACAGGGATCGGGCCGAGGCTGTCGGGCTTCACATCTTTTTCTGCGCCTGGACGAAGGGGGCGGAAGGGCGAGGAGAGTCGCAGAAGGTTCCCCTGTTTTCAAAGTCCTCCCCCTCTTGGAACAGCAGAGCCCCTAACTTTTCAAGGAGCTGTCTATGTTCACTAGGACCCTTATCGTCAACGGCATCCAGCGTCAGGTGCTTGTCAACGCCGACGACACTCTTGCCAATGTTCTCCGTGAGCAGCTTAAGCTGACCAGCGTGAAAATCGGCTGCGAAAAAGGCCATTGCGGCGCCTGCGCAGTCGTGCTCGACGGCAAGCTCACCCGTACCTGCGTGCTCAAGATGAAGCGTGTGGAAGAAGGCGCGCAGATCACCACTCTCGAAGGCATCGGCACCCCCGGCAACCTGCATCCTCTTCAGGAAGCCTGGATCTTCCACGGCGCTGCCCAGTGCGGCTTCTGCACGCCCGGCTTTATCGTTTCTGCCTACGTCCTCCTTCAGAACAATCCTGCTCCTACCCGCGATGAAGTGCGTGACTGGTTCCAGAAGAACCGCAACGTCTGCCGCTGCACCGGCTATATCCCGATCGTGAACGCCGTCATGGATGCCGCTGCCGTCATGCGCGGTGAAAAGTCCATCGAAGACATCCGCTACAAGGAACCCGAAGGCGGCCACAAGCTCGGTTCCACCAAGCCCCGTCCCAGCGCTCTGGCCAAGGTTACCGGCACTGCCGAATTCGGCGCCGACGCCGCCGTGCGTATGCCTGCCGACACTCTGCACCTCGCTCTTGCCCAGGCCAAAGTTTCCCACGCTATCATCAAGGGCATCGACACCAGCGAAGCCGAAAAGATGCCCGGCGTCTACCGCGTGCTCACCCATAAGGATGTGAAGGGCAAGAACCGCATTACCGGCCTCATCACCTTCCCCGATAACAAGGGTGACGGCTGGGATCGTCCCATCCTCAACGATACCAAGATCTTCCAGTATGGCGACGCCCTTGCTATCGTCTGCGCTGACAGCGAATGCAATGCCCGTGCCGCTGCCGAAAAGGTGAAGTTCGACCTCGAACTCCTGCCCGAATACATGGATGCCCCCTCCGCTATGGACCCCGACGCCATCGAGATCCATCCCGGCACTCCCAATATCTATTATGAACCCCACGTCGAAAAGGGCGAAGACACTGCCCCCTTCTTTGCCGATCCCGAAAACGTGGTGGTGGAAGACAGCTTCTACACCCAGCGCCAGCCTCACCTGAACATCGAGCCTGACGTCGGCTACGGCTACTACAACGACAAGGGCCAGCTCGTCATCCACTCCAAGTCCATCGGCCTGCACCTGCACGCCCTCATGATCGCCCCCGGCCTCGGCCTTGAGTTCCCCAAGGATCTCGTCATGGTGCAGAACACCACCGGCGGCACCTTCGGCTACAAGTTCAGCCCCACCATGGAAGCTCTCATCGGCGTGGCCGTCATGGCTACCGGCCGCCCCTGCCATCTGCGCTACAACTACGAACAGCAGCAGCAGTACACTGGCAAGCGCTCTCCTTTCTGGACCACCGTGCGCATGGCTGCCGACAAGAAGACCGGCAAGATCAAGGCCATGGAAACCGACTGGACCGTGGACCACGGCCCCTATTCCGAATTCGGCGACCTGCTGACCCTACGCGGCGCTCAGTTCATCGGTGCCGGCTACGGCATCCCGAACATCCGTGGCAACGGCCGCACTGTGGCCACCAACCACGCCTGGGGCGCTGCCTTCCGCGGCTACGGCGGCCCTGAATCTGAATTCCCCTCCGAAGTACTCATGGACGAACTGGCCGAAAAGCTCGGCATGGATCCCTTCGAACTGCGTCTGGCCAACTGCTACCGCGAAGGCGATACTACGCCCACCGGCCAGAAGCCCGAAGTGCTGAGCCTGCCCGAAATGTTCGACAAGATGCGCCCGATCTACGAAGCCGCCAAGGCTCGTACCAAGGCCGAATCCACCGATGCAGTGAAGAAGGGTGTGGGCCTTGCCCTCTCCGTGTATGGAGCAGGCCTCGACGGCCCCGACTCCTCCGAAGCCTGGGCTGAGCTCAACCCTGACGGCACCGTGACCATCGGCTGCAGCTGGGAAGACCATGGTCAGGGCGCTGACTCCGGCGCTCAGTGCACCGCAGCAGAAGCATTGCGTCCTCTGGGCATCCATGTAGACGATATCCGCCTCGTGCTCAACGACACCAGCCGCACCCCGAACTCCGGCCCCGCCGGCGGTTCCCGCTCTCAGGTCGTCACCGGCAACGCCATCCGCGTGGCCTGTGAACAGCTCATCGAAGCCATGCGCAAGCCCGAAGGCGGCTTCTATACCTATGACGAAATGAAGGAAGCTGGCCGAGACGTGCATCAGGACGGCAAGTGGACCGCTCCCGTGCAGGGCTGCGGCGACAATTGCCAGGGCGATCCCTTCGCCTGCTATATGTACGGCCTGTTCCTCGCCGAAGTCGCTGTGGACACCGCCACCGGCAAGACCACTGTCGAAAAGATGACCATGGTAGCCGACATCGGCACCGTGGTGAACAAGCTCCTCACCGACGGTCAGCTCTGGGGCGGCATCGCTCAGGGTATCGGTCTTGCCCTGTCCGAAGACTACGAGGATATCAAGAAGCACAGCACCATGCTGGGTGCCGGCATCCCCTACGCCAAGGACATCCCGGACAACATTGAGCTCATCTATGTGCAGTCCAAGCGCCCGGACGGCCCCTACGGTGCCTCCGGTACCGGCGAGATCCCGCTCTGCGGCCCGCATCCCGCCATTATCAACGCCATCTACAATGCCTGCGGCGTGCGCATCACCCATCTGCCGGCCTATCCTGAAAAGGTGCTGGCCGGCCTGAAGGAAAAGGCTTAATCCCATAGCCGGGCGGGAGCACCTTTGTCGGAGCTCCCCCCCGGCTTTTTTGTTAACCGCAACTCAGAGGTAAATCGTGCTGGAACAGAGCCGACTGCGTGACTACGAGGCCCGCTGCACTCAGGAATCCGCGCCTCGCTGCCGCCTGTCCTGTCCGCTGGACATGGACGTGCGCGGTTTTCTGGCGGCCATGGCGGCTTCTCGTCCCGCAGAAGCCCGCAAGCTGATAGAGCGCCATCTGCCATTGCCGGGAGTACTCTGCGCCGTGTGCGATCATCCCTGCGAAGATTCCTGCCTGCGCCGTGACCTTGGCGGCGCCCTTTCCATCTCTGAGCTTGAGCGCGTCTGCCTCGCCTCCGTAAGCCCGCAGACCCGCATACTCCCCCGTCCGGCCAAGAAGCAACGCTTTGCCGTGCTCGGAGCAGGTCTCGCCGGACTCACGGCAGCTTTCGACCTCGGTCGAAAGGGCTTCCCTGTCACTGTTTTCGATACGGACAGAAGTTCCGCCCTCCTTTCCTCCTTCCCCTGTCTCCCGGCCGATGCCGTGGGTAGAGAATGGCAGGACATGGAGAAGAACCGCGTTTCCTTCCAAAATTCCGATGAGGCCGTTTTCTATAGTGAGGATGCCGCGCGTGCCTTCCTTGCCACGCTGGAGCAGGATTTCGACGCCGTGTTCGCCGATCTTTCCCGACTGCCGCTTTCGCTCGAAGCCGAAGCCCTCGATCCACTCACCCTGCACTGGCAGGGCAAGGTATGCGCTGGAGGACACCTTGATACCACGCCTACCGGGGCACTCTATGCCTCGGCCTCGCGTCAGGCTGGCGAAGGCCGCAGGGCCGGTATCACGCTTCAGCGCATCATGGGTGGAGTTTCACTCGATGCCGAGCGCGATGACGACAGGCAGAGCCGCCTGCACGTCGACCTGAAGAACGTCCCCTCTGTTCCCCGTGTGCTTCCCGCCGCTGAGGCATGGACGCCGGAAGAAGCCGCTGCCGAAGCTTCCCGCTGCCTGCAATGCTCTTGTATGCAATGTGTGAAGGAATGCGTCTACCTTCAGAAATACAAGGAATTTCCCCGCCTTTACGCGAGGCGCCTCTTCAGCAATGCCACTGTGGTCAAGGGTACGCGCACCACGGCCAACGTGGTGATGAACGGCTGTGCCATGTGCGGCCAGTGCGAAGTCATCTGTCCGGAACATTTCTCCATGGCCGACCTCTGCCTCGAAGTACGGCGCGACGCTGTTTCCCGCGATGTCATGCCGGATTCCGCCCACGCTTTCGCCCTTGAGGATATGGAACAGGCCTGCGGGCCGGATTCCGCCTTCCTGCTGGAAGATTCTTCCCTGCCCGACGGAACCCACGCGCCGCGCCTTTTCTTCCCTGGCTGCCAGCTTGCTGGTTCACGCCCCAGGCAGGTTCTTGCCATGTACGAGTGGCTGAAATCGGCCCTGCCCGGCGGTCTTTCTCTTTACAGCACCTGCTGCGGCATTCCCGCTCACTGGGCCGGACGCGAAGCCGTATTCGAGGAGCACTCCGCCGAGCTTTGCCGCCAGTGGGAAGCGTGCGGCAGGCCCGAAATCATAGTGGCCTGTTCCTCCTGCAAGAGCACGCTCCGACTGGCCCTGCCCACGGCGCGCATAGTCTCGCTCTGGGAAATGCTGGATGAACTCATGCCCGAAGTTCCGTCCTTTGAAGCCATGCCTTCCCGATTCACCGTGCAGGATCCCTGCGGCGCTCGACACGACAGTGCATGGCAGAAGGCCGTGCGTTCCCTTGCATCCAAGGCTGGCGCGGAGCTCGTCGAACCTGTCCGCACGAGAGAAGCCACGGCCTGCTGCGGCTATGGCGGCCTTGTGTGGAATGCCCAGCCCGAACTAGCCGACGACATGACCGGGAAACGCGCACAGGACTTCGACGGCCCTGTGCTCACCTCCTGCATTATGTGCCGCGACCGCTTCGCTGCCACGCTGGAAAACGAGGGCGAAAGCTGGCATCTCTTCGACATTCTTCCCCAGACTGCTGGCCTTGCCCCGGAAAAGGGCGACCCCGGCCTTTCCTCCCGACGTGCCGGGCGTGCCGCCCTCCGTCGCGAAGCACTGGGCGCAGAAGGCGAAGTTGGCGAGGCTGGCGGAACCTTCTCCCTGCGCATCTCCGACGATGTACTGGCATCTCTGGAGCGGCAGTTCATTCTGCGGCAGGACGCTTTGGAGGCCGTGCAGGGCATAGAAGCCACGGGCATGAAGTTTAGGGATCGCGAGACCGGACACTTCCTCGGTTCGTGGCGTCCCCGCCGTGTGACCTTCTGGGTGGAATACCGCGCCGACGAGGACGGCGGTTTCACTCTGCTGCGGGCATGGTGCCACCGCATGGTGGTTCCCGGAGCCATACAGCCCTCCACCGAAATCGTCATGGAAAAACGCATACGAGCCTGAGGAGCAAGCATGGCACTCGATCCTGAATTCAAGCCCGATCATGGCGACTGGCTCTGCGCTGTCTGCAATGTTCCGCTGGAACAGCTCAAAGTTCAGGTCTTCTATATGAACAGCGCCTTCGATGTGGTACTTCCGCGCTGTCCTCAGTGCGGGATGACTCTCATTCCCGAATCCCTTGCCAACGGCAAGATGGCCGAAGTGGAAGCACTGCTGGAAGACAAATGATGGCGGTTCCTCCCCTCTACGGTACGGCGACTTTCCGAAGTACTGCCGGAGACTGCTGGCGGCCCGGCGGCCTCGAGCTCACACGGCACGGACTGGAACTCTGCGCCTTCGCCCCCTCTTCGCGTCTTCTGGATATCGGATGCGGAGCTGGGGCCACTCTGGGTCTGCTCCTCGAGTTCGGCTTCAATGCCGTGGGGCTGGACAAGGAAAGGCAGTGCGATGAAGGACTGCCCTTCGTGCGGGGAGATGCGGCTGAACCTCCCTTCCCGCCGGAAAGCTTCGACGGCCTGCTCTGCGAATGCGTACTTTCTCTACTCCCGGACAAGGGGGCTGTCCTCAGGAATTTTGCCCGCCTGCTCCGCCCCGGCGGCAGATTCCTGCTCAGCGATCTTTACCTTCGCGACGGAATCGGCAGTACATCTGCCCTGAATCCTGTTTCAGCCACTCCCTCCTGTTCGGAAGGGGCCGTCCCCCGCTGGGAATTGGAAGAAGCACTTAAGGGCGCTGGTTTTCGGATTCTTGCCTTCGAAGAGCACGGCACCGCGCTCAAGACCTTTGCCGCCAAGCTGATATGGTACAGCGATGGGCTGCCTGAATCGCTCCGCACCTGTGCCTGCTCCGGCCGTCGACTCGGCTACGGCCTCTGGCTGGCAGAACTCTCCTGAACCCTGCAACTGTTTCCGAGTATGCCTATGGACGCACTGCTTTTTGAACTCCTGCCCTACGTTCGTCAGGGCTATAACTGTTCCCAACTCCTCCTCGTCCTCGCTCAACGGGCAGCAGGGGAGGAAAATCCCGCACTGCTTGCCTCGGTGCGCGGCCTCGGCCACGGCATAGGACAGTCCGGCGGACCGTGCGGACTGCTTTCTGCAGGGGCTGTGGCCCTCACGTGGCTGGCCAGCCCCGTTGCCGAGGAGCCTCACCCCATGCTGGACGCCATGCTCAACGACTACGCCACATGGTTCATGGAACGGATGCAGGACTGCGGAACGAGCTGTGACGCCATTGCCCGGAGCCTTGCCGCCTCTTCCGGGCAGAGTGTGGAAACAGGTTCCAAGCCCCCCATGGAACTCTGCGGCGAGCTGCTCTGCGAATGCTGGGCCAAAATCATGGAAATCGGCGAAGCCTACCAGCTTGAACGCCTCGGCTTCTGACATTTGCCCCCCCCCGGATACTGATATGCTGGAAGCCCGTACCCAGAGCCTCTGTCCCGTCTGCCTGCGTCGCCTGGATGCCTTCTACGTGCGCGATGGTGAAGCTGTTTTCCTCTGTAAAACCTGCCCGGAACACGGCGAGTTCAAAGCTCCTGTCTGGCGCGACAACGGCGAAGCCCCTCTCTTTGCCGACTGGCGTAAGGGTTCGCGCATCCCTGCTTATCCTGCGCGGCCTGCTGTGGAAGTACGCCACGGCTGCCCCTTTGACTGCGGACTCTGCGCTGAACACGCCCAGCATACCTGCACCGGGCTTATCGAAGTCACTCAGCGCTGTTCCCTGCGCTGTCCGATCTGTTTTGCCCGCGCAGGACGATCCGGGCATGCCCCCTCGCCCGAGACCATAGCCCGGCAGATGGACGCGCTCTTCGCCGCTTCCGGCTCCTGCAATATCCAGCTTTCCGGCGGCGAACCCACCGAACGCGAAGACCTGCCCGATATTGTAGCCATGGCAGCTTCACGCGGCTTCGGCCTTGTTCAGCTCAACAGCAACGGCCTGCGCCTCGGCACGGAAGAGAATTATGCCCGCAGACTCCGCGAGGCCGGACTGGATTCCGTCTATCTGCAATTCGATGCTGTGAGCGACGAGGTCTGCCTTGCCCTGCGAGGCCGGAAATGCCTTGATGAGAAGCTGGCTGCCATCGAAGCCTGTCGGGATGCCGGGCTTGGCGTGGTGCTGGTGTGCACGCTGGTGCGCGGCGTGAACGACGGTTTGCTCGGCGATACCCTTCGCTGGGCCGTGGCGCAGGGCCAGCACGTGCGCGGCCTGCATATCCAGCCCGTTTCCTCCTTCGGACGCTTCCCATGGGAGCTGGAAGCCGCCCCACGCATCACCCTGCCCGAAATTATGACCGCCCTCGAAGTCCAGAGTTCCGGCATGGTACACGCAGCCGACTTCCACGCACCTTCCTGCGAGCACTCCATGTGCTCCTTCAGCGCCGTCTATGCTCGTGAGGGCGAAGGTCTTTCTGCCCCCATAGGGGCGGCATGCTGTTCCGGCGGCAGCGGAGTGAAAGTCGAAGACGTCCAGCCCCAGAGCATCGACAATGCCGAAGGCTCGCGCATTTCCCGCGCCTTCACGGCGGCACACTGGCGCAACGCCACGCAAGAGAACACCCCCTCTCTGCACGACGCTTTTTCACGCTTTCTCTCCCAATCCGGCACGGCTCGCCGATTCACTCTTTCGGCCATGGCCTTTCAGGATGCCCTCAGTTTCGATATCGAGCGTGTGCGCGGATGCTGTATCCATGTGGTGCACGAAGACGGCAGACTCGTCCCCTTCTGCGCCTACAATCTCACCTCCCTTGGAGGCGTGAGCCTGTACCGGGGCCGTCCATGAGCTGTTCTGCTTCCCGCTCTGTCCCCCATGCCGTGCCCCGCTCTGTCATGGACGCGTGGCTCAGCTCACAGTGTCCGGGCGAAGGACCACTGGCCGAACGCCTTGAGGAGGCGCGCTTTCAGGCCCTACGCGAAGTCCTGCACCGGACAAGGGAACACAGCCGCTGGTATTCCCGAACCCTTGCGGGGCTGAACCTCGATATCCGCTGCGAAGCCGATATGCTGAGCCTGCCCTTCACCACGCCGCAGGATCTTCAGGACTACCGGCAGTTCCTCTGCATCCCGCAGGGCGACGTGAGCCGCATCGTCACGCTTTCCACGTCCGGCTCCACAGGCACACCCAAGCGTATCGCATTTTCGGAAAACGACTTGCGCCGTACAGCCTCCTTCTTCCGCCACGGTATGGCCCAGCTCGTGCACAGGGGAGAACGCCTCATGGTGCTCCTGCCGGGAGCCGACAGCCCAAACGGCGTGACCGACCTTCTGCATCAGGCGCTTTCGCTTGACGGCGTCACCGTCTCTGCTGGCAATCCTGCGGCCACCGCCTCTACACTGAAGGCCGACATACTTAGCTTCAGACCCCAAGCACTTGTGGCCGCGCCACATCAGCTTGCCGCGCTCCTTGACGCTGTACGCGAAGACGAAGGCTTGCGCGCGCAGGCCTGCTGCGTGAACGGCATACAGTCCAGCGGCGACGTTCTGGACGCCGAGGTACGGTGCGGCCTCGAAAGCCTGCTTTCCTGCGAGGTGCTCGACCACTTCGGCATGACCGAGACCTGCTTCGGCGGCGGGGTGGAATGTTTTGCCCGACACGGCTACCACCTGCGGGAGCTCGACCTTTTTCTTGAAATACTCGACCCTCGTACACTGTCCCCCGTTGCGGAAGGGCAGGTCGGCGAACTGGTGCTCACCACGCTGAACCGCGAGGCCATGCCCCTCATACGCTACCGCACCGGCGACGCCGCATCATGGCTGTCCGGCCCCTGTCCCTGCGGCAGCCCTCTGCGCCGCCTTGCCCCGCTTTCCGGGCGCTGGCAGTACGAAGGCGGCGTGCCCGTTCTCCGACATATACGAAAAGGAGGCTTCCATGCTCGAACTGCTCCAGCGTCTCTGCGCTGAACTCGATTCCGGCCGCTGTGCTGCCCTTGCTACCATTGTCCATCAGCAGGGTTCTGCGCCGCGCGGAGCAGGTTCGCGCCTTCTCGCCGGGCCGGATGGCCTCATATGTGGAACTACGGGCGGCGGACTGGCTGAAGCCAGAGTCATCGAAGCCTGCGCCGAAGCCTGCGAAACGCTGCTTCCCCGCTTCCTCGACTTCGAGATGGACGGTACCCTTGCCGCCGCTTCCGAAATGATCTGCGGTGGGCGTGTGCGTGTACTCGTCGAACCCTTTGTTCCCAACCGCTCCAACAGCATACTGCCGCGCTTCTCTCTTGCGCCGGAGCACGCCTCGGCAGAGCTGGCCCTTGAAGCCGCCCGGGGCAGAGGGGGCCGCATAGTCCGCCCCTTCCCCCCGAAGGAGACTGCGTGGAGCGTGCTCTATGCCGACGGTTCGAGCGCCGGGGCTTCCCTGTCCCCCGAGGTGGAAGATGTTCTGCGCTCCGCCCCGCTGATGGAATCGGCCATTGTCACGGCTGGAGGCGCTCCGTATTTCTGTGACCCATGCCGCAGGCCCGACCGCATGATCATCCTTGGCGGCGGCCACGTATCGCGGCCCACTGCGGCCATGGCAGCCATGGCAGGCTTCGAGGTGCACGTGGTGGATGACCGCCCCGAATTCGCCTCGGCCGAGCGCTTCCCGCAGGCCGTGACCCACGTTTCGCCGGACTACGCCCACTGTCTGGAGAGCTTCGCGCTCACGGAGGCAGACTATGTGGTCATCGTTACGCGCGGCCACCTTTACGATAAGGACGCTGCCGAACAGGCTCTGCGCAGTCAGGCAGGCTACATCGGCATGATAGGCAGTACGCGCAAGCGTGAACAGATCTACCGTCTCCTGCTGGAACAGGGCTTCACGCAGACCGACCTCGGCCGCATCCACAGCCCCATCGGCCTTGATATCGGCGCCGAGACCCCGGAAGAGATCGCCGTGAGCATCCTTGCCGAATGCATCGCCTACAGGCACGGTGTGCCTTCGCCCAAATGGCGTAAGGACAGCGCAGCTCCAGGAGGAAGGATATGCCTGCCTTCGCTCTGATCCTGGCCGCAGGTTTTTCGAGCCGCATGGCTCCGCATTTCAAGCCGCTGCTCGAACTTCCCTTTCCCGGAGGGCCCGCCACGGCTCTGGCACGACTCTGCGCGCTCTACCGCTCCGAAGGCGTGGAACCTCTTGTGGTGGGCGGCCACCGCTTCGAGGAAACAAGAGCGGCAGCACAGGCCTGCGAGGCGCGCTTCGCCCTGAACCCCAAGCCGGAACAGGGTATGCTCTCCAGCGTGAAGGCAGGTCTTTGCGCGCTTCCCGAAGACTGCACCGCCTTTTTCGTTCACCCCGTGGACGTGCCGCTGGTACGCCGCATGACCATACGCCTTGTTCTGGAGGCCACGAAGCAGAACCATGCCAAAATCTTCATTCCCAGCTTTCAGGGTAAAGTCGGGCATCCGCCGCTCATCCGTGGCGAATTGAGGCAGATACTTCTGGAGAAGGACAGCGCGGACGGACTGCGCGGTCTGCTCCGCGAATACGGTGGCAAGGCTCAGACCGTGGCGACGGCGGACTCCTTTATCTTGAAAGATATGGACAACGCTGAGGCCTACCGCACACTTTGCGGCCTTGCCCCTACGTTGGACTGTCTTGCCCCTCAGGAAGCTGAGGCACTGCTCGAACTTCTTGATGTTCCGCCCAAAGGCATGGCCCATGCCCGTGCCGTGGCCGCACTCGCTTCCGCCTTCACCGATGCGCTGAACGAAGCGAAGAACGCCGGACTCGACCGCCGACTTGCCCGCTCCGGGGCCCTGCTGCACGATATGTGCAAGGGGCAGCCGAAGCACGAAGAGGCCGCCGGTCGCCTCCTTCGCGGCTGGGGTCTGGAAAGAATGGCAAGGCTGGTGGAAGATCACCGCGACATAGACCTGCCGCCGGATATGCCCCTTACCGAACGCGAACTTATCTTTCTGGCAGACAAATACGTGTACGGTTCTCGCCCCGTGTCGCTGGAACAGCGCTTCGAGCAGAAGCTCGAACTCTATGCGGACAGTACGGAGGCATGCGAAGCCATACGCGCACGGCGCGGACGTGCCATAGCCATGGCCCGGCGTTTTGCCGAAGAAAGCGGAACCGCCCCCGAAACGACAGCCTCTGACGTGCTCGCTCCTGCGCTCTCCGATGTGGGCGACATGGGGCTTCCTGTAAAAATGTGCGAATACTCCTAATAGGATAAGGATAAAATATGCCCTTCATTAATGACAACCAGTGGAGCAGGATAGAAGAGCTCCTTCCTCCAGCCAGACGCAAGGGGCGGCCTCGCGCCGACGACAGGCAGGTGCTGGAAGCCGTGCTTTTTGTTCTGGAACGCCAATGCCGCTGGAGCGATCTGCCGCGCGAAATGGGCAGTTACGCTACGGCGTGGCGGCGCTGGAAGAAATGGCAGGAAGATGGCACGCTCGACATAATACGCTCTATTCTGCCGGAATGCTCCGCCAAGACTCGGAAGAAGGCGTAGTCAGCAAAAGGAAAAGCATGGCGTGTGGGCAGGGCCGCCTTACAGGGAGAGAGGGATCTACACGTCGTCGAAGCCGTGTGGGCGCGCATGATCGTCTTCCGCTTCTGCAAGATCGGCAAGGCAGGAAAGCGTGTCCTGCGCAAAGAGGCGTCGGTTGTGGAAATCGCGTTCCATGCGCAGGATGCGGCCGCGCGAATACAGGGCAAGATCGTCCGCGAACATATCCACATCTTCTGGATCATGCGTTATCATAATGAGAGGAATGCCGCATTCCTTGAGGAAGTCATCCATGCTCCGGCGCATCCGTATGCGCAGAAGAGGGTCGAGTGCGGCAAAGGGCTCATCGAGCAGGAGTACCCTCGGCTTGGTAAGCAGAGCCCGGGCCAGAGCGGCGCGCTGCTTCTGTCCGCCCGAAAGCTGGTTCGGAAGGCGATCCGCAAGGTACGCTATCTCAAGGCGTTCCATAACCGCGTTCACTTCCGGGAAACAGCGAGTTTTTTCTGCAAAAAAATCACTCAGCGAGGCCACAAGGCCGTAGCGGCTGCGCAGTGCGAAGGCGAGGTTCTCGCGCAGGCTCATATGCGGGAAAAGTGCGTACTGCTGGAAAAGGTAGCCCACGCTTCGCTGCTGCGGGGGCAGATCGATGCCGCTGGTGGAATCGAAAAGCACGCTGTCGTCCAGCACGATGCGCCCGGAATCCGGCCTTGCGAGACCTGCGATCATCTGAAGCGTAAGAGTTTTGCCTGACCCCGAAGCCCCGAACAGCACAAGGCGTGAGGCCTCACTCGCAAAGTCTATATCGAGCGTGAAGGAACTGCGTCCATGCCGCAGAGTGGAACGGGCGGCTATCGCTATCATGCATGCCTCCTGCCGAGGAGCCGCTCCGCCGCAACGAGTATGGTGGCGCAGATGGCGGAAGTCACCAGCACCAGCATTGATGCAAGCTCGTCGTTCCCGGCCTGAAATGCGTCATAGATGGCCAGGGCGAGGGTCTGCGTCTTGCCGGGGATATTCCCCGCGATCATAAGCGTGGCTCCGAACTCACCCATGCCGCGTGCGAAGGCCAGCATAGCGCCCGACAATATGCTCCGCGAGGCCAGCGGCAGGGTCACATAGAAAAAGACCTTCCACTCCGGGGCACCCAGTGTACGAGCCGCCTGCTCCAGCGAAACATCCACCTGCTCCAGGGCCGCCCGTGCCGAACGATAGACGAGCGGGAAAATCACCACTGTAGCTGCTGTCACTGCTCCCTGCCACGAAAACATGAGCTGGAGTCCCATGCTCTGCATGGCAGGGCCAAGAAGGCCGGAACGCCCGAAAAGCAGGATGAGGTAATAGCCCAGCACTGTGGGCGGAAGCACCATGGGCAAAGTGCAGAGCACGTCCAGCACGGAAGAGGCGGCGGAACGTTTCCTTGCCAGAAGGCGCGCCGCTCCCACCCCCAGTACGAGAGCGGCCAGCGTGGAAAACGAGGCCACCTTGAGAGAAAGAAGAACGGGAAAAAGGGAGATTTCCTGCAGCATTGTCGTACCGGAACGGACAAAAGGACATTAAGAAGAAAGTCAGCCCAGTGCAGGAGCCGACGTTCCGCCATTTCTATGAAGCCTACCGGAAAAACTTTCTCCTTTCCAGAGAAAAAAGGCTTTACCCCTAGTGAAAAACAGGGCATATATCATTTCAAAAATATCATAGAACAGGAGGAAATTATGAATTTTTTCCCAAAGTGTGCCAGTGCGTTCTTCCTCGCTTCCCTGCTGTGGACAGCCCCTCCCCATGCACAGGCCGAAGCTCTTACCGTGTCGGCAGCATCCAGCCTTACCGAAGCTTTTACTGTTCTGGCCAAAGAGTTTACATCTGCCAGCGGCATAGAGATCCAGCTTAACTTTGCATCGTCCAACAATCTGCTTCGACAGATGCAGAGTGGCGCGCCCGTCGACGTGTTCGCCTCTGCTGATCAGGCTACCATGGACAGAGCCGCCGGTGCCAAGCTCATTCGCCCCGAAAGCCGCCGCAACATGGCGAAGAATACGCTGGTGCTTATTTCTCCTGCCCAGAGCCGCCCTCTCGTTCTTGCCGATCTTGCTGAGGCTGGCGTGACTCGTATCGCTGTAGGCACGCCTGCCAGTGTTCCCGCCGGACGCTACGCCAAGGAAGCCCTGAGCCATGCCGGGCTCTGGGATACACTGGAACCCAAGTTCGTCTACGGCAGCAATGTGCGGCAGGTGCTGGCCTATGTTCAACGCGGCGAGGCCGATGCCGGCATCGTCTACGGCACCGATGCCCTTGCTATGGCTGACCGCGTGCGTGTGGAGGCTGTGCTTGAAGGACACAGCCCTGTTTCCTATCCCATCGCGGTAACCGCTTCTGCCGCCAATCCCGATGAGGCTGGACGCTTCCTTACCTACGTGCTTTCCAAGCAGGGGCAGGCCGTTCTGGCCCGCTTCGGCTTCTGCGGCATAGACTGATTCACTTTTTCTTCAAGGGTTCTCATGAATATCGACAAATACAGCTTCGCAGAATTCAAAAAGATGGCCGAAAACTTTCACAGCTATGCGGCTCCGGGCGTGCTGCTCGGCGGCTTCATGGTTGCCAGAGCCAAACGTGAACTCCCGGAAGGAACGCTCTTCGAAGCTGTGTGCGAAACGCGCAAGTGTCTGCCTGATGCTGTTCAGCTCCTCACTCCCTGCAGTATGGGAAACGGCTGGGTGCGCGTGCGCGACCTTGGCCGTTATGCGGTCACTCTTTACGATAAGCGCAGCGGCATTGGGGTGCGCGTGAGCCTCGATATGGAAAAGCTCGCGGCGTGGCCTGAACTGCGTGGCTGGCTCATGCGGGAAAAGAGCAAGAAGGAGCAGGACGAAAAGGCTCTTCTTGCAGAAATCGAGGCCGCCGGGGAAAGTGTCTGTCGCATCGAACCCATAGCTGTGCACAAAGAATTGCTGGAACGCAGTTCTGGTGGCGCCATGGCCATTTGTCCGGTTTGCGGCGAGGTGTACCCCATCAAGAATGGGTCGGTATGTCGTGGCTGTCAGGGCGAGGATTATTTCCTCTCGCATAAGGCTTCGCAGGCTGCTGTGCCCGCTGTGCACGTTCTCAAAGCCGAAGACGCTGTGGGAAGGACGCTGGCCCACGACATGACGCGCATCGTCCCCGGGGAATTCAAAGGAACGGCCTTCAAGGCTGGGCAGGTGGTGTCTCCGGGCGACCTCTGCCGTCTTCAGCAGATAGGCCGCTTTGAAGTGGCCGTTCTGGCTGACGAGGTGGACAGCCCCGAAGCCCCTGTTCACGAAAACAAGGCCGCAGAGATCTTTGCCTCCCGTATGGCTGGCCCGGGCGTGACCTATTCTCTGCCGCCGCGCGAAGGCAAGATAGACTTCGTGGCCGAGTGTACCGGTCTGCTCACTGTGGATGTGAAAAAACTGGAGAGCTTCAACCTTGTGCCCGACGTGATGTGCGGAAGCCGGCAGGACGCCACGCTAGTCATGGAAGGGAAGAAATTCGCTGGAACCCGCGCCATTCCGCTCTTCCTCGACCGTGCGAATCTGCGCAAGGCCCTTGCGGTGCTGGGAGACACGCCTCTTTTCACAGTCACACCGCTGCGCCGCGCGCAAATGGGGGTACTTGTCACGGGTACGGAAGTCTTCAACGGTATTATTGAGGACAAGTTCATCCCGGTGATGACCAATAAGGCCAGACAGTACGGCTGCGATATCGTGCACACCCGCATCGTACCGGACAATAAGTCCCTTATCGTTGAAGCCGTGAACGAAATGAAGCAGAAGGGCGTGGATCTTATCGTCACTACTGGCGGCATGTCCGTGGATCCCGGCGATGTCACCCGCCCGGCACTCCTCGAAGCAGGGCTCAAGGACATGGTCTACGGCATGCCCGTCCTGCCCGGAGCCATGGCTATGACTGGTCGCATCGAATATGAAGAACAGAATATTCAGGTCATGGGTGTGCCTGCCTGCGCTCTGTTTTTCAAGAACACTATCTTCGACCTCATCCTGCCCCGCCTGCTGGCCGGACGCAGCATCACCCGCGCCGAAGTGGCTCGTATGGGCGAAGGCGGCTACTGCCTGTCCTGCAAGATATGCACCTTCCCCAAGTGTACTTTCGGCAAGTAAAGAAAAAATCTTCCGCTGAGAGCACAACACGGAACAGCTGAACTAGAGAAGGGGAGGACGTGGTCTTCCCCTTTTCTAAGCAAAGGTCGATGCCGTACCCTTACCTTGCATCTAAGCACGGCTCACAAAAACAGCCTGCCAGCCCCTTCATCCAGCAGGCCGTTTTAACGTCCATCAAAATATTTTTGGAAAGTGGGTAAATTTGTAGGCATTTTTACCGTCAGAAATCGCAAATCATCAACAATTTCATTCGGTTACACACCATAAAAATACCCCCCCTTGGGGCCAAGAAATTTCAAAGACTTACGAGAAATCGAAAGTCCTTTTTGGTTAAAGTCAGAACCACCCGTTTTACGGGTGGTTCTGACTTAGCCGAAAACCTCATCCCATGCGAGAAACGCAGTACCGAGCATGGCGGGAGTCTGAGAGGAGGGAAGTCCTCGACAGGATGGGGAAGGCGTCAACTGCCATCCTGCAAGGAAAAACCCTTATCGAGGCTTCTGCCCATAAAGTCAGTCCGAAGGATGTACTGGTGGACATTCTCTGTTCAGGAGATCCTCTGAGGACATCAGAAAAGGTACAGGGGAACGAAAAGCCGTCTGTCTGCAGGGGGAAGGTCGGTGATGCTCCTGGCGTGGATAGGAATCGCCAGGCGTGAAAACAGGCTGTCGACTATACGCGTGGCATGATGAGATGGAGTCCAATTCCACATAAAAGAAGAGGCGGGGACAGCTTCTTTTTCAGCAAAATCCTCCCATGGTGGGGAGCAACTCTCCGGCATTGAAAGGCTGTTCTCTACCGCCCTGAAACGCACCTCGCCGCCCTTTGTTTTCCGTTTTGCTCAAGGGCATTTTCAACTGGTTCGCGTGCCGGATGCGGTGAACCAGTTGGCTGTGATGACTGCTCCGCTGCCGCTTTTTTACTGCTTCGCTGTTGCCTCTATGTAACATGTTGAAAGTCAAGCACTTATTCCCTTGCTGGTTCGATACTGCCCTATAACTGGTTCGGTAGACAGCCGCCGAAAAGCTAACTGGTTCACTGGTTCACGCTATAGTGCTGAACCAGTGAACCAGTTGAAATTTTCGCAGTGAATCCTCTCTTTCAGAGAGCGTGCCAGATGCTTATCTGAGCCTGAGCCAAATTCCCAAAGGCCAGCATACGCAAGGTATATACGCTCCGCGTACTACCCTGCGGCTGGCGATGGGCTGACGCCCCTTCGAACCCCTCTCCATGCGATGCGAATCGCCAGAAGAAAAGAAATG
Organism: Mailhella sp.; assembly: GCA_017408905.1. Lineage (GTDB taxonomy): Bacteria > Desulfobacterota > Desulfovibrionia > Desulfovibrionales > Desulfovibrionaceae > Mailhella. The sequence continues at coordinate 4,934 of JAFQTU010000039.1, read as the reverse complement.
AAAAAGGCCGCGCTCCGGTTCGTTGGGAGTCGCGGCCTCGTTGCTTATCCGTAAGGAAAGAGATTGCGGGGAATAGGGAATGGCAGTATAACGCTCCTGCACAGTTGCCCTTCCACCATGCGCTCGGCACGGCGCAAGCGGATAAGGAGGGCAGTAGCCATGCGGATCGTTTTCATCCTGCTTATAGCTATGGCCTTAGTCCTGTTCTCGGCATCCAACGCCAGATAACAGTGACCCCGGCCCATTAGCGGTGGGTCGGGGTCGAAAAGGAATACCTGCTAGGCAACTGTGCATGGGGGCGTTCACCGCGCCGTGCCAGCCCCGGCGTCTGTTAGCAGCAGATGCCGGGGTTCCCTTTTTAAATAGCGATTCCCGGCCGACTTTGCAAGGGATAACGAGGAGCGGAAAGGATGTAACTGCCAAAAAAATGTCCACCCTGCGCAAAAATGAACGGGACACACGGGACACCGGGACAGTGACAAACATTTCAGTATGTTGGAGAAGAATATTTCTGTCCCGTTATAATTTTTCAAACGGGACATCGGGACACTTTTGGATATCCGCATCACCGAAGAAATTCAACGTCTTGAATCAAAACGGGACATTGGGACAGCAACGGGACAGAAAAATCAAGGATAACTATTTGAAATATAAAAGAGTGTCCCGTTACCCCCGTGTGTCCCGTTCAAAAACATACAGGTCGAAGCTGTGTCTGCTTCTGCCGCTATGCCTTAGCGGTATAGATTTACGAAATTACGAAGAAAGAAAAAAACGAAATAAACGAAAAAAGTCGGAGATTATTTCGTATAATTCGTTTACTTCGTTTCTTTCGTTTAAATCGTTTATTCGTTCGTTGGAAGGAATTCCGTCAGGCGTTGGAACGAAGCTCATCCAGATAATCTGCCCATCGGCACATCATACGCTTTCGTTCCGCAAGGTGTTCGGTACGGTTATAGGCTCGTCCGTTAGGGTCTCGAACGGCGTGGGCGAGCTGGTGTTCGATAAGCTCGTAGCGTTCGCCCAACACCTCATCCAGAAGGGTTCGTGCCGTCGCCCTGAATCCATGGATGGTCATTTCAGTCTCGGAAATCCCCATGGAACGGAGAGCCGTACTCAAGGTGCAAGCACCCAGAACTTTCGTCTTATCCCGATAGCCGGGAAAGACAAGCTCGTACTGCCCGGAGATCGCCCTCTGTTCTTCAAGGATAGCCATGACCTGCGGAGCCAGAGGGACAATGTGTGGCGTATTGGTTTTGCGGACGGTGTACCGCCACTCGCAGGACTCGAAGTCGATATCCTCCCACCTCGCACTCCGAAGCTCGTTGGAGCGCACGAAGACATAGGGAATCATACGGAGGGCATTCCTCATGGAGCTGTACCCCTCATACACTTCGATTTTCTTCAGGATTCTTCCCAGAGACTGCGGGTCGGTGACCGCTGAAAAATGGCCGTACTTGGGCACTTTCAGCAGCTGCCGGATGGACGGCACCGGATTGATTTCGATGATCTCAAGGGCGACCGCATACTGCATGACGTTCGAGCAGAGCTGGCACGCCCTCTTGGAGCTGTAGAGCGTTCCCCTTTCCTCGATTTTGCGGAACACTTCTATCAGGTGCTTCGGCTTGATCTGCCTGACGGACATTCCCCCGAAGCTGGGCAGGAGGTAGTTCTTCATCAGGGACTGGTAGTAGGTCATGGTCTGAGGGGCGACTTTGGAAGCCATGAAGTCCATCCACTGGGCGGCTATGGCGGCGAAGGACTGGCGGTCGAACGCCTTCCCTTCTGCCTTCTCGGCTCGTGCCACCTGTCCGGGGTCGTTTCCTGAAGCCTTCTGCTGTTTAGCTTCATCCCGCTTCCGCCTTGCCTGCTCCAGCGATACCGAAGGATACGCGCCAAAGGAGAGCAGCCCTTCCTTGCCGTTCTCCTGACGATACTTCAATCGCCAGAGCCTGCTCCCCGCAGGCGTGACCATCAGGAACAGCCCGCCGCCGTCATAGAGCTTATAGGGCTTATCCTGGGCTTTGGCGTTCTTGACCTGTGCGGCCGTCAGCGGTTTTATGATTCTGGGCATGAGGCCCTCCTTGCGAAGCGTAAAAAGGGATAAAGTATTCCGTTATCGTACCCCGAAAAATACCCCTAAAAATTCTGGACGTCAATGGACCAGCATAGATTACCATGGCTTTATATTGTTCATAATTTATTGAAAATATAAAATTTATTTGTCCATCGTAGTCTACGGTAGTATTTAATTTATGGCATAGTGGGCTATATCTTGGGCCTCGGGCCAAGGTCTGGGAGCTTGGATTATCGAGGGGAGAAGGAAGGCCCATTGTCTTCGTGGGTGGGCGCAGGCCTGCGCGAGGAGAGGCGATTCTGCCGCTCCATTTCGGCACGGCGCTCCTCTTCCTGCTTGTCAGCGAGGAACTGCTTGAAGCGGGGCTTTTCGTCCGGCTGATCGAGAAAGCGCTTGAGAGTGCGCGACTCCTCTTCGGTCTCGTCGTTCTGCTTCTTCAGCTCTTCAAGCTCTCGACGGAGGCGGTCAATCCGGCGGGCCAGCTCTTTCAGTTCGCGATTTCGCTCGGCAAGAAGTCCATCAACGATTTCCTTCCGCCCCTGCAGAATGGCCTTTTCTGCAAGAGCCCTTTTCTGCTCTTCGATGACACGCTTCGCCTGCGCCAGCACGGTCTTGAAGTTGAACATGGATGCTTCGGGCAGCTCCTCATTTCGGGAGAGATACCGTTCGGCCTCGCGGGCCTGCTTCTCGTAGTCTTTGATTTTGCCTTTGAGATGCTCTTCAAGCTCATTGGCTGCGTAGAGCGTATCGAGCGCATGACGCAGAACTTTCACGTTGTCGGCGGCGATGCACTCGCGCTCTTCCTTCTCCTGCTTGAACTCTCGGGTGTTCAGATGGATGCGCCGCGCACCGGGAACCTGCTCTACGCCGCGCTCAATACGGAAACCGCAGGCTTGAAGATGCTCAGGAAGTTCGCTTTGCAGGCGGCGCAGGCTTTCCCGCGTGTAGATAGCGTTGGCGCTGAGCCGACCTTCCGGCGTCACCGGAACGTGCAGGAAGTGCATGTGCGGAGTCTTTTCGTCCATGTGGATCATGGCGGAAATGACGTTCTCCTGACCCACGAAGCGGGTGAGGAAGTCGCGGCTCTCCTCGAAGAATCGTCGCTGTTCCTCTGGCGACAGACGAGCAAAGAAAGGCAGGTCGGAGGTGACGATCAGGCCGCAGAGGACGACCGAGTCTTTGCGCACGGCCTTGGGCAGGTTGAGAGACTCGATACGGGCCTGTACCGCGCGGGCGTAGTCGCGCACTACTGGCTGATGCAGGTCGTAGTTCTCGCCGCTTTTTTCGGGCCTGATGTCGGGATTGGAATGGCTTCGCCGTTCGCGCCTGTTGTGGCTCTGGATGCCGCGCAGGGACTCGCGCTTGAACTTATCCATGTGAAGGACAAGGTACGACATGGCGGCTCCCTAGTCATAGGCGATGCTCGCCGTGTTGATGCGCTCCATGAGGGCGCGGATATCTTCCACACGCCACGCTGTAGTGCGCGGCCCGAGCTTCACGGGCTTAGGAAAGACGCCGCTTCGGCATCCCTCCCTCCACGCGCTCTTACTCACGGGGAAGATGTTGAGGATTTGGGGCAGACGGACGTAACCGACTGCCGGTAGATCATGCTTCATAAAAGTACCTCCGTTTTTTTTGAATTAGCTGACGGAGGCTCTATCACAATTTATTTAGTAAAAACAATGTCTTTGATTTTGTACGACTGTGTTTTATGCCGGACTATCCTGCTTTATCCTGGACTATGTAGCTTGCTGATTTCCCCAAAAAAATTCTCAAAAAAATCTGAAAAAAGTTTAAAAAATAACGACTCCCCACCTGCCACACATCGAAAATGCGGCAAATAAGGAGTCGGTTATGGGTATTGGAAGAGGGAGAAGGCTTAGTCGAGCCACGTCCTCAGCATATCCATGCCGTCATAGCCGTGCTGGAGCATGGCGTTCCGCTCCTCGTCCGTCCAGCCAGTATCAGCGATGGTGAACTGAGGGAAGCCTTCAGTTTCGGAAGCAGGCGTTTCAGCGGGAGCGTAGATTCGGGTTTCGGTATTGGTAGCAATCATCATGGCATCCTCCGAAGTTATGTAGTGTTACGAAGCTCATCGAGATAGTCAGCCCATTTCTGGACGAGGTCTTTCCGTTCAGCCATATAGTCGGCTCGGTTGTATGCGAGGCGCACGTCATCGGCGCATTTGTGGGCGAGCTGGGCTTCGATGGTGTCGGGGAGAAAATTCATCTCGTTGAGCCGAGTGATTGCCATCGCGCGGAAACCGTGGAGCGTCATTTTTTCCTTGCATATCGCATCACCTGACTGCACAGGTGCATAATTTTATGAGCGGGTTCGTTATGCCCCAGCCTTTCGGCTTCACTGACAACGGTAAGAAAATCCTGAGGTGTCAGTTCAGCAACAGGCTTATGACCAATCAAGGGGAATATCTTGGTCTCAAGGTAGCGTTTGAGCTTGGCGGCGTGTTTCTCGGAAATCTTGACCTCGTACTTCTGAAGCCACTCGCTGGCGACTTTCTGGAAGGTATTGCGGACAGCCTGCTCTTCGGCTTTTTTCGCCAACTTGGCTTCCTTTTTCACCTGACCGGGGTCGATGCCTTTTGCCAGTAGCTCACGAGCTTTCTGCCGAGCCTCGCGGGCATCACTGAGGCTGACCTCAGGATATTGGCCGAAGCTCAGGAGTTTCTGCTTGCCGTCGAAGCGATAGGCCATATGCCAGAATTTTTTGCCGGTGGTTTTTACGAGGAGGTAGAGGCCTCCTCCGTCGGAGAGCTTCTGAGGCTTCTCGCCAGCTCTCGTATTTCTTAATGTCGTGTCGAATAAGGGCATGTTGGTATCCTCATGGAAAAAGTCGTTTCTTT
>JAFQTU010000038.1 GCA_017408905.1 Mailhella sp. | reverse complement strand
CCATTGATGAGTGCCTCGAACTTCTCGCCGATATTCAGATCAGTTCGACCGATAAAACTTCTGACGATGGCGTTGCCGCTGGTATTGTTCCAGTAGGCCTGAGGCTTGGCCTGCGGATCGTCGCACAGGTCGTTCACGTATTGCAGGATGTCCCACGGGCAATACATTTCCCGGTCGTTGCCGAAGCAATAGCCGTCATACCACTCCTTCATCTCCTCTTTTTTGAAGGAGAAGGAGGCCTGGACAAGGATATCATCCACCTCGGAAGACGTAAAACCAAATTTATCTGCGAACTTAACTTCAGAAATACCGTAGCATTTAAAGTTGTTCAGCCCCGTGAATATGCTTTCCTTGGCAATGCGCAGGCAGCCGGTGAGTATGGCGAACTGGAGAGCCTCATTGGTCTTCAGGGCCGCCCCCAGCATATTGCGGATAAAGCTCACCATCTCGTGATAGTACCCGTTCTGCTGGGCACAAGCGAGAGGGACATCGTATTCGTCGATGAGGAGGATGACGGGTTTTTTCCAGTGAGCCTGAAGGGCGCGACAAAGTATCAGCAGGGAGTTCTCAAATGACGTGGCATCGGCTTGTTTTAATATGAGCCCCGAAATTTCCTGCTTATCAATAGCAGTAACCTCTGCACAGTCATTCAGGTAGGCGTGCTCAGTACAAACTCTGCTGATAAGGCTTGCGAACTGCGCCACAGCATGGTCAAAATTCTGTCCTTCAACATATTTTAAGGAAAGAAAAACGACCGGAAACTTGTTCATCCACTCATCACAAAGCGCTTTGTTGCGAGCGACCTTCAGCCCTTCAAAAATACCTTTGCTGTCCTTCTGGATATCGAAGAACTCCCTCAGCATACTCATGGTCAGCGTCTTACCGAAGCGGCGGGGGCGCGTGAAGAGAGAGACCTTGGGAGGAACAGATGCAAGAAGTTCTTCCAGAAGGTCAGTCTTGTCGACATAAAAGCAGTTACGCTCGCGGATTTCCCGGAACGATTCTCCGCCGATGAGGATATTGAGGGCAGGCATGATCTTGCTCCTTGAATTTTTTACATTATCCCTGCAACGGGCCAAGGTGTCAACGAGGCAGGCAGACATCACATATTCAGAAATTTGAGTTCCCTGAATGCTGTCCGTGTTTAAAAGTTAATCGTTATTCTTTTCCAGACCAGAGAATATGTCTGAAAGAGCGGCATCAAGGGCAACGGCAATCGCACTGATGACCTTCAGTGTAGGATTGGCCGTGCCGGTTTCGATTCTGCTGATATATTGTACTCTGATGTCGGACTTTTCCGACAGATCTTCTTGGGTGAGCTGTCTCTTCTTGCGTATGGTTTTGACCATCTGGCCAAAATGCTGCGATACGTGTGGTATGGTCTTACCTTCGCAGATCGTGTTCATAGCGTCTCCTGAAGACAGCATTCAGGGGGCGCCATGATACGTATAGTTTGTCCGTAAATAAAATAGTAAATTACAAGTAAAATGAGGAAGAACTTGACAAATTCAGCATCAAATATCTTGTCAGATAGAGATTTTTAGGTGTTTGCTATCTTTTCATGGCACAAAGCAGAAAATGGCATGATTGGGCAGAGCATTTGTGTATGACAGCCACGCCCTCAGCATCTCCATGTTGTCGAAGCCGTGCCGCGCATGGAGCAGCGTTCCTTGTTCGTTCAGTCTGTATCGGCAGGAATACGCCATTCCCGTGAGTCAAGGTCGATTCTTTCCCTTCGGCGCTCAGCAACTCGGGAAGGACGAATAAAGACCATCAGAGCCAGGTTCAACGCACACTTCTGCGGAAAAAACATCGTATTCTTCTATCCTGCGGAGAAGCTCGCCTACCTGCGCCTTGTCCGTTATAGAGGCATGGAGCTTTGTTTGGACAGACGGGTTAATTCCCTGCGCCAGCAGTTTTTTAGCTTCTTCTCGTTTCTCCCGGGCATCCTTTAAAGATACCGTAGGATACTCACCAAAACTAAGTAGATTTCCTTTTCCGGCGAAACGGTACGACATTCGCCACAGCTTGTTCCCGGTCGGGGCACATGAATAAAAAGCCCCCCCATCAACATGCTTGTACGGCTTTTCGAGCGGTTTCAGGCGGCGGATGAAGACTTCGGTAAGAGGGGTGTGAGTTCCTTGTCCTGCATCTCGTATCATGATACCCCTTGGACGTGGCCGGACAATAGATCCGGCTCATCCTTGGCTAGGTGAGAGTATCGCGCTTTTCGATACTCTCAATGATACTTACAAATTTCAGGGATTCACGCGGACTTCAGAGGACAACAAAAGACAGTCCTCGAAAGAAAATCTATAATTTTTCAAGTTGTGGATTTTATCGGGCGTGCCTATACTCAAAGGTTGCTTTTCTCAGAAAAGCTGCCTCCCTCGCATCTTAAAAAGGATTCCTCATGCCGGAACTTCCAGAAGTAGAGACGGTGGCACGGACGCTGGCCCCGCAGGTATGCGGGCGGCGCATCGTGGGCATATCTGTGCTCAATGCCGGAACGTGGCAGGGCGGCACGGCGGCTGATGAAGTCGAGAGTTTGAGTCCTCGTATTCGTGGCGTCGGCAGGCGCGGCAAGCTTCTCCTCATGCATTTCGGTGAAGGAGGGGAGGAAGCCTCTGAGGCGGGAGAAGAAATCTCCGTGCCGACCAGCGCGGAGCAATGGCCGCTTTTCTATTCGACGGCAGGGATGGAGCAGGGCAGACTGGAACTTGAGGGCGAGAAGCCTGAAACTGTGACAGGACTGGCCTTCCACCTGCGCATGACGGGCCGCCTCTTTGTCTGGCCGCAGGGCACAGCGCCGGGAATGCATACCCGTGTGATATTCGACCTCGACGACGGCCGCCGCCTCTTTTTCGACGATACGCGGAAGTTCGGGCAGGTGAGGGCGCTTTGCGGGCGAGAGTTAGACGGCTGGAACTTCTGGCGCGGGCTTGGCCCGGAACCGCTGGAAATGACGCCGGAGGACTTCGCCTCGCGTTTCAGCTCCCGCAAGGCAGTGAAGGCGCTTCTGCTCGATCAGAGCGTCGTGGCAGGCGTGGGCAATATCTACGCGGACGAAAGCCTGTTCCGAGCAGGGATTCGGCCCGGTGCAAGGGGCTGTGATATCGCTCCCGAACGCCTGAAGTCTTTGCACAAGGCGCTGACCGACGTGCTTCTGCAGTCCATCCGGGAATGCGGAAGTTCCATCCGCGATTACCGTACCGCACGCGGGGACGTAGGCGCGTTCCAGAATTCGTTTTTTGTCTATGGCAGGGCAGGGGAGCCGTGCCGCACCTGTGGGACAAGGCTCGAATCCGCCCGTGTGGCCGGGCGGGCCACGGTGTTCTGCCCGAAATGCCAGCAGGATTAAAAAAAGAGGCGGCCTGATTTCAGACCGCTTCTTCTGTTTAAGAAAGGCAATGGGACGTGAATTCCGCTAGTCCAGGGGGCGGAACTGGAGTATGTTGGCCGAGTGCGCGGCCCGCTCTTCCTGCTTCTGGAGTATCTCGCGGGCCATGCGGCGGGCGCGGTTGTCCACGGGCGGCTTGTCGTAATCCGGGCGCTTTTTCGGGCCTTGCCGCCACGGGCGGATGTCCTTGGGCTTGGGTTCACGCGGGGCTTCGGCCGCTCTTTTCTCGGCCAGCTTCACGTTGAAAAGCTGGTTCTTGTTGCGCACGGCCTGCAGAAGGGAAAGCATGATGGCGGCTTCCTCCCATTCCTGCGAACCGTCGAAATCGTGCACGCGTTCGAGGTACTGGGGCCACAGGGCCATGAGCGAAGCCTCGTCGAGGCCGTTGAGCTGGCGGGCTATCTTCAGGAGCAGTCTTTCCATAGTCATCCTCTTGGGCCGGAAACACGCCTCGCGGGCGCGGCGGCCCTTTTCTTATACCCTGTGAAGCCCTGCCGCGCAAATGGATTCTGCCCACCCTCGGCAATGGGGCGGGCGGCCCTGTTTTCCGGCAGGCGGCCCGGGGCGCTATTTGCCCGTTTCCCGTTTTTATGCTAATGAAATCAAGATGTCGTGAAGGCGGCGGGGCAGGCGTTGCGCCATGCCCCCGAAAAAGAGCGGAGATTCCGCGTTATCCTGATATTTCAAATGCTTTGAGCAAGTGTGGAGTTAGCATGAGCCAGCTGAAAGATATGTACCGCACCATCGTGGCGGACGGCTTCCCCGAAACCATGACCATCACCCTTGGTGAGAGCGTTCTCACCTTCCAGAAGCGTACGTGGGAAATGGGCGGCGAAGTGCGCGGCCTGCGCTACGGCGAAAACCCCGACCAGCCTGCCGCCCTTTACGAATTCGTGGAAGGCGAGAATACCGTGGCTGGCCTCAAGTGGCGTTCCCCCAAGCAGGGCATCATTTCCGCCCTCACCGAAGAGCAGATGCTTCAGGCTGGCAAGCACCCCGGCAAGACCAACCTCACCGACGTGGACAACGCCTGCAACATCCTGCAGTACCTCACCAAGAAGCCTGCCGCTACCATCCTCAAGCATAACAATCCCTGCGGCGCCGCCTGGGCCGACACCCTGTATGACGCCCTGCACAACGCCTTCTGGTGCGACCGTATCGCCGCTTTCGGCGGTGCTGTGGTGGTGAACCGCCCCCTCGACATGAAGTGCGCTGAGCTCATCGCTTCCCAGTACTTCGAAGTCGTGGCCGCTCCCGCCTTTGAAGAAGGCGTGCTCGACGTCATTAAGACCCGCAAGAACCTGCGCATCCTCGAACTGCCCGGCCTCGCCCACCTCGACGAGATCTGCGGCGTGCCCATGCTCGACTTCAAGAGCCTGACCGACGGCGGTATCGTGATCCAGAAGTCCTTCGTGAACCGCATCATGAGCGTGGACGACTTCATCCCCGCCACCGGCGCTACCAAGGACGGCTCCGTCTTCACCGCCCGCAAGCCTAACGATCAGGAAGCCGAAGACCTGCTCTTCGCCTGGGCCGTGGAAGCCGGTGTGACCTCCAACTCCGTCATCTTCGCCCGCAACGGCGCTACCGTGGCCATCGGTACCGGCGAGCAGGACCGCGTGGGCTGTGCCGAACTCGCCATCCACAAGGCCTACACCAAGTACGCCGACGTGCTGGCCTTCCAGCGTTCCGGCCTCTCCCTGTACGAGCTCCAGCAGAAGGCTCTGGCCGATACCGAAGCCGCCGCCATGCTCGACGAGATCAACCGCGAGACCCGCGAAAACAAGGGCGGCCTCGTGGGCTCCGTTGTGGTGTCCGACGGCTTCTTCCCCTTCCGCGACGGCGTGGACGTGGTCATGGCCCAGGGCGTGACCGCTATCGCCCAGCCCGGCGGCTCCATCCGCGACTGGGAAGTGGTGCAGGCCTGCAACGAAAAGACCCCGCAGGTCGCTATGGTGTACACCGGCCAGCGCTCCTTCAAGCACTAAGAATAGCCGGGGAGGCTCTGCCTCGCCCAAAAAATAGCCGGGGAGGCTCTGCCTCCCCAAGCCCCTCCGGCAGGGAAATGATTTCCCTGCACCCTCATTTTTGCGAAGTCTCGAAAGGCATGCCTTTCGGGACTTCGCAAATTGCGGTTCTGGAACCTCATTCCTGCGAAGTGCTTTGGTTTCAGAACTGCGTAAATATTTCCTCGCACCCTGTCCTGCGGTCCGTCACGGACTGCGAAGCAGAACGGACGGACCGCAGAAACAGGGGGGCGCGGGGGGAATTATTTCCCCCGCAAAAATCTTTCCAAGGACATTCCTCTTATGGCGTCGAATCTTGTGCAGTATCCGGGTGCGGGCTGTATCGTTGAGTTCATGCAGGGCAACGAGCCTCAGATAGCGTGGGTGATGGAAGAGCAGAAGGGCAAGCTGCGCCTTTTCCTGCCGAATCGCCGCGAGACCACGCTTTCGTCGGCGCGCCTTCTGCCGTGGTCCGGGCCGACCTATCCTGCCGCCCAGAGCAAGGACGCCATGATCGATATGCTGGAAAAGCACGGCGAGCGCCGCAAGCGCCTTGCCGCCGAAGTCGCGCCCGTGGAGCTGTGGGAAATGGCGCAGGGCGAACTGCCCAAGGCCCGTGCCGAGTGGTTCGCGGAGCTGGGCTACACCAGCCCCGACATCGACACCATCGCCGCCTGCGGCCGCGCGCTTCTGGCCTGCAAGACGCATTTTCGCTTCCAGCCCCCGGAATTTGAGATCTACGACGCCGACACCGTGGAGGCCCGCCGTCAGGCCGAAGAGGCCGCCCGCATGCGTGAGGCTATGGTGCTGGGCGGAGCGGACTGGTTCCGCCGCCTGTGGGAGGCCCGCATCGGCCGCCATGCCGCACCGAACCCCGACGCCGCCCCGGCCGAACCGGTGCGCGGCCGCCTTGAACATATGCTCCGCGCCCGCATGGCCGACCCCGAGACCGTGGAGGACGACGCCCTGTGGAAGCAGGTCACCAAGGGCCTGCCGGACGACCCGCACCTTCCGCTCCTTCTGGCCATGACGTGGGGCCTTGTGCCCGAGCATCACAACTACTGGCTGGACCGTGCCGACTATGAGGCCGGAACGGCATGGGAACAGACCCATGCCGAAGCTACGGATGCCCTTATCGCCGCCGTGGCGGACGAGGCCCAGCTTCCCCCCGCAGAGGACACGCCCTTTATCAGCATCGACAGCGCCACTACCCGCGACATCGACGACGCCTTCCACATCGTACGCGCCGAAGACGGCGGCTGGGACGTGGATGTGGCTCTGGCCTGCCCGGCGTGGTTCTGGGACTTCGAATCCCCGCTGGGCAAAGCCGTGTTCGACCGCGCTACCAGCCTTTATCTGCCCGAAGGCAACTGTCACATGATGCCCGAAGCGCTGGGCGAAGGCGCGTTCAGCCTCTTCGAAGGGCAGAAGCGCCCCTCGCTTGTGGTAAGCGCCCACATCGCGCCCGACGGCACGCTGGGCGAAGGCCGCTTCCGTACTGCCGCCGTAACGCTGGCGAAAAATCTGACTTATCCCGACTGCGAAGCCGTTATTGAAGGCCGCGCCGGGGAGGGGAATCCTGCCGCCGCGTGGGCCGAACAGCTTGCCTTTGCCGCCGAGATGAGCCGCGTACGCCTCGACTACCGTGTGGAGCAGGGCGCTGTGATCATCGAACGGCCCGACCTCGATTTCGAGCTGGAAGGCGAAGGGGCAGACGTGAAGGTGCGCATCCGCGAGACGGAAGCCGCGCCTGCCGCCATGCTTCTTGTGGCTGAACTCATGATCGTGGCCAACGCCGTGCTGGCCGACTGGGCCGTGAAGAACGACGTGGCCCTGCTGTTCCGCACGCAGGATGTGGCCGTGCCCCGCGAATACGCAGGCGTGTGGCGTTCTGCGCCGGATATCGCCCGCGTGGTGCGCATCCTTGTGGCGGCCGCGCTCGACGTGAATCCCCGCCCCCATGCCGGTATGGGCCTTTCCGCCTACAGCCCCGTCACCTCGCCGCTCCGCCGCTTCCCCGACCTTGTGAACGAGGCCCAGCTCCTGCATTTTCTGCGCCACGGCGAGCCGCGCTGGAGCCGCGAACAGCTTTCCGCCATGCTCCTGCCGCTGGGTATGCGCCTTGAAGCCGCCGGGCAGGTACAGCGCTTCCGCCCCCGCTACTGGAAATATCTCTATATCCAGCAGCGCGCCGCCCAGCACCCGAACGAATGCATCTGGCGCGCCGAAGTGGCCGAAGAAAGCGATATGTGGGTGAACGTGAACCTGCCGGAAGTGCAGATAGCCCTGCGCGCCAAGCGCCAGCTTTTTGGTGAAAAGGTCTTCCCCGGGCAGGAATTCATGGTGCGCCTTGGCAAGGTCAATGCCCTGCGCAACGAGGCAATGATTCTTGATGTTCAAGAATTCTGACAGCTTGAAAAGATCACGTTTGAACAGTTGCCCATCAGCCGCCTCTGGTATATAAATGAAGGCCGATGTTGCTTCGCATATGCCAAGGAGAATACATGCCGGTCCATAAGGCCTCAACTTACATGAAGAGCCTCCTGCTCCTCTGCATGGCGCTATCCCTTACGGCCTGCCTTCCCAAGGATTTCCTGAAGGTCAGTTCCGATCAGGCCCATCAGGAAGCCGTGGAAACGGTGGACAATCTCGATGCCGAACTTGCCCTTGAGCAGGAGCTGTGGCAGGCCAGCCTGTCCCCCTCGAGCCTTGTGGGCAGCGACAATGTGAGCGTTGCCGAACTTTCTTCCCACGAGGCGCTGTTCGGCAGTTCTCTGGAGCTTTCCGAAGAGGATTTTTCCCTGCTCCCTGCCGGCCTCCTGATGCTTGAAGGGCCTGACGCCCTTGCGGCTTCCGGCTCTGCGTCCTCTCACTATACGCCGCGCACGTCCTTCTCCGACGAAAAGAAGCTTCCCAAGCTCGGTTCCGCCGAGGCAAGGGCGCTTGCCGCCCTCAATACCAAACAGCTCCTTTGCCGCCCCGGCGACAGGGTGTGCATGACATCGCCCTACGGTGTGCGCCGAGGCAGGCGTGTCCACAAGGGTATCGACATCCGTGCCCCTCTGGGTTCGCCCATCATGGCCTTCCGCAGCGGTGTGGTCACGCGGGCGGGCTATAACCGCTCTTACGGCTACGTGGTGGATATCCAGCAGGACGACGGACTTGTTGCCCGCTACGCCCACATGAGCCAGATACTCACCCACAAGGGCGCGCGCGTGACCAAGGGCCTGCGCATCGGCCGCATCGGCTCCACGGGCCGTTCCACCGGGCCGCACCTGCACTTCGAACTCCTGCGCGACAACAGGCAGACCAACCCTATGGTCTTCCTGAACAACCTTGACCAGCTTGTGAAGCAGGGCAATGCGCACGACCTTGAAGCCGCCCGCGAAGCCCTTGCCAAGCGCGGTCCGCATAAGAAGGCCAGACGCGGCAAGGCTTCCAAGCGTTCCGGCAAGGTCAAGCCCATGCCTGCCACCTACAAGGTGAAGAACGGCGACACGCTCTGGGATATCGCCCGGGCCCACGGGACCAGCGTGAAGGCCATTCAGGCCGCCAACGGGGGCAAGCTCACTTCTCTGCGCCCCGGCAAGACCATACGTATGCCCCGCTAGCACAGCATGACACCATGAAAAAGGCCGCTCTCCTCACACCGAGGGGAGCGGCCTTTTCTGTGCTGTTCTGGCTATGCGACGCCGGGCCGTGTGATGCTCGCGCTGACGTTTTCCATCGTGAATACGGGGACGAACAAAGTCTTGTCGCCCAGCATGTGTTCGGTAGGTGGCTGGCTGAGGTCGATGACCATATCTATGGAGCCTTTGACTTCGAGTATCGAGTCGGTGATTTCCGGATCGTTATTGGAAACATAGCCCTGCCTGAAGCTGGTACTGATGGTCAGGGTGTCGCCTTCTCTCGTGACATGCATATGATGGTCGGCGTCATTGCCGTTGGGATAGATGTTGATGAACTGAAGGTTAGCGGCGCTATTCTCGTTCACGCCGCACATAGCCGGAAGGAAACTCTGGGCACTGTCGAGCCCGGCCTGTGAGGCCATCATGGAAACAAAGGGCAGGAGCTTTGCGTGTTCGGCACCCAGCATGGTGCGGAGCTGATCCACGCAATAGCTGGCGATATCATCCTTCTGCTCCTGCACGAGTGCTTCGGGAGTGGGTACACCGTTGAAGGAGTCGATGCTGCCGCGCCTCGTATCCAGAATGAAGGAGCTGTGGATGTCGTTTTTCACAAAGTGCTGCTGCTCGGGCGAGAGGAAACTTTCGCGCAGGCTGTTTCCGAAGTCCTGTCCCCCCTTCACGGGGTCGTAACCAGCAGGCTGTGTGCCGAAGAAATAGGACTGCAGCATATTCATGCGGTCTCGCCAGTCGAAGCTGTCCTTGGTGGTGCAGGTCTGGATGCAGGCGTCGATAAAGTGCTTCTGCGTGCCTTCGGGGAGGCGGTCTATGTTTTCGTTGAAGAAATACCCCCGCGTGAAGCTGGTGCGGCTCGTTATCTCCATGAAGTCACAGGAAGAAGCCGTTGCCGTATAGGCTTTGGCAAGGCCTTCCATACGGTTCGGGGGAAGGGCGTTCCAGGCGGTACTGGAGAAGCGATAGCTCATCTTTTCCAGACGGGCAGGGCATTCGGCGAGCTCTTTGGCGGAAGCCGCGTCGGCGAAGGCCTGAGCGAGGGAGGGCTGTACGGCAGGTGGCAGACTGCGGATGCCCGAGTTCAGGAACGCCTGTTTCAGCATATCCATGCGGGCGGCCCACTCGGCATAGGGGCATTGTCTGGCCGTATGGACAAAGCCGTCGCCGAGGGCTTTTTGCAGATCCTGGGGCAGGGCCTTGAAGCGGGCGTCGTTATGCAGGCCGGACAGGAAATCGTTGAAGCTGTTCTGCTTGCTCAGAGTGGCGGCGTTCTTGAGCCTGATCGACACGTCGTTGAAGCGCTGGGCCAGCGTCCGAGCTGCGGCGGGTGCCCCGACCGTACCGGCGGCCTCGCGGGCGCTGTTCACGGCTTCGCTGAACGCGGCCATGAGCTTTTCGTTGCGCGCGGCGATGGAGGCGCGGCCGGAAGCGGAGAGCTTGAGGAAGGCGTCGCCCACTTTGCGGAAGAATGCCCCAAGCCCCACACGCTTTTCGAGCTGATTGTCGGCTCCGAACTTGAGCTGATCGAGGTCAGTGACCTGAGAAAGGTTCTGGAGCTGTTGCATAGTGACGGGCATGGCGTACTCCGGATGATTTCGGTTGGAAAAGGATAAGAATTAGGCCGGTCAAACTTTAGGGTGGGCCCTGCGGTCAGTCAGCGGCCGGGGTCTCGAAGCGCACGTCGGCGTTGTTCAGCGTGAACTGCGGGATGAGCACGTCCCTGCCGTTCACCGTCGCGGGGCGGGGGGGGGCGGCGAGGTCGATGTTCATGGTCAGGCCGCCCTTGCAGAAGAGGCCTGCGGCGGAGGCGGCGACATCCATGGACGCGTAGCCCTGCGAGAAGGTGATGGAGATGCTCAGCGTGTCGCCCTCGCGGGAGATGGTGCAGTCGTGGGTGGCGCTGCCGTAGACAGGCGCGATGCCCGCGCCCGCAAGGTGCGCATCCGCGGGTTCGGACAGGCCGGACATGAAGGGCAGGTAGGTCAGGGCGCTGTCAAGGCCGGCCTGCGAGGCCATCATGGAGATGAAGGGCATAAGGTTCTGGTGTTCTTCGCCCACGATGGTGCGGAGTTCGCGTACACAGAGCGCGGCGAGGTTGTCCTTTCTTTCGTCCTGATTGGTGCCGGGGATGGCGGGATCGTCCACAGTAGGGACGGCTCTGCCGTTGAAGGAGGAAACGGAGTGGCGGCGGGTATCCAGGATGAAGGATTTGTGGATGCCGTTTTCGTGGACTTCCTTCTGCTGCTTGGGGTTCAGGAAGCCGTCCACCAGCCCTTCGCCGAACTGGCGCAGGCCTTCCGCGATGTTGTAGCCTGCGGGGCGGACGCCGAAGAAGTCGTTCTTGATCCGCTCCTTGGCGCTGGCCTTGTCGGGTTCTCTGCCGGCGTCTATGGAGTTCAGAGCGGAGCAGAGCAGCTGCTGGGACAGGCTGGGCATGGCCGTGAAGCGCGGGTCGCCAGCGAGGCCGTGCTTGACTGCGGAAGCCTGGGTCTGGAGGCGGGTGATGGCGGTCTCGAGGCCGCTGAGCACGGCTCTGTTGGCATTGGCCGTCTGGAGGCGCTGGAACACAGAGCTGAGGCGCTGGGCCATAGGGCGGTCTTCGGCGCGCACGGTCTCGCGGGCGTTGTCCACAGCGGCGCGCATGGCGTTCAGGATGCTGTCGTTGCGCTGGGCGATGGAGGCGCGGCCCGCCTGCGAGAGATTGCGGAAGGCATCGCCTATCTTAAGGAAGAAGGTGCCGATGCCGCTTCTCTGCTGGAGCTGGTTGTCGGCCCCCACCTTGAGCTGGGAGATGTCGGTGATGCTGGCGAGGTTCTGGATATTGATGGCCATGGTGTGATCCTTGAGGTTGAGGGGGGCGTCCTTGGGGAACGCTGTTGGCGCTTGCGGCCTTTACTTGTTGCTACGCAAGAAGCGTGCCAGTTTCTTCTATACTTCGCCGGGCTGAGGAGCGCTGTAGGTGAGCGAGAGGCCTTCGTAGCTGAAGGAGGGGATATAGGCCGTGCCGTTGGGATGCTCCACGGTGCCGGACGGCGGCTGATCCAGATGGATGCGCATGGTCAGCGTGACATCGGCGTAGAAGATGGGTGTCAGCTCGCTATTCGGCGCGATGTATTTGGCGCGGCTGGAATGATGGATGACAAGGTCGTTGCCGTCGCGTTCCACGGTGTTCACTCTGTTCTTGTTGTTGTCGGACAAGAGCCCGTTGTCGGTAATATCCTCTTCGCTGAAGCCGCATCCCTTTTGCAGGTCGATGGCGCTGGCCTCGATGCCGGACTGGGAGAGCATAGTGGTGATGAAGGGCAGGTAGCGGGCGTTTTCCGCTCCCACGGCGGCACGCAGGGTGTTGATGTAGATTTCAACGCTTTTGCCCTTGCCCATGGCTTCGCCGTTGATGCTGGCCACACAGCCGCGCTTCGTATCCTTGATATAGACCTGACTGATGCCGCGCTTGAGGTCGGCGTCGGCAATGGCCTTCTGTATGGCGTCGTCGCCGAGGTGCTTGTCGAGCATCGCGTTCACGATGGTTCTGGCCTCTTCCTCGTCGGAGGCTTTGGCATCGGTGCTCATCACGCCTCTGCGGATGGACTCGTTCACGGCGTCGCGTATCTCATTAGCGGCGTTTCTGAGCTTGTCGAGCAGGCCTTCACCCGCGTTTTCGCCCACGCCGGACTGAAGGGTGTTGTGGAAGGAGGCCTTCACGATACGGTTGAACGCGGTTTCCAGCTGTTCCACGTTGGCAGTATCGGGGTCGGTGAGAAGCTGAGCGATCACCGTATCGACGGTGGGCCAGCTTGTAACGATCATTGGATTCTTCACACCGTGTATCTCTTCCCATTCCGAGGGCTTGCTGAACTGCCCTACGTGCTGGTCGCGCAGATGGACCATGATCTTCCCGGTATCGTGCGGGCCGTAGAAGCGGATCTTCATGGCGTTGATGGCATCTTGCCAGTTACTGCGGGGGAGCTTGTCGAGGATGGTACCGGCGGCGTGTGCGAGGTCGCGCTTCGCGGCTTCGGGCAGGGCCTTGAACTTGGATTCCGAACGCAGGGCGGAGAGGGTGTCGTCCTTGACCTTTTGGACGTTGGGCGCGGCGGCTTCGGTAAGGCGGTTCAGCGCTGTGTTGAGCCTGCCGGTGAGGGCGCGGACCTGCTCGTGCCGGCTCTCTCTGGCGGCGTCCACAGCTCTCCGCATGGCTAAGAGCAGGTTCTCGTTGCGGCTGGCGAGTTCGGCTCGGCCGCTGGCCGTCCAGCCCTTGAAGAAGTCGGCGATTTTCTGGAAGGCGGCCTTCAGCCCGCCACGGACTTCCGCATGGCCTTCGACGATATGGACTTGGGAAAGGCTGGTGACGTTGCTGAGATCCTGGAGATTCTGGATGGTGATGGCCATAGAGGAGGCTCCTGAGAACAAAGTTGGCAGAAAATGTGTTATGATGAGGATGGCGTTGGCGAAAGGGGCCGCGGCGTCCGTTCTGTCAGCTATCCAGCAAAAAGCGTGCCATTTCAGACCGGAGGGGGTATCCGTTCGGTCTCGTTGCCGCGCCTTTCCTGTAGAGCCTCAATGCGGAGCATCGGCTCTATGTCTAGATGCGGAGCATGGCTCTATATTTAGATACGGAGCATATTCTGCATGGCGAGGATGTCGGCGTCGGAGGCTTCGGGCGCGGCGCTGGCGGCGCGTTCGGCAATGGTGTCGAAGCCTTCCATGGCGGCGGCAAGGGCTTCGAGGAAGGTCACGGCCTGCGCGTTGAAGGCTTCCTGCGTAAGGCCTTCCATGTGCATGATGGCCTGCATGGTCACGGTGTCGCCCTCAAGGCCGGCAGTGGCGCCGTTCGTACCGCGGAACAGGGAATTCATGCGCAGAAGTTCGGCGTAGAAGGCTTCGCGGCCGGAAGCGGGAACGATGCCCGCCACGCCCTGCATCACGATGGCGTTCTTCGCTTCGAAAAGGCCGATGTTGAAGGAGAAGTCGCCCACGGGCACGGTGACGATGTTTTCGCCCGGAACGACGGGGCATTCGATACCGGCTTCGGCAAGGAAGGAGGAGACGAGTTCTATGAAGCGTTTCTGCATGGTAAACCTCACAATGTTATTTTTTTTCAAATATCTCAATCCGCATAGGATTGCAATGAAACGCCGTTTTGCATCACGCAAGGCAGAGAGCCGGCTGGAAAACGCTGGATGCGAAAAAAGCCCCGACCTTTGCAGGCCGGGGCTGAGTCTGACTGGCGTCAGGGGAGGGCGAGCCTCCCGGAAGCGTTAGTCAGCGAGTTCGAAAGGCTCGCCGCCTTCGCGCTTCATGTCGATGGCGATCTTCCACAGGATGGAGACCACGAGAGCGCCAACGGCGAAGATGCCGAGGCCGATGGACACTTCCCAGAAGGTGGGAGTGTACACTTCGTAGGTTTCGTAAGGAGTGGGAGAGAAACCGCCGATGAGCAGGCCGAGGCCCTTGTCGATCCAGGAGGCGATGATGAGAGCCACCAGAGCCCAGGGCAGGATCTTCAGGTTGTGGCGGAACTTGGGGATGGCCAGGAAGAAGAGGCTCACGAAGGCCAGCACCACAGCAGTCCACATCCAGCCGGTCACCCACACATCAAGGCCTTCGTGGCCCATGAAGATGAAGTGGATGGGATGGCCGTGGCCGGGAATGCCGCTGTAGAAAGCGGTGAACAGTTCGCAGACGTACAGGAACACGTTCAGGCCCATAGCGTAGGCGATGGTGATGGACAGGGAGCGGATCACCTTCTTGCCGGGATCGAAGCCGGAAAGCTTCTTCACGAGCAGGAGGCCGAGCAGCAGGATGGAAGGACCGGCGCAGAACGCGGAGGCCAGGAAGCGGGCGGCCATGACGGCGGTGAGCCAGTAATGGCGGCCGGGGAGGCCGGCGTACAGGAAGGCGGTCACGGTATGGATGGAGAAGGCCCAGAAGATGGACACGACCACCAGCCACTTCACCCAGCGGGGCACAGGCACGTGACGGCTTTCATGCTCGAGGGAGGTCCAGCCGATGACGGCGTTCAGGATCAGGTAGCCGCACAGAACGGTGCAGTCCCAGAACATGACGGAGTTCGGCGTGGGGTGCAGGATGACGTTGAACACGCGGGCGGGCTGGCCCATATCCACCACGATGAAGAGCATGCACATGATGACCGCGCCGATGGCGAGGAATTCTGCGAACACGATAACGCGATGGTAGGGGTGGTAGTGATGGAAGGTGGCAGGAAGCACCAGCATCACGGCCGCGGCGGCAACGCCGACCAGATAGGTGAACTGAGCGATGTAGAAGCCCCAGGAGATGTTACGGGTGAGACCGGTGATCTCGAGGCCGTACATGAGCTGGAACACGTACACGATGAAAGCATAGCCGATGACGGCCAGCAGGAACATCAGCCACAGGTAGTACTTGGGAGAACCCTTGAGAACTTTTTCGACCATGGTTCCCTCCTAGATGATGTAGTAGACGCCGGCATCGGTGCCCAGAGAGGGCTTGCGGCGGATGCAGTAGTTCTTGCCGAGAACGCGGCGAACGATGGAGTTCGGGTCGTTCAGGTCGCCGAACATGATGGCGCCGTTGGAGGCTTCCACGCAGGCAGGCATCTGGCCCTTTTCAAGGCGTTCGGCACAGAAGGTGCACTTTTCAACGACACCGCGCATACGGGTGGGGTATGCCTGGTTCAGTTCCTTGATGTAAGGACGGGGATCGCTGAAGTTGAAGCTGCGGGAACCGTAGGGGCAGGCGGCCATGCAGAAGCGGCAGCCCACGCAGCGGTGGTAGTCGATAGCGACGATGCCGCCTTCAACCTTGTAGGTGGCGCCGGCGGGGCACACACGCACGCAGGAAGGATTGGTGCAGTGGTTGCACAGCAGCAGGAAGCGGCGTTCTTCGATGTCCTTGGGGAGGATCGGATTGGGATCGTCGGCAAAGGCGTGTTCGAAGGTGTCGTCCCAGATCCACTTCACTTCCTTGGGGCCGGGCTTGGAAGGAACATTGTGTTCCTTGTGGCAGGCTTCCATGATAGCGCGAACGGACTCGGGCGTCTTGAAGCGGCGGGTGTCGATGACCATGGCCCAACGCTTGGCCTTCTTGGCTTCGGGGCAGGCTTCATAGGTGGCTTCGGCCGCTTCGGCCTTAGCCGCACCGGCAGCCAGAGCGAAGGTGGAAAGGCCGGCGACCTT
>JAFQTU010000037.1 GCA_017408905.1 Mailhella sp. | reverse complement strand
GGTGTTGAAGAACACGAGGTAGGTGGGAGCGTTGTCGAGGAAGGAGGACAGGATACCGGTCATCCAGAAGAACATGGCGTTGATGGGTTCGCCAGCGGCGTTCTGGGTAGCGCCGACCACAGCGCCGAGGGCGCCGTCGGTACCGGCCTTCAGGATGGCGATGGCGGGGATCATGCTGAGGAAGATACCGATGAAGAGCTTGGCCACTTCTTCAATGGGAGCCCAGGAGAAGCCGTTGAGCTTGCGGGATTCCTTGCTGGTCTTCACCCAGGAGGCGATGGCGATCACAACATAGAGGAAGTCGCGGAGCACGTTCTGCAGTTCCATGGGCACGCCGAACACGTGGAAGGTCGGGCCGGTCCACTGAGCGGAGAGCAGGGTGTTGCAGACGATGCAGAGCAGGAAGATGAAGTTGATGTTGCCTTCGAAGGCCAGCTTTTCCTTGGTGCCGACAGCGTCAGCAGGAACAGGGGAGCCTTCCTTCTTGAAGAGCACGAAGTCCACGAGGAAGTACACGCCGAGCAGGATGACGGAGGCGAGCAGGGTCTTCACGAACAGGTACTGAGCGGTCCAGAAGAAGGACACGCCCTTCAGGAAGCCGAGGAACAGGGGCGGGTCACCGAGGGGGGTGAGGGAGCCGCCGATGTTGGCCACGAGGAAGATGAAGAACACCACCTGATGCACGCGGTACTTGCGGTGGGCGTTGGCGCGCAGCAGGGGACGGATGAGCAGCATGGCGGCGCCGGTGGTACCCATGAGGGAGGCAAGGCAGGTACCCACGGCGAGGATGGCGGTGTTCACAAGGGGAGTGCCCACCAGAGTGCCCTTGAGGCGGATGCCGCCGGCCACGGTGAACAGGGCGAGCAGCAGAAGGATGAAGGGCATGTATTCAAGAAGGATAGCATCGGCGGCAAGGAAGAAGGCGTTGCCGAAGCCGAACACGAAGCCGCAGGGGATGAGGAACATCAGGG
Organism: Mailhella sp.; assembly: GCA_017408905.1. Classification (GTDB taxonomy): domain Bacteria; phylum Desulfobacterota; class Desulfovibrionia; order Desulfovibrionales; family Desulfovibrionaceae; genus Mailhella. Next base: position 4,894 of record JAFQTU010000037.1, on the reverse strand, counting down.
CCCAGAACAGGGAGATCTTGCCGAAGTTGTGTTCCCAGAAATGGGGGCACTTCAGCGGGCCGAGGGCGATGGAGAGAAGCATGCACACGAACGGGATCACCCAGAGGATGGAGAGTTCGGCGCCGGGCAGATGGAAATGGCCGTCAGCGGCAAGGCCGAGGCTGGGCATGGCCAGCATGGCCAGAAGCGCGGGCAGGATAGATTTGATACGATGCATCCACGGACTCCTTGTCACGAAAAGATAGAATTCTGCCCCGTATATCACAAAAGAACCATTTCAGCAAGAACTTTGCGCCGCAAGGGGCGGCAGGGCTTGACGGCAGGCCGCCTTTGCGTTTTTTTAGAGCAAAATCTCAAGCAAAAAGGAAGCTTCCATGATACAGCCCCCGAATATCCTCACCATTGCGGGCTCCGATTCCGGCGGCGGAGCCGGTATTCAGGCCGACCTCAAGACCATGACGGCTATGGGTGCCTTCGGCATGAGTGTCATCACCGCGCTCACGGCGCAGAACGGCCTCGGTGTGACGGGCATCCACGCTCCCGAACCCGGATTCGCCGCGCTCCAGCTCCGCACCGTGCTGGACGGCTTCCCCATCCACGGCGCGAAGACGGGTATGCTCTTCAACGCCGGCATCATCCACGCGCTGGCCGATATCCTTGACGCTGAGACCTTCCCCCTTGTGGTGGATCCTGTCTGCGTGAGTACCAGCGGCCACAAGCTCATGGAGGAAGACGGCATCACGGCCCTGCGCGAGCGGCTCTTCTCCCGCGCCACGCTCCTGACCCCCAACCGCCCCGAGGCCGAGACCTTCACCGGCGTGAGCATCAGGACGGATGACGACGCCATCGAAGCAGGAACGCGCCTGCTCGACATGGGCGTGCAGGCCGTGCTCATGAAGGGCGGCCATGTGGAAGGCAAGCCCATCTTCGTGACCGACTGGCTCCTTGAGAAAGGCCGCGAACCTGTGGCCCTGCGCCAGCCCCACGTGGATACCCAGAACAGCCACGGCACGGGCTGTACCCTGTCCGCGGCCATCGCCACCCAGCTTGGCTTCGGCCTGCCCCTGCGCATCGCCGTGACCAAGGCGCAGGAATTCCTCAACCTCGCCCTGCGCCACAGCTACGCCCCGGGCAAGGGCTTCGGCCCTGTGAACCACATGGCCGGGCTGAAGAGATAGTTTTTTCGGGGGAGATAATCTCCCCCGAACCCCCATAATTCAGAAGGCGAATCTGCTCCGAACTGCGTTCGGTACAGATTCGCCTTCTGCGTTATGTGCTGTCGGTTACATCTTTTTCAGGGATTCGAAGATAGCTTCGGCCTTCTTTCGGCCTATGCCCGGCAGTTCCATGATGCGGCTGAGGCTGGCGCTCTTCATATCCGCCACGGAATCGAAGTGTTCCCACAGCAGGCGCGCCGTTTTCGGGCCTATGCCCGGGAGCTGCTGGAGTTCGCCGCTGAAGGCCTGTTTGGCGCGGGCCTGCCGGTGGCGGCCGATGGAGAAATCGTGGGCGGCATCGCGCACCACCTGTAGGAAGAGCAGTTCCGGGCATCCTTCGCGCAGGGGCAGGGGATTGCTCCGCCCGGGAACGAAGATGCGGTCGGCCACGTTGCCGGCGCGGCGGTCGGCGTGGCCGCGTTCGTCCCGCGCCTTGGCGATGCCCGCCAGCAGGAAGGGCAGGCGGCCTTCGCTCTCGCCTTCTCCGTCCTGCTCCAGCTCCTCGCGGAGTATCTTGTCCACGGCGGCAAGCTGGCCGCGCCCGCCATCGATGAGCAGAAGGTCGGGCCACGGCTCACCGTGTTCGAGGCGGCGCTTCGCCCACATGGTCAAGGCGGCGTAGTCGTCGCCCCCTGCGCCTTCGATGTTCCACACGCGGTAGTCTTCTTTTAAAGGACGCCCGTCCTCATAGACCACGGCCCCCACCTTGGTGGATTCGCCGCCGGTATGGGAAACGTCGGCACATTCCACGCGCACCACGGGCCTGTCCCAGCGGAAGGCGGCGGCCAGCCTGTCGGCCAAAGAGGCGCTGTCCTTGCGGTTCTTGGCGGATTCGCGGGCGTTGCTCCGGGCCATGTCCAGCAGTCGGCGCTCCTCCTCGCTTCGGGGAACGGCAATGCGCACCGGGCCGCCGCGCATTTCGGCCAGCACGGCTTCCAGGGCGGCCTGCCCGTCTTCCGGCGTGCCGCCGTCTTCGCGCTGGTCGGCACGGGCGGCTTTTTCCGCGTCCAGACGTTCTTTTTCGATTCGTTCCTGTTCCGCCAGCATGGCGGCGGCTTTTTCGATGGACGTGAGTTCGCGCCCGGCGTTTTCCGCGCTGGGGGCGTTCAGCGTGCCTTCCCCGAGGAAGCAGGGCGTGACATCGGCCCCGGCGAGGAAGGGAGAGCCCATGCTGGTCGAGCTCGCGCCCGTGACAAGGGCGCTCTGCGAATCCACGGCAAGGGCGGGGCCGGATGCGCCCACGGCCCACGGCAGATAGGGCAGGACGATGCGCGGCGGGATGGAGCGGTCCGCGTGGTAGAACTGGCCGAGGAAGCTCCACAGAAGCTCGGAAGCGTCCTCCAGTCCCAGCCCGGGCCAGAAGAAGGCGCTCCTGTCCTGCACGAGGCCGTGGCGCACGAAGACCACGCCCAGCGCAAGGCCTTCGGGCAGGCTCACAAGGCCGAGCACGTCCATGTCGCCGCCGTTCTGGAGCACGATGCCCTGCTTTTCCACGGTCTTCTCGATGGCGCGTATCTGGTCGCGCAGGCTGGCGGCGCGCTCGAAGTCCAGCTCGTCTGAGGCTTTTTCCATGGAGTTTCGCAGAAGGTCGATGAGTTCCGTGGACTTGCCGGAAAGAAGGAGCGACACGCGGCGCGTCATGTCCGCGTATTCTTCGGGCGTCACGGCATCCACGCAGGGCGCGGCGCAGAGATGGATGTGGTGGTAGAGGCAGGGAGTTTCGCGGTTCCTCATGGCGCGGTCGGAACAGCGGCGCAGGGGGAAGAGGCGGTGCAGGGTCTTCCACGTCTCGCGGGCGGCAAGGCCCGAGGTGAAGGGGCCGAAGTAGCGAGCGCCGTCGCGCTTCTTCATGCGCCGCACTATCTCAAGGCGCGGGAAAGGCTCGCGTTCCGAAAGGCGGAACATCACGTACTGCTTATCGTCCCGCAGGCAGATATTGTAATGCGGCCTGTGCTTCTTGATGAGGCTGGCTTCCAGCAGGAGCGCTTCCTTCTCGGAGTTCGTGTTCAGGAACTCGATGGCGTCCGCCTTGGCTATCATGGCGCGCGTCTTGGCGGTGAGCTGGTCGGCGGGGCGGAAGTAGGAGAGCACACGCTTGCGCAGGTCGCGGGCTTTGCCCACGTAGATGATGCGCCCGGACGCATCCTTATAAAGATAGACGCCGGGGGTGGCAGGTATGGATGAGGGAAGCGGGCGCTCCATGGATGCTCCGTAGTTTTTTGCGCAGTGTAGCACGGGACAGGCGGCCCCGCCAGAGATGAAAAAGGCCCGCCCCGGGAAGGGCAGGCGGCAGAGTGTGGGGCAGAGAGAAGCGGCTATTTTCGCCGTTATCAATAAGTTATGCCCTATCAAGCTATATAAGTGTGGGGCAAATCCAGTAAAAAAGGAAAAAACTCTATGGCAAGCAGAAAAAGACAGACCGTGGTCGGCTACGCAGGCGTCTTCTTTGTGGAGGCTCCCCGTGCCAACGGAAACGGTCTCGAAAAAGTCTATTTCATCCGTTACCGTAAGAATGGCAAACTCATCGAAGAAAAGGTCGGAGGGCAATTCCGCGACAACATGACCGCTTCTAAGGCGGCATCTATCCGCGGTCTGCGTATCGAAGGCAAGGACAAGTCCAACGAGGAGAAGCGTGAGGCTATCAGGCAATCCAAGGCCGAAGAGCTGTCCCGTTACTCCCTTGACCGCATCTGGAAGATGTTCGAGGAAAGCAAAAGCCGCAACCGCAGTATCGACGACGATCGCACCCGCTTCAGCCTGCACATTTCTCCCCATCTGGGACACAAGACCATCGAAGAGCTGACCAGCTCCGACCTCGATTCCTTGACCCGCCGCATGGAGAAGGCAGGCCGAGCTCCGCAGACAATCAAGCATGTGCTCACCCTTTTAAAACGTATGCTGAACTTCGCCGTCGAGAAAGAGCTGATTGAATCCATTCCCGGAAGGCTTCGCATCACCATGCCCCCGGTGGACAACTGCGTTACGGAAAACCTTACTTCCGAGCAGGTGAAGCGACTGCTGAAGGTTCTGGACGAAGCTCAGGATCAGCTTATGGTCTCGCTGGTACGGCTGGCATTGTTCACCGGCATGAGGCGCAGTGCTCTTCTCAATCTTCGCTGGGATGACCTCGATTTTGAGCGTGGCTACATCACGCTTCGCGGCGAAGTTGCCAAGAAAGGCAAAACCGATACCATTCCCATGAACGACCAGGCGCGGATGATCCTGAGCGGCATTCAGCGTTCCGGCAGTCCTTATGTGTTTCCTGGCAAGGATCCGAGCAAACCTCGTGCCAACATCTCTGGCTTCCTTAATGATATACGCGAAAAGGCCGGTCTGCCGGAAAATTTCCGCCCTCTGCATGGCCTGCGACACTCCTTTGCCTCATGGCTTGCCAGCTCCGGCGAGGTTTCCATGTACGAACTCCAGAAGCTGATGACTCATTCCAGTCCTCAGATGACTCAGCGTTATGCCCACCTGCATGACGAGGCTCTGCGTCGGGCTTCCGGCGTAGCCTCCTCTCTGTTCGGTGGGGTGGAAAAATAGTTTCATATCCTTTCTGAACAGCAGTCGCCTCGTTGACACGTTGCGCTGTTGCTGGGATACTGAAAAGAGCTCAAGGAGATCATACTATGTCTGCTTCCAATATCCTCATTGGCGGTGAGTCTTTCCGACGCATT
>JAFQTU010000036.1 GCA_017408905.1 Mailhella sp. | reverse complement strand
AACACCCCCATATCTCCCCCCGCCCTCCAGCCAAGCTCTCCCCTCAACAACTCCCCCTTCCTGACCACCCGCAGGGATGAAATTCCTCACACTTGAGGCGCAGGCTCAAGGATGCCTGCATCCTGAGACTGCGCAATCGAGGGTGCAGGGAAATCATTTCCCTGCCGGGGGTCTGGGGGCAGCGCCCCCAGAGGCTCTTGCCTGTCCCTTCCTCATCCTCTCCAGAGGCTCTTGCCATCTTCCTTCTCTTTTCCTACTCTCTGCGCATGGAATTTTTCACGCTCGACAATGGTCTTCTGCCGGGGGCGCCCTTTGATCCGGCGCGCGGGACGACGGCGGCCTATGGCCTTTCGGAAACGGTGTACCGCGAATGGAACGACTGTGTGGACGCCGACCTGTACGACCCTTCGTGTTCGGCTCCGGCGTGGCAGCTTTCGTTCCACGACACGTTTGCGCCTGCGCGGCGTGTGTTCATCGAGACGGACGGGCGCAACGCGGTAGCCTTTTCCGAAGGCTCGTTTTCCGACGGCTCGCCCTGCCTTCTTCCGCTGGAGCCGCACTGGTTCTCGGGCTGCCCCATACTCGGGCCGGAAGGCGACCAGCTCTTCGCGCGCTGCCTTGGGGCCATCATCCGCGAATACGGCGGGCGCGTACCAGGCGTGCTTTTGAGCTCCGTCTTTGCCGGGGGCGAGCTCATCCAGAAGCTGACGCACGGCTTTTCGCGCTTCTACCAGTTCGCGCTCTACTCCTCGCCGGAACAGCGGAGCGCCTCGCTGGAAGGCGGGCTGGACGGCTGGCTCTCGCGGCGTTCGGGCAATTTCCGCAGCAAGCTGAAAAAATCCCTGCGCAGGGCCGAAGGGAACGGCGTGCAGTACGAGCGGCACGTCCCCTCCACGCACGAGGAGGCCGACGCCCTGTACGCCCGTATGCTGGACGTGGAGTCGCGGAGCTGGAAGGGCCAGCAGAACTCCGGCATCAGCGAAACGCCTTCCAAAGAATTCTACCACGCCATGATGCACCGCCTCACGGTCGGCCCGCAGGCCGGGTGCGCGCGCGTGATGTTCGCCACGCACGAGGGGCAGGACATAGGCTTCATCTTCGGCAGCCTCGCAGGCGGGGAACTCACCTCGCGGCCCTTCCTCATCGGCCCGCGCGGCGAACTGGTCACGGCGCACAGGCCAAGCCCGCGCGGTTCGGCCTATCGCGGCCAGCAGTTCAGCTTCGACAACGAAAGGCGCGCGTGGTCCGTGGGCGACCTCTTGCAGTTCAAACAGCTCGAATGGCTGTGCGAGGAGGGGGTAAGCCGCTACGACATGGGCATGAGCGACGACCCGCGCATGGCCTACAAAAGCCACTGGGCCGAAGCCGTGCGTAAACAGCAGACGTGGATCATGCTTCCAAAACAGCAGTGATATCAGGGGGAAATATGCAATACACCATCTATGCCACGCAGGACTTCATGGGCGACTGGACAGGCGAATTCCCCGACCTGCCCGGCTGTGCGCCCGAAGGCGGCGACATGGAGGAATTCCTTGCCAGCGTGCAGTCCGCCGTGGAAGAGTGGGCCGCCGAGAACGGCGTGAGCGCCCTGCCCCAGCCCGGCAACGCCGAGCCGGACTTCTCCGACCCGAAGCGCATCCCCCTTCTGGTGGAAGTGGACGAGAGCTTCCTTGCCCAAAAAGCCTGACAGGGCTGGACGCGGCGCGCCAAATACCCTATCTTCCAGCTAGGAACTTTCTTTCAAGGAGCACGCCATGAAAAAATGGATACTCATCGTCGGCGGCCTGGGTGCGCTCGTTGCGGGTGCGGTGGCGGCCCTGCTCGTTTCCATCAATCCCATTGTCGAAGCGGGCGTGAACAAGTTCGGCCCGGATATCACCGGCACGCACGTTTTCCTGAAAAAGGCCGATATCTCAGTGTTCTCCGGCGAAGGCAGCCTGCACGAGTTCACGCTGGGCAACCCCAAGGGCTACACCGCCCCCCATGCCGTGAAGGTGGGCTCCGTGAGCGTGGCGCTGGATAAGGACAGCCTGCTCGAAGACGTTATCGTCATCAAGAAAATCGCCATCGACTCGCCGGACATCATTTACGAAATCGGCAAGAAGTCCAATAACTTCGACGACATCATAAAGAACGTGGAACAGCTTGGCGCCGCCCGCGACAAGGCCGCCGCCCAGAAGCAGAAGGAAGCCGCCAAATCCGGCGCAGACGCCAAGGAGGAAGGCGCGGCTAAGAAGGTGGTCATCGACGAGCTGGTCATCACCAACGGCAAGGCCGCCATCCGTATGCCCTCCCTCAAGCTGGACTTCGGGGCCGACCTGCCCGAAATCCGCATCAAGGACATAGGCCGCGAAAAGGGCCAGTCCGGCGTTACTATGGCGCAGGCCGCCCAGCGCGTGCTCAAGGCCGTGTCCAGCCAGCTCGGCTCGGCTTCCAAAGAGGCCATCAGCAAGGCGCGCGTCTCGCTCACCGTGGGCAGCGAAGGCCTCGGCAAGGCCGCTAAAGACATGGGCGACAAGATCAAGGGCCTGTTCGGAAAGTAGGAATGGGTGAGATTTGAGTTGTGAGATGTGAGATGCTTGAGGGGGCGGGGAAGACCTTTTGAAAAAGGTCCTTCCCCGCCCCCTCAAACTCCCCCACCCCTTTCCAAAACTTTTTATTCAGGCGGCCTCGGTTCAAAGCGTGAACGGGGTAGGCGGCCTTGGGTAAGGCCTCGCTTGCATTCCCATCCCGGAACGTCTAAAGTGCGGCGCGTGGGCATATCCTCTGAAAGGAGGTGATGCCTATGCTGCACTTTCTCCGGGCGGTGCTGGCCAATACCATTGGCCGCCTGCTGGCCTCGTTGATCAGCAAGATTCTTGACGATTAAATGAGCGCGCCCCGGCGAGAGTTAGCAGCTCTCACCGGGGCATGTACAATGAGCTTTGTCCAAAGCTGACAAACTCGGAGGATGTGCCCATCTCCGGGGCAGAGGGTGTTAGCGCACTCCCTGCCCCTTCTTTTTAAAATATTTGGCGCGCAGGGTCAAGAGCAGGCCGAGAGAAGAGAATGCCCCTCTCACCCCCAACCCGCCCCCTTCACGGCAAGTCGCGTGATGCTTTAGGTCAGCGGTGCAAGCAACGCCCGTTGCCCAACGCTCCAAAGGTGCAAGGCGCAGTCCGGCTCGAAGACCGCCATCCCCTTCCCGCAGTCCGGCGCGGCGTGGTGCGAGAGGAAAAAGGCGGCAGGCGGCCTTGGCCCGAAGCTCCCGGGGATGCAATGCGCGTTGCCCAACGTACGCCCCCAACCCGCCCCCTTCACGGCAAGCCGCGTGATGCTTTAGGACGGAGGGCCGCCGAAGGCGTGCCCGACAGCCAGTCCGCCAGTGAGCGGGGCGAAAGCGCGCCAGCGCGAAAAGCCCCCGCGAACAAGGCTGGCGTCATCTGGTGGTCAAAAGCCAAGTGAGCGACAAAGCCGCCAGAAGGGCGTAAGCCCGGGCGGCTTCGAGCGAACGGCATTTCAGGATGCCTTTTCTTCCTCACCGCGCGAAGCGCGGAAGCGGATTT
>JAFQTU010000035.1 GCA_017408905.1 Mailhella sp. | reverse complement strand
ACGACCACTCTGACCGCCGCCAGCACCATGGTTTCCGGTCTTCGCGGTACTGGCGCTTTCGTGGATTACGACTCCATCGACAAGGCTCCTGAAGAAAAGGAACGCGGTATCACCATCTCCACCGCTCACGTGGAATACGAAACCGAAAAGCGCCACTACGCTCACGTGGACTGCCCTGGCCACGCCGACTACATCAAGAACATGATCACGGGTGCAGCGCAGATGGACGGTGCAATTCTGGTTGTCTCCTCCGCAGACGGTCCGATGCCGCAGACCCGTGAGCACATCCTGCTCGCTCGTCAGGTCGGCGTGCCCCACATCGTGGTGTTCATGAACAAGTGCGACCAGGTTGACGACCCCGAACTCCTCGACCTCGTCGAAATGGAAATGCGCGAACTTCTGTCCGCCAACGGCTTCCCCGGCGACGAACTTCCCGTCGTGCGCGGTTCCGCCCTTAACGCTCTGCAGTGCGACGACTGGCAGTCCGAAGATGCCAAGTGCATCCTCGAACTCCTCGACGCTTGCGACTCCTACATTCCCGATCCCGTCCGCGAAACCGACAAGCCCTTCCTCATGCCCATCGAAGACGTGTTCTCCATCTCCGGTCGTGGCACCGTGGTTACCGGCCGCGTCGAACGCGGTATCGTGAAGGTTGGCGACGTGGTTGAAATCGTGGGTATCCGTCCCACCACCTCCACCACCGTTACCGGTGTGGAAATGTTCCGCAAGCTCCTCGATCAGGGCCAGGCCGGCGACAACATCGGCGCCCTGCTCCGCGGCATCAAGCGTGAAGACGTGGAACGCGGCCAGGTTCTCGCTGCTCCCAAGTCCATCACTCCTCACACCAAGTTCAAGTCCGAAGTGTACGTGCTCGGCAAGGACGAAGGCGGCCGCCACACTCCCTTCTTCACCGGCTACCGTCCCCAGTTCTACTTCCGCACCACTGACATCACCGGCGTGATCAAGCTGAACGAAGGTGTGGAAATGGTTATGCCCGGCGACAACGCTACCTTCAACGTTGAGCTGATCAACCCCATCGCTATGGCTCCCGGCGAACGCTTCGCTATCCGCGAAGGCGGCCGTACCGTGGGTTCCGGCGTCGTGACCGAAATCGTGGAGTAATACCATGCGCGTGAATATCCTGCTCGCCTGCACTGAGTGCAAGCGTCGCAACTACGCCACGGTGAAGAACAAGAAGAACACTACGGGTCGTCTTGAAGTCAAGAAGTATTGTCCCTGGGACAAGAAGCATACGACTCATCGCGAAACCAAGTAGTGCTTCATAGCGCAGGCCAGTAGCTCCAACGGCAGAGCGGCGGTCTCCAAAACCGCATGTTGGGGGTTCGAATCCCTCCTGGCCTGCCATTTCTTTTGTCTTTTCAGTTTTGAGGCTATCAATGAGCAAAAAACAGAGTGACGCCGTGGAAACGAATCAGGCTAAGCCGGCTGCTGCCGCTAAGGCCCAGCCCGTTGCCGAAGATCGTGGCCTTATGGCTCGCTTTGCCGCGTTCAAGGAATATCTTGTCCTTTCTCGCGTTGAGCTGCGTAAGGTAAGCTGGCCTAGCTGGAAAGAAACCCGTGCCACCAGCATGGTGGTGCTCGGCTTTGTTGCCGTCATGGCCATCCTTCTCGGAGTGGTGGATCTTATCCTTTCCAGCGTGGTTCGCCTGATCCTTTCCTAGGAACACCGAGTTCTACGAATCCACTCAAGGGTACATACAATGGCTGAGCAAGAAAGCATCACCGAATTCCCCGTCAATGCTGAATCTGCTTCCAAACAGGAAGCTGGCCACTGGTACATCCTGCACACCTACTCCGGCTTCGAGCAGAGAGTTGAGCAGATGATCCGCGAGCTCATGCGTTCCGGTCAGGATCAGGGCTGCATCCACGATGTGGTCGTGCCTACCGAAAAAGTCATCGAGCTTGGCAAGAACGGCCAGAAGCGCACCACCACCCGCAAGTTCTACCCGGGCTACGTGATGGTGCGCATGACCATGACCGACCTGTCCTGGCATCAGGTTCAGAATATCCCCAAGGTCACTGGCTTTGTGGGCGGGAAAAATCGTCCTGCACCTATGGGTCCTGGTGAAGCGGAACGCATTCTTTCGTTGATGGAAACCCGTCAGGAACAGCCCCGTCCCAAGTACGATTTCGATCGCGGCGACGAGGTCAGGGTCATCGATGGGCCCTTCGGCGGTTTCAACGGTGTGGTGGAAGAAGTCAACTACGACAAGGGCAAGCTCAAGGTTTCCGTGTCCATCTTCGGCCGCCAGACTCCGGTTGAACTCGATTTCATTCAGGTGTCCAAGGGCTAAGCCCTCACCGAGATATTTCTGCTCCGGATCATTTTCATCGACAGCAGTCAGGCCTTAGCCTGAGACCGCAAAATAAGGATTAACGACAATGGCCAAGAAAGAAGTTGCCAAGATCAAACTGCAGATTCCTGCCGGCGCTGCCAACCCCTCTCCGCCTGTCGGTCCCGCTCTGGGCCAGCATGGCGTGAACATCATGGGCTTCTGCAAGGAATTCAATGCTCGTACTCAGGACCAGAAGGGCATGATCATCCCCGTGATCATCACGGTGTATGCCGACCGCTCCTTCACCTTCATCACCAAGACGCCTCCTGCTCCCGTTCTGCTGAAGAAGGCCGCCAAGGTGGAAAAGGGTTCCGGCGAGCCCAACAAGAACAAGGTTGGTTCCATCACCATGGCTCAGATCGAAGAGATCGCCAAGCTGAAGATGCCCGACCTGAACTGCAAGGATCTCGAAGGCGCCGTGCGCAATATCATGGGCACTGCGCGCAGCATGGGACTGGAAGTTAAGTAAGACTTCCGGGCGGCAAAAACGGCGTCCGTACGTACTGGTATGTGGGCGCAACATATGCGCCGCGCCTCATTCGTTGGATTCGGCCGTACTGCCAGGCCGAAAGGCTGGCAGGAGATTCGAGACGACAAGCGCTTAGAAAGGATATAATCATGCCTACGCATGGAAAGAATTACCGCAAATCGCTGGAAGGCGTCGATCTGACCCAGCGTTTTTCCGTGGAGGATGCTGTTGCCAAGTCCCTTGGCGCTTCCTTCGCCAAGTTTGACGAAACCGTGGACGTCGCCCTTCGCCTGGGCGTCGACCCCAAGTACTCTGACCAGATGGTCCGCGGTGCCGTGTCCCTGCCTCATGGCCTGGGCAAGACCGTTCGCGTGGCTGTTTTCTGTAAGGGTGAAAAGCAGGCTGAAGCCACTGCCGCCGGTGCCGACGTTGTTGGTGCTGAAGACCTCGTGGCTCAGATCAAGGGCGGCTGGCTCGAATTCGACGCCGCTGTTGCCGCTCCCGACGTCATGGCTCTGGTCGGCCAGGTCGGCCGTGTGCTCGGCCCCCGCGGCCTGATGCCCAACGCCAAGACCGGCACCGTTACCTTTGACGTTGCCAAGGCTGTTCAGGAACTCAAGGCTGGCCGTGTGGACTTCAAGGTCGACAAGGCCGGTGTGCTCCACGCTCCTCTGGGCAAGGTTTCCTTCGGCCCCGAGAAGATCCTTGACAACCTGAAGGCTCTCCTCGACGCTGTGCAGCGCCTCAAGCCCTCTGCGGCTAAGGGCCAGTACATGGTGTCCATGGCCATTTCCACCACTATGGGCGCTGGCTTCAAGGTGGACATGACCCAGATCAAGAAGTTCATCGAAGGCTAATTGCATGGCTCCCTTCGGGGAGCCGCGCCTTTGAAGAATATTTAGGCTAGGGAAGGAATTTCGGGTCGAAGAAGGCAGGGGGCGCAAGCCTTAATCATCCTGCTCAGACAGATTCTTTGGCTCGGCATTCCACAGAACGCAAAACCCCCACCATCGTGAGGTTTATCTCGTGAAGAACAGGTCTGAAAAAGCCGCACTGATCGAACAGATCAAGGAAGCCGCTGGTCGCGCTTCTTTTGCGGTCGTGACCGACTTCAAGGGCATGTCTGTGGAAGAGCTGACCGGGCTTCGCGTGGCGCTTCGCGCCGCTGGCGGCGAATATCACGTCGTCAAGAACACGCTTGCCCGCATCGCACTTGCAGACACTGACCATAGCGCCGTTTCTCCTGCTCTGAAGAACAACAGCGCTATCGCCCTTGGATTCCAGGATCCCGTTGGTGTGGCCAAGGCTCTTTCTGATTTTGCCAAGACGAACAACAAGCTCGAAATCCGCATGGGTGCTCTTGACGGCAAGGCTATGACCGCCGCTCAGGTTGGCGAACTCGCCAAGCTCCCTTCGAAGGAACAGCTGCTTGCTCAGGCTCTGGCAACCATGAACGCCGTGCCCACCAATTTCGTGTCTCTCATGGCCAATATGGTTCGTCCTCTTCTGTACGCCCTCAAGGCTCTGGAAGAAAAGAAGGCCGCCTAATCCGCGCGCCTCGAACCGATTTGCCCCTAACTATCAAACGTCAAAGAATTTTAAGGAGTCACTACCATGGCTGATATCACCAAGGAACAGGTTGTTGAGTTCATCGCCAACATGACCGTGCTCGAACTGGCCGAATTCATCAAGGAACTCGAAGAAAAGTTCGGCGTGTCCGCCGCTGCCCCCGCTGTTGCCGTTGCCGCTGCTCCCGCCGCTGCCGCTCCCGCTGAAGAAGAAAAGACCGAATTCGACGTTATCCTCAAGGAAGTCGGCGCCAACAAGATCGGCGTGATCAAGGTCGTGCGCGCTCTTACCGGCCTCGGCCTCAAGGAAGCCAAGGAAAAGGTCGACGGCGCTCCCTCCACCCTGAAGGAAGCCGTGTCCAAGGAAGACGCCGAAGCTGCCAAGAAGGAACTCACCGAAGCCGGCGCTACCGTCGAAATCAAGTAAGTTCCCGGTCACAGCGATGTGATTTTCGAGCCCCCTCGCAAGAGGGGGCTTTT
>JAFQTU010000034.1 GCA_017408905.1 Mailhella sp. | reverse complement strand
TCCGGTCACAAGAGCGTCATGCAGAAGATGGCGCAGCCTGTCCGCTATGGGACCGGGACGGCCGTCGCCTACAGGCTTGCCGTTGTAGTGCGTGACCGCCACGCACTCGCATGTAGTACCAAGTACCAGTATCTCGGCAGCCTCTTCCAGTATTTCTTCAGTTATATCAGTGAGAACCACAGGTATGAAGGATTTTGCCAGCTCGGCGGCCCTAAGGGCTGTCGTACCGGGGAGCACATGGCGGAACTCCGGCAGGAGCAGGCGGCCCTGCCTGTCCACCATAGCGGCGTTGGCAATGGCGGCTTCGGCAAGGAAGCCATCCTCGTCGAAGGAGAACGTCACGTCCACGCCCATTTCCCGGGCTTCCTTGGCCATGAGCGCGTTGGCAAGGTAGTTGGTGGACTTGATGCGGGCTATCCATTCCTGCTTGGCGGGAATAGCGCTCTTGGCGGCGGTGATGCCCTTTTCCCAGAAGGATTCCGGCTTGGGTGAGCTCTTGGTGGCGATGATGTACAGGCTGCTCTGCGGGCAGTCCTTCGGATCGATGCCGAGGCCGCCTTCGCCGCGCCCGAGAAGCACCTTGATGCCGCCGTAGGGAGCGCCGCCCACGCGCGCCACGTCGATGATGATTTCCCTCATCTCCTCCCACGAGACGGGAGGGGTGAGTTCAAGCTTCTCGGAAGAGCCGCGCATACGGGCGAGGTGGGCGTCTATCTGGAGCACGCGCCCCTGCAGGAGGGTTATGCTTTCGAAGATGGCGTCGCCCCTGTGCACCATATGGTCGTCCAGAGGAACGAGCAGGCAGCGGGCATCCGTGCAGATGGCCCCCATGCGATGCTCATAGAATGCCGTCACGCTGCGAGCGCCGTGGCGGGGCAGACCCATGAGCTTTTCGACCCAGGCTGCGGAATCGAGAACAGGAACAGACATGATTTCCCTCACAGGAGATTGCAGAGGATTCGCCCGGCCCGCCAAATCAGGCCGGAATATGACATACGCCTGCTATAGCGCAAAAAAAATGCCGAGTACAGAAGGCATATGCCCTGCACCCGGGCTTCTGCCGGCTTTCAGCGTGTTTTCCAGGGGAGTTAGGGCGCAAAAAAAGGCCTGCCGGAGCAGGCCTTGGATAGGTACGCACAGGAAAAGAGCGATATTACTCTTCTTCGCCGCCGTTCAGTTCCACGCGGAACTTGCGGGAAAGGCGGAACACCACGACCTTGCGGGGAGGCAGGGTGATGGATTCGTCGGTCTGAGGATTGCGGCCTTTGCGGGCATTCTTGTCGTAGGCTTCGAATTTGCCGAAGCCGCTGATAAGAAGCGTATCGTCCTTCTTGATGGCCTGCTTCATCAGAACCAGCAGATTTTCAACGATATTCTTCACTTCAGCGCGGTTGAAGTTAAGCGCCTTATCGTTGTACACTGCTTCGACGATATCGGCCTTGGTAAGCGCCTTATTCATGTTTTCCTCCTGCAGTCCCTGGGAAGACTGTTCGATTTTACAGATGAGAGGCCACGCTGGCGGCCATAGCCTGCATAGCCGCGGCGTCGGGGTAGCTGCCCTGCTCCCACATTTCAAGGCTGTCGTCATCGAAGCGGGGGATGATGTGCCAATGGATGTGGAAAACAGTCTGCCCGGCGGCAAGGCCGTTGTTCTGCATGACGTTGAAGCCCTGGGCCCCTGTGGCCTTCATCACGGCGGCGGCCACCTTCTGAAGAGCAGAGAAAATGGAAGTACCCAGTTCGGCGGGAACTTCGAGCATATCCTTGTGATGGCTCTTGGGAATCACCAGAGTATGCCCGTGGTGGACGGGAGCCAGGTCGAGAAAAGCCAGAACATTGTCATCTTCATAAATTTTCGCGCAGGGGATCTCACCCTTGGCGATACGGCAGAAAATGCAATTTGCATCAGTCATGAAACAGAACCTCCTGCGCCTTCTTACCCCTCGTGATAAAAAGATGCGCCTTGTCATTCTAGGGGCAAGCGATTAGAACATCAAGAGCTTTTCCCAACGAGATGCAAAAAATGTCAAAATATTCCTGCAAAAAAACACCCCCTCCCCATACCTGCTCCGTAAGTTTCGGCGTTGGGGTCAGGCAGAAACGGGCCAAAAGCGTCCATCCCGTATTTCTGCCCTTTTCCGGCTGCCCCATGCACTGCGTCTATTGCGCGCAGGACAGGCAGACGGGGACGTCGCTTTACCCCATACCCGCACTTATCGAAGAGCATAGGAAGGCGCTGGCGGCCCTTGCCCCCTGCGCTCCCGGCCAGACGAGGGAACTGGCCTTCTACGGCGGGACGTTCACGGCTCTGCCCGATGGCGAGCGCCGCTCCTGCCTCGGCCTGCTGGACGAGCTTCGCGCTTCCGCGCGCATCACCCATGCCCGATGCTCCACGCGGCCCGATGCGCTTTCCCCGGGCATCCTTGAAGAGCTGGAGGCGCACGGCATAGACCTCATCGAGCTGGGCATACAGAGCTTCGACAGTGCCGCCCTTGCCGCATCCCGCCGGGGCTACGATGCGGAAGCGGCCGTGCAGGCCTGCCGCACCGTGCAGGAAGCCGGGTTCGGGCTGGGCATACAGCTTCTTCCCGGTATGCCGGGCTCTTCCCCCGAGGTGTTTATTAAGGATGTGGAACAGGCCCTTGCTCTGCGCCCCTCCTGCCTGCGCTTCTACCCCTGCCTTGTTCCCGCCGGAACGGTGCTGGCACGCTGGCTGGAAGAGGGGCGCTACCGGCCCTGGAGCCTTGAGGACACTGTTGCCGTGCTTGGCCGCGCCCTTGCCCTTGCGTGGGAAGCGGGCGTGCCGGTGATACGCCTTTCCGTTGCCCCGGAACCCGCCTTCGATGCCGCCGTGCTTGCCGGGCCGAGGCATCCGGCGCTCGGCGCTCTCATTCAGGCCGAAGCCCTGCTTCTTTCCGCAGGCAGGGCCGCAGAACGGCTTGGGCGCCCTCCCCTTGCCCTTCTGCTTCCTCGCGCCTGCCAGGGCTATATGTATGGTGAGCGCGGAGCGTTGAAAGAGCGCTGGGCCGGGCTGGGCCTTGCGCCGGAACGCATCTTTTTCACGGAAAAGCCGCAGGCCGAGCTCCTTGCCTGAGGGAAAATCCCGGCGCGGGGGCTTGACGCTTGCCCTTTTTGCCGTATGTTCCTTTGCAACGACAGGTTCATCCTGCCGTAAAATATTTTTTGCGAGACGAGTATGGGCAAAGATCTCATCATCGTGGAATCACCGGCCAAGGTGAAGACCATCAAGAAATTTCTGGGCAGCAAGTATATGGTGCAGGCCAGCGTCGGCCATATCCGCGACCTGCCCACGCGCTCCATCGGCGTGGATGAGTCCCGCGACTTCGCCCCCCAGTATGAGATCATCAAGGGCAAGGAAAAGGTCGTGAAGGATCTTCAGGATGCCGCCGCCAAGGCGGACACCGTTTTCCTCGCCCCTGACCCGGACCGCGAAGGTGAGGCCATTGCCTGGCACATTGCCGAGGTCATCAAGAATAAGGCCAAGGATATCAAGCGCATCCAGTTCAACGAAATCACGGCGCGCGCCGTGAAGGCCGCCCTTGAGGATGCGCACGACATCAACCCCCACCTTTTCGACGCCCAGCAGGCCCGCCGCGTGCTCGACCGCCTTGTGGGCTACAAGATCTCGCCCCTGCTCTGGAAGACCGTGAAGCGCGGCATTTCCGCCGGGCGTGTGCAGTCTGTGGCGCTCCGCCTCATCGTGGAGCGTGAAGAAGAGCGCCTTGCCTTTGTGCCGGAAGAGTTCTGGACCTTCCGCGCCCTGCTTGCCGGGGCCGTGCCTCCCCCCTTCAAGGCCGAGCTGGTCAAGATAGAAACGAATTTCGCCAAAACGCTCAAGGCTCTTTCCGGCGAGGGCAAGCCCGGCGCGA
This sequence comes from Mailhella sp., assembly GCA_017408905.1. GTDB lineage: Bacteria > Desulfobacterota > Desulfovibrionia > Desulfovibrionales > Desulfovibrionaceae > Mailhella. The sequence continues at coordinate 24,709 of JAFQTU010000034.1, read as the reverse complement.
AGAAGATCCTCATCGCCAACAAGGCCGCGGCAGACGCTATGGAACAGGCTATGGCCGGCCAGCCCTTCGTGGTGGCGCAGGTGGAAGAGAAGGAGCGTGCCCGCAATCCCCTGCCCCCCTTCACCACGTCCACGCTCCAGCAGACCGCCAACCAGCGCATCGGCTTCACGTCCAAGCGCACCATGTCCACGGCACAGCGCCTTTACGAAGGCATAGAGCTTGGCGAACGGGGCACGACGGCCCTCATCACCTATATGCGAACCGACTCCGTGCGCATTGCCGACGAGGCGCGCAAGGCCGCCGCAGAATACGTACAGCAGCGCTTCGGGGACGATTACATGGCCCCCGGGGGCAAGGGCCGCGTGTTCAAGGGCAAGACCTCCGCACAGGATGCCCATGAAGCCATCCGCCCTGTCGATGTCGCCCTCACCCCGCAGGACGTGAAGGAATTCCTCACGCCCGACCAGTATCGCCTTTACAATCTCATCTGGAGCCGCTTTGTGGCCTCGCAGATGGCCGCCGCCCGCTTCCACGATACCGCCGTCACCCTCAACTGCGGCCCCGGCCAGTGGAAGGCCAAGGGCGAACGCCAGCTCTTCCCCGGCTTCCTTGCCATCATGCCCAAGGGCGTGGACGAGGAAGACTGCGCCCTGCCCCCGCTCAAGGAAGGCGAGATCGTCACGCTCCAGAAGCTGGAGAAGGAACAGAAATTCACCCAGCCCGCCCCGCGCTACACCGAAGCTTCCCTTGTGCGCGAGCTGGAAGAGCTGGGCATAGGCCGCCCCTCCACCTACGCGACCATCATTTCCACCATTCAGGAACGCGAATACGTGCGCATCGAAGACAAGCACTTCGCGCCTACCGATCTCGGCAACGTGGTGTGCTCCCAGCTCCGCGACCATTTCGCCAAGCTCATGGACGTGGGCTTCACCGCCGAGATGGAAAGCAATCTGGACAAGGTGGCCGACGGCGACCTTGGCTGGGTGGCCCTGATGAAGGATTTCGCCGCCGACTTCGACCCCACGCTTCAGGCCGCCGCCAAGAACATGGCCCCGGTCAAGGGCGGGCTCAATACCGATGTGCCCTGCCCCGAATGCGGCAAGCCCCTTGTGGTGAAATTCGGCAAGAGCGGTGAATTCCTTGCCTGTACCGGCTACCCCGAATGCCGCTACACCACCAACTTTACCCGCGACGAAAAGGGGCAGATACAGCCCCAGGAACGCCCGAAGGAAGAACACCAGAAAGTCGGGACCTGCCCCAAGTGCGGCGGCGACGTCATCCTCAAGCAGTCCCGCACGGGAAGCCGCTTCCTGAGCTGTGCCAACTACCCGGAATGCGACTACGCCGCCCCCTATTCCACGGGCGTGGCCTGTCCCAAGTGCGGCAAGGGGTCCCTTGTGGAAAAAAGCTCCAAGCGCGGCAAGATATTCTATTCCTGCGACCAGTACCCGAACTGCGACTTCGCCGTGTGGGACTGGCCCGTGGCCGAACACTGCCCGCAGTGCGATTCCCCCATCCTCGTCATCAAATCCGGCAGGGGAAAGGGTCGCCATATCGCCTGCCCGAACCCGAAGTGCAAGTACACGAGGGAAATCGACGAGTAGGATTTTGCAGGGGGAGGGAAGGAAACGTTCTGTAGAAAGCTTTCCTTCCCTCCCCCTGCCCCCTCCCATCTTTCAAAGACGTTCAATTATTCCGACTTAAGGAAGAGTCTGCTCCGGCAGGCTCTTTTTTTATGTCCCGGCTTCTGGCACAGTAGGGGAAAGAATCTGTGAAGTCGGAGTTCGCCATGGAAGCTGAACAAAAATACTGCGCCACGGTCTCTCAGGGAACGAATCCTCTTGCCATGAACGGCATGGTAACAGCACCGCATCATCTGGCCACGCAGTCCGGGCTTGCCATACTGCGCAAGGGAGGCAACGCTGTGGATGCCGCCATCGCCTCGGCCGCCGTGCTTGCCGTGGTCTATCCGCAGATGTGTACCCCGGGGGGCGACAGCTTCTGGCTCATCAGCAATGGCCGCACGGGCGAAGTGAGGGCGCTGAACGCCAGCGGGCGCGCGGCCCGGAAGGCCAGCATCGATTTCTATCGCTCTCAGGGCATCAATAAAATTCCCCCTCACGGCTGGCTGGCGGCGAACACCGTACCCGGGGCTGTCTCCGGCTGGGACGAGGCCCACAGGTTCAGCCGCGAGCTTCTTGGCTCGACGCTCTCGTGGGCCGAACTGCTCGACGACGCCATTGCCTATGCGCAGTACGGCTGCCCCGTGAGCACGTCTCTGGCCCGCTGGACCAGCATCGATACCGACCCGAACGACATGGAGTACCGCTGTCTTCAGCGCTTCCCGGAATTCTCCCGCATTTTTCTGAAGGAAGGCGGCCCGCTCCGCGTGGGCGATATCCTGCGCCAGCCCGACCTTGCCCGAACACTCTCCCTCATTGCGGAGCATGGGGCGCGGGAATTCTATGAAGGGAGCATTGCCAGAGCCATAGCGGAAGACATGGAGCAGAACGGAGGCCTGCTTTCCCTGGAGGATTTCGCCCTGCATCATGCCGACTGGCAGGAACCCATTTCCGTTGGCTATCGCGGCCTGACGGCCTATAACTGCCCGCCGAACTCGCAGGGTATGGCGTCCCTTGCTATACTCAACATACTGAATAATTTCGATGTGAGAGCCTTGGGAGAAGGCACGGCGGACTATTATCACGCCATCATCGAGGCCACCAAGGAAGCCTTCCTCGACCGCGACGCCTACCTTACCGACCCTGATTTTGCGGATATCCCCCTGAATCGCCTGCTTTCTAAGGAACACGGGCAGGCTCAGGCCGCCCGTATCGACATGGCGAAGGCTTCCGGCCCGAAAGCCCTGCTCGAACCCAAGGGGGACACGGTCTGGCTCGGCACGGCCGACAGGGACGGCAACTGCGTCTCCCTCATCCAGAGCATATTCCACGATTTCGGTTCCGGCATCGTCCCCCGGGGAACGGGTGTTCTGCTTCAGAATCGCGGCTCGTATTTCTCGCTCGATCCGGCCCATGTGAACTGCCTCATGCCCGGCAAACGCACCTTTCACACGCTTACCCCTGCCATGCTCTTCAAGGAAGGGTGCCCGTGGCTCATCTATGGAAGCATGGGCGGGGAGGGCCAGCCGCAGACGCAGGCCGCGCTGGTCACGCGCATCGTTGACTTCGGGCTTTCGCCGCAGGAAGCCGTTTCCGCGCCGCGCTGGCTTTATGGCCGCTCGTGGGGAGCCGCCTCCAACGATGTCAAGATAGAAGGCCGTGTGCCTTCCGCCGTGACGGAAGAACTGGCAAGGCGAGGCCATCCCGTGAAAGTCGTTGAGGATTACATCGACATCATGGGCCATGCCGGGGCTATTCTCCTGCACGAGAACGGCGTCATGCAGGGCGGGACCGACCCCAGAAGCGACGGGCAGGCCGCAGGCTGGTAACGCCTCAGCGCGTCGTGGCCGGGCCTTGCTCACTATGCCGGTGCGTATCCAGCCATGCTATGATATCGTCGAGGGCTTCCCCGTCTTCCTTCAGCAGGCTGTGGCCCTGCGCAGGGTACAGGAGCAGACGCCTGTCCTGCGAGGAGACGCCTTCGTAGAACCAGCGCGATATCTCCGGCGGCACAAGGCTGTCGTCCTCGCCATGCAGGATGAGCAGGGGCGTTGTCAGCTCCTTCATGCGCGGGGCGAACCAGTCCGCCCCCTGTATCCACACCTTGCCAGCAAGGCGGACGGTCACGGAATCCAGCCTCTGCCTGTCGTCCTGCCAGCTGTCCGCCTCCTGTCTCTTCGGCAGGAGAAGGGAAAAGCGTTCGTCCCCGCGTTCACTGTGCGTATGCCGGGAACAGCCGCGCAGGAATTCCAGAGCCGGGATCATGCGCAGTGCGCCGCAGGTGCTCACTTCCCCGTCCACCTTGCCCGGGAACGCCACGGCGTAGGACGCCGCCACCAGTGCGCCCATGCTGTGCCCCAGAAGGATGAGCGCAAGCCCGGGAAACGCCCTTCGGGCATATTCCACGGCGGTATCGGTATCCCGCAGATAATCCTCGAAGTTCTGCACGTCGCCGCGCGGCCCGTCGGAGCGGCCATGCCCCCGGAAATCGAGGCGATAGACGCCGTAGCCCGCCTTGTTCAGCCGGGCCGCTGCGGCGCTGTAGAGCCCGCTGTGTTCCCCAAGGGAATGGAGAAGAAGGATAAGCGCCCGCGGCCTGTGCGGTATGTCGCGGCGAAGATGCAGGTTCAGGCCGTCTTCCGTCCTCAGAAAGCTGTCTTCGAAAATGTCAGCCATGCGCACCTCCTTTTCCGCCTATCCTGCCAGAGAAGGACGTTCTGCACCATGAAAAAAGCCCTTTTCTTTCAAAGGGCTATTTCCTTCATGGCTGATACGGCAATGTTCCCCCATAGCAGATGCCGTCTTCCCTCACTTCGGCAACCACGGGATAGATTTCCACCCCGGCGGCTGAGGCTTCCGCGAGGGCTTCGGCATAGGCCGGGTCGATGTAGTCGGCGGCCCGGAAGCATTTCCCGTCCGGCCTCTGGATGACGTAGAGCATGGCGGCGCGTGCGCCTTCGGCTTTCAGGCGCATCAGCGTTTGCAGGTGCTTGGCCCCGCGCGACGTCACGGCGTCGGGGAAGGCGGCCTCTCCGTCTTCCACCAGCGTCACGTTCTTGCACTCCACCCATAAGTCGGGGAGCTTCGACCCGGTGAACAGCCCGTCAAGGCGGCTCTCTCCGTTCACGGCTTCGCGTTTCAGTTTCTCATAGCCTCTAGCCCACGGCAGGAGCCCCGCTTTGAAGAAGGCTTCAAGAAGGCGGTTCGGCATGGACGTATTGACGCCCACCCAGAAGAAGCCGTTCCCTTCGCCCTGCCCCAGCGCTTCCACCGTCCATTTCAGCTTGCGCTCGGGATTGGCGGCCGGGGAAAGCAGGACAGGCGCGCCCGGCCTCAGCAGGCCGAGCATGGTCCCGGTATTGTTGGTGTGGGCCTGCACTTCCTGCCCATCCAGCTCTACGGATACGAAAAATCGCTTTTCCCGTTTTATGAAGCGCCCGATGCGGCAGCCGTCAGGATATTTCAGAAGAGCTCCATTCATCAATTTACAGGCCTCTTTGAACTTGATAGAGTTTTGTTCTGGTCTGCGGCTTTTATCGCTCATCTCCAACAGGATCTGCAACCATGAAATTTGCCGAAAGAATGAAACTGCTGGCGCCTTCCGCCACCTTTGCCGTGAACACCAAGGCTCTCGAGCTGAAGGCCAAGGGCATACAGGTCATCAGCCTTGCCGTGGGCGAGCCCGATGCCCCCACGCCTGCCCATATCTGCGAGGCGGCGAAAAAGGCCATAGACGAGAATTTCTCCAAATATACGCCTGTGAACGGCATCATGGAATTCCGTCAGGCCGTATGCCACTATTTCAAGCGGCAGTACGACGTGGACGCGAAGCCCGAGAACGTCATCATCACCACGGGCGGCAAGCAGTCGCTGGCCAATACCCTCATGGTCCTGCTCAACGAGGGCGACGATGTGCTTCTGCCCACGCCCTACTGGACCAGCTACCCCGATCTGATACGCCTTGCCGGGGGCAATCCCGTTCTGGTGAAGGCCGATTCCTCGCGTGCCTTCCACATCGATGTGAGCGACCTTGAAAAGGCCGTCACCCCCCGGACGAAGATGCTCATCCTGAACACGCCCTCCAATCCCACGGGCGCTGTCTATTCTCAGGAAGAAGTCGATGCCATGGTGCAGTGGTGCTTCGAGCGTGATATCTTCGTGCTGGCCGACGAGATCTACGACCAGCTCGTGTTCGACGGCAAGCCCGTGAGCACGGCCAAATGGTGGCAGAAATTCCCCGAGAAGATAGCCGTTCTCAACGGCCTTTCCAAGGCTTTTGCCATGCCGGGCTGGCGCGTGGGCTTCACCCTTGCCCATGAAGACCTCATCAAGCAGTGTTCCAAGCTTCAGGGGCATATGACCTCGCATATCTGCTCCATAGCCCAGAAGGCCGGTGTGGCCGCGCTCGACGGCTCGTATGACTGCGTTGACGAGATGCGCCAGTCCTTCATCCGCCGCCGCGACATGGCGATGGAAGAGATTTCCACATGGCCCGGCGTCATCTGTGCCAAGCCTGCGGGCGCGTTCTACCTTTTCCCTGATGTGAGCGCCCTGTACACGCCCGAGATTCCCGACTCCACGGCCATGTGTACCTATCTGCTCGAAAAGGCGCATGTGGCCTGTGTGCCCGGCGAAGCCTTCGGCGACCCGAACTGCATACGCCTTTCCTACGCTGTTGCGGACGAAATCCTCATGGACGCGCTGCGCCTCATGAAGGAAGCTCTCTATAATTAACCCCTTTTCAGGATGGTATCACTATGAATCAGTCCAAACTCGACTGGGCCCACGCGTGGCTCGGCGGCGTTGCCGACAAGCCTTCCGATGACGCCAAGTTCATTGACCAGCTCAAGAACGAACTTCCTGTCCTTCCCTTCCTCGGCCTTCCCTTTGCCGAAGAGATGATAGCCCAGCTTGAAGAGCACGAATCCTTCCTGCGCGGCTTCAAGCATATGCTGCTTCTGGGCATCGGCGGTTCCGCCCTCGGCCCCCGCGCCCTTCAGCGTGCCTTCGCTCCCGGTCAGGATCGCCCCAATTACGACGGCCCCTGCCTGTGGATAGCCGACAACGTCGATCCCGACTGGCTGGAGAACCATCTTGAAAAGCTGGTTCCCGAAGAGACCGTTGTGGTGGTCATCAGCAAGTCCGGCGGTACTATCGAAACCATGACGCAGTACCTTATCGTCCTGCCCTGGCTCCAGAAGATGCTGCCCGATACGTGGAAGGATCACCTCTTCATGGTGACGGACACCGTGAAGGGCCCCCTGCGCGAAGAAGTCAACAAGTACGGCATCCGCTCCATGCCCGTGCCGGACAACCTTGGCGGCCGCTACTCCGTGCTTTCCGCTGTGGGCATGGTTCCCGCCGTGTTCATGGGTATGGACTGGAAGGGCCTTCTGAAGGGCGCCATGAGCGTTGGCCGCCCCCTTGCCCAGAACCCTGAAGCCCTGCTCGACCATCCCGCCTGGAAGCTCGCCCGCTGGGCCTACCAGATGTCCGAAGCCGGCAAGAGCCAGGTCATCTATTTCTGCTACATCCCCTCCTGGGCCACCTTCGGCCCCTGGTTCTGCCAGCTCTGGGCCGAAAGCCTCGGCAAGGACGGCAAGGGTACTCAGCCCATCCCCGCTACCGGCGTGACCGACCAGCACTCCCTGCTTCAGATGTTCCTCGACGGCCCCAAGGACAAGATCTGCCTCTTTGTCAGCTCTCCTGCCGATAAGAGCATTCTGCCTATCCCCGCCGAAGTGCCTGCCCAGTGGCAGTACCTGAGCGGCCAGACCTTCGGTGATGTGCTCGAAGCCGAAACCATCGCCACCCGCGCCACGCTGGCCGAGAAGGATGTGCCCACTGTGCATCTCGACATGGCCGATTCCAGCGCTGAATCCGCCGGCAAGATGATGATGCTCCTTGAAGCCGCCACCATCTTCACCGGCTGGCTCATGGGCATCAACCCTGTTGACCAGCCTGCCGTGGAAAACGGCAAGAAGCTGGCCCGCGCCCGCCTCGGCATGGCTGGCACGGAAGCGGACGCCGCCCGCCTTGCCGCCTTCACCGACATCCCCTCGGTGAACATGGAATTCTAATCCTACTGGGGGAGGCCATGCCTCCCCCTTCCTTTCTGTAAAGAGGCCGACATGGAAGACGCAGGTCAGAGCCACGCGGACTACAGGCTCCCGTTCAATCTGGCGAAATTCTTCTCGTACATTTCTCTGGTGCTTATTCTGGGCTCCAGCGTCATTCTTTCGCTCTTCATCGGCCGCACCATGACGAGCACCGTGCTCGAAAGCCAGCAGGAATACGCGCTTCTGCTGGCTGACAACATGAACCGCCAAATATTCCGCAAGTTTACCCTGCCTGTGACCTATGCCTCAGGGCGGGTCTCCCTTGGCGACCCGGCGCAGTACAAACTTCTGGATGACGTTATCAAATCGCAGGTCCACGGCCTTCAGCTTGAATCCGTCAGACTTTTCGATTCGCACTACACCATCCTGTACTCCATGGACTCGCGGGAAGTGCGGCGTACGGATCTTTCTACCGAAGGCGTTCCCCTTGTCTTCAAGGGCAAGCCCCATCATTTCGATGTCATTTCTGCCGTTCCCTTTGCGCAGGCCCTTCTCACGCCTTCGCTTGAAAACGGCTCCCTTCTTCTGCGTACCATTTTTCCGCTGACCATCGACAGCGACTTCAAGGAACTGCGCCTCCACAGCGACGCTATGCCTGTTCTCGGCGTGCTTGAGATCGTTCAGGATATCACTGCCCAGTACAGGAGCGCCATCCGCTCGCAATGGCTCATCCTCGGCAGTTTTGCGGTGTCCACCTTCATCCTGTTCTTCCTTCTCCAGTTCGTAGCCCGCAAGGCCGAAGATACCCTTGAACGCCGCATGGCCCGCAATCGCCAGCTTGAATCCCAGCTCCATCAGGCGGAAAAGCTGGCCAGCATGGGCCGCATGGTCGCTTCCATCGCCCACGAGATACGCAATCCCCTCGGCATCATCCGTTCCAGCTCCGAATTTCTGCTCCGGCGGCATAAAAGCGAAGACGCCATGACGCAGGCCATGCTCACGGCTATTTACGACGAGTCCTGCCGCCTTGGAACGACGGTCAACGATTTTCTCGACTACGCCCGCCCGCGCCAGCCGCGCCGGGATCAGGTTGCGCTTCGCCTTGTCATCGATCAGGCAATGGCCTTTCTGGGCGCAGAATTCCAGAGAAGCGGTGCGGAAGTGCATATCGACGTAGCGGAAGACCTCGCTGTGCTTGGCGACCGCGACCTGCTGTACCGCGCCTTCTATAATATTCTTGCCAATGCCCAGCAGGCCTTGGACGGAGAGGGCAGGATTTTCATCAGCGGCGGCACGGACGATTCCGGCAGAACATGGCTGACCTTCCGCGACACCGGCCCAGGCTTTGCCGAAGAAGCCCTGAACAAGGCTATGGACCCCTTCTTTACCACCAAGGACAGCGGAACCGGGCTGGGCCTGCCTATCGTTCGGGCCATCATAGAATCGCACGGCGGCACGATGAAGCTTTCGAACAGCCCGGAAGGCGGCGCGCTCATCCGCATAGAATTCCCCAAGGCCATGCCTGAAACACACGAAGGAAGCACCCATGAGTGATACCTCCCGTATTTTGGTCATCGACGACGAGAAAAACTACCTCATGGTCATGCAGGCATTGCTTGCCGATGCCGGCTACGAGGTAACGGCCCTCAGCGATCCTGAAATGGCCCTGCATTTCCTCGAAGAATCCGAGGTCGATGTGGTCATCACCGACATGAAGATGCCGAAACTGAGCGGAAAGGAAGTTCTCCAGCGCGTCAAGAAGTCGTGGCCCCAGCTTCCCGTGCTCATCATGACGGCCTTCGGCAGCATCGAAAGCGCTGTGGAAGCGATGCGCTACGGCGCCTTCGATTATATCACCAAGCCCTTTGCCAACGACGAAATGCTGCTTTCCGTGCATAACGCCGTGGAGCTTTCCAAGGCGCACCGGCAGTATAAGATCCTTCAGGAAAGCCTTGAAGAGCGCTACAGCACGCATCATATCATCGGCCGTTCCAAGGCCATACGCGACACGCTTTCCATCGTCGATCGCGTTGCGCAGAGCCGCTCTACCGTGCTCATCACGGGCGAATCCGGTACAGGCAAAGAGCTTGTTGCCCGTGCCATCCACTTCAGTTCTCCGCGCAAGGAAGGCCCCTTCGTTTCCGTGAACTGCATGGCCTTCAACTCCGGCGTTCTGGAAAGCGAACTTTTCGGGCACGAGAAGGGCTCCTTCACCGGGGCCGTTGCCACACGGCGCGGCCGCTTCGAGCAGGCCGACCACGGCACGCTCTTTCTGGACGAAGTTGGCGAACTGAGCATGGATTTGCAGGTCAAGCTTCTCCGTGTGCTTCAGGAACGTGTTTTCGAGCGCGTTGGCGGCACGGAAAGCATCAGTGTGGATATCCGCGTGGTGGCGGCCACGAACCGCGACCTTGTTAAAATGGTGGAGGAAGGGACGTTCCGTGAAGACCTCTTCTACCGGCTGAACGTCGTCCAGATCCCCATTCCTCCTCTGCGCGAACGCCGGGAGGATATCCCGCTCCTTATCGCCCACTTCGGGGAAAAGATAGCGGAAGACAACGGCATCCCGCTCAAAAGCTTCAGTATCGAGGCGCAGAATTACCTTACCGGTTACGACTGGCCCGGCAATATTCGTCAGCTTCAGAATATTCTGGAACGCTGTATGGTGATGGTTGCCGATAGCGTCATCGGCGTGGACGATCTTCCGCCGGAGATTCGGGGCGAAGAATCGCAGTTCAAAAGCGCTGTCGATCTTCTCCCGGTCGAACTGAACCTTACAGACACGCTTGACCGCATCGAGGCCGCCCTCATCCGGAGGGCGCTCATCCGTGCCGATTTCGTGCAGGCACATGCGGCGGAACTTCTGGGGATTTCCCGCAGTCTCATGCAGTACAAGCTTAAGAAGTACAATATTTCCGGGCATTGATGCCTCGAAAACAGCACTGGCCTCTTCCCGATTGCCAAGCCCCGTGACTCCTCGCGGGGCTTTTTTCATGCCTATGTTTCACGTGAAACACCCCTCTACAGAAAAGTTTACCCCTGTTTCACGTGAAACATTTCTTGCTTTTCCTCGTTTCGGCGGGTATGAAAGTTCCAAGACATCCCGAAAGGAGGCCTGCTTTGGCAAGAATCATCGCAGTTGCGAACCAGAAAGGCGGCGTTGGTAAGACCACAACTTCGGTCAACCTCTCCGCATCTCTCGCCATCATGGAGAACAGAGTGCTCCTTGTGGACTGCGATCCTCAGGCCAACTCCACCAGTTCTCTCGGCTTCGATCAGCAGAACCTCTTTCGCAATCTTTACACGGCGCTTTGCGGTACTTCTACGCTAGAAGAAACGCTTCTGCCGACGGCCATGCCCTACCTTACCCTTCTGCCTTCGAGCACGGATCTGGTGGGCATCGAAATAGAGCTTGTGGATAAAATGGCCCGCGAGTTCTATCTGGCCGAACTTCTGGGCAGTGTTGCCAACGATTACGATTATATCATACTCGACTGCCCGCCCTCGCTGGGGCTTATCACCGTGAACACGCTCTGCGCGGCGCATGAGATTCTCATCCCTCTGCAATGCGAATTCTTTGCACTGGAAGGCATAGTTAAGCTTCTGCATACCTACGAGCAGGTTCGCAAGCGCCTGAACAAAGAACTTCAGATCCTTGGCGTCCTGCTCACCATGTACGATTCCCGCAACAAGCTTGCCCGTCAGGTGAAGGCCGAGGCGGAACGGTGCTTCCCCAAGCATATGTTTGAAACGGTCATACCCCGCAACGTGCGCCTCTCTGAAGCCCCCAGCCACGGGAAATCCATCCTGCATTACGATATCAAGTCCAAAGGCGCGGAAGCCTATCTTGAACTTGCCCGAGAGGTCGTGCACAAGACGGCGCGCCCGTAACCTGTTTCCCCTCAGTGCTTTGCCGGCCAACTACCAGCCGCGGGCTCTGCGCAAAGCCGACTCCGGCGGCGGCTTCCCTACCGCCGCCGGACAACCCAACATCGCTGAACACACGAGGCCCCTATGAATATCACTGAGCGCGGACTTGGCCGTGGCCTTGGCTCCCTTCTCAGCTCTCTTCCTGAAAACAGCAGTGAAGAGACCAGAAAACTCGCCCTCACCCAGCTTGTCCCGGGCAAGCATCAGCCCCGCAAGGTCTTCGATAACGCCGCGCTTGCCGAACTTGCCGCCTCCATCAGGAATCAGGGCGTTATCCAGCCCCTGCTCGTGCGCCAGCTTCCCGGCATGCCCCAGCGCTATGAGATTGTGGCCGGTGAACGCCGCTGGCGTGCCGCCAAACTGGCCGGCCTTACTGAAGTTCCTGTCATCGTGACGGAATACTCCGACAAGGAGGCCATGACCGTTGCCCTTGTGGAGAACCTTCAGCGCGAAGACCTCAACCCGCTCGAAGAGGCCGAAGCGCTGCAGGCCCTGCGCGAAGCCTACGGCCTCAGTCAGGAAGCCCTTGCGGAACAGCTCGGCAAAAGCCGCTCTGCCGTGGCAAACTCCCTGCGCCTGCTCCAGCTCCCCCCGTCTTTTCAGGAAGGACTTGTGAGGGGCGACATCACGGCTGGCCATGCCCGCGCTCTGCTTTCCGTCAGCGATGTGAACCTGCGCGGCGAACTCTATGCCGCCATCGTGGAACAGCATCTTTCGGTGCGTGAAGCGGAAGCCGCCGCCGATACCTGCAAGCGTACGGGCAGACTGCCCGAAAAGCTTCTTCCGCAGGCCGGGCAGAGCGCCGCTCCCCAGTCCCCCAGAGCTCCCAAGCCGCAAGCGCTCAAAGACCTGCAGAACCTTCTCCGCCAGAACAGCGGAACCAGAGCTACGATTTCCGGCTCTGAAACCAAGGGGCGCATCCAGATACCCTACGCCTCTCCCGAAGAGCTTGCCCGCATCATGGCGCTTCTGGGAATAAACGCGGAAGGATAAGTACGGTTGGGAGGGCGTTCTCCCGCTTTTCTCCATACGCAACGAGGGCGACGCTCCCGAACTTGGTTCGAGAACGCCGCCCTCGTTTTATGCGTTTGCTTTCAGGGGATTACCGTACGCTTTGCTTTTTCAGTACGGCAAGGAACAAGGCATCGTGCCCCGGAAGTTCCGGCAGGAAAAGGCGCTGTTCGCAGAGTGCTGCGTCCTCGCGCCCTGCAAGGAAGTTCTTGATATGCCTTTCGTTTTCTTTTTTGTTCAGGGCACAGGTCGCGTAGAAAAGGAGGCCTCCAGCCTGCAGTTTGCCCCACGCATCCCCAAGGATGGAGGCCTGAAGCCGCTCCGCTTCATTCAGCTTTTCCGGGGTCAGGCGTATGCGGAGTTCCGGGGCGCGCCCGAGCGTGCCCGTGCCGCTGCAAGGAACATCAAGAAGGATTAGAGGATAGGAAGCGGGTACATCCTGCTCTGCCGCGCATACGGTGCGAGGTTCAGGCAGGGCGAGGCGCGCCACGGCGTTCTTCAATTCATTCAGGCGGAACTGAGCCGGGTCGCTGGCCAGTGTGACCTTCACCCCTTTTTCGAGCAGGGCAGTCGTTTTGCCTCCGCGCCCACAGCAGGCGTCCCACAGTTCCGCGTGGGCCAGTTCGTTATCGCGGGCTATCCATTCCGCTACGAACTCCGCCACAAGCTGGGAAGAGATGCCCTGCCGAGTAAGCGCGCCCTGCTCTTCCAGCTCTGCTAATTCCCGCTGTTCTGCCTCTGCTCCTTCGCGCACTTTTTTCAGGCCGTGGCTTGTGAATCCGCATCGCCCCACGGGGGCATAGCCGAGCGCCAGCCAGCGCTCACGCTGTTTTTCCGCATCCTCACGGCTCATGTTAATGCGCCAGCAGGGCGCGGCCTGAGCAAGCGTATTGAGGGCAAAGCGTTCTGCTTCTGCCTGCCCGTACTGTTTTTCCCACAGGTTCATCAGCCACGCAGGCACAGAGGCCGCCAGCGCAGGATCGGCCTCGCGGAGCTTGGCGTGCAGGCGTTCTGTCTCGCGGTCGGCCGAACGCAGGACGCCGTTCACCAGTCCGCCCACTCCCTGACCAAAGCGCCGCCGTGCCAGCCCTGCCAGTTCGCTGACCGTGGCTCTGGCCGGGATGCCGTCCATGAACAGCAATTCGTACATGCCGAGGCGCAGGAGCATTCGCACCTGTGCCGACAGAGCGCCCGGCTTTTTGAGGAAGGAGTCCAGCAGGACGTCGAGCAGAGTGTGCCGCCGAAGAACGCCGAAGGTCAGCTCGGAAAGCAAGGCGGCATCGCGTGCGTCGAGCCCTGCGCTTTGAACGGCACGGGAAAGCACGACAGGAAGGGGCGTACAGTCGTCAGGCTCCTGAAAAAGCGTGTGCAGAACATCGAGCGCCGCTTCTCTCGCCGTTTTGGAGCGTCGATTCTGGGGCGTTTTTTTTATTTTTTCGATGGACGGTTCACGATTCGGCATATTTTTTCTCTGAGGCCATTCTGATGCGAAAAAAGGGCAGTCGTCTGTTTTTACACCAGAACCGCCCTTCTTTCTTTGGGAGAACGCTTATTTCCCGCCAAGCACACCGTAGGGGGCGGACAGGCCGCGCAGGCGACCGTTGAAAAAGTCCTTCGCGCTCATGGTGGACTTGCCTGCCGGGCGCAGGCTGGTCACACGGTACGCACCACTGCCGCAGGCAACGAGCAGGGCGTCCCCATCCATGCCCAGCACGGTTCCGGGGGCGGCGTCACTGCCCTGCTCCACAGGCTGGCCGGGCTCGATGCGCAGGGCTAGGTCTTCCTTGCCTTCGATACGCAGAACGCTCTTGGCGCCGGGCACAGGGGTGAGGCCGCGGATGATATTATGGATGCGCTTGGCGTCCATGCTCCAGTCCACCCATTCTTCCTCAGGCGAGATCTTAGCGGCGTGGGTCACGAGCTCCTCGTTCTGGGGAACGAAGGCCACCCTGCCCTCGGCTATCATGCCCAGAGCGCCGACCATGAGTTTTGCCCCGTGTTCGGCAAGCACGTCGAAGAACGAGCCCGTCGTGTCTTCGGGTTCGATGCTCACGGCCTGCTGGAGGAGCATGGGGCCGGAATCGAGCCCGGCTTCCATCTTCATGATGGTCACGCCGGAGACCCGGTCGCCGTTCATCACGGCGCGCTGGATGGGGGCCGCGCCGCGATACTGCGGCAGAAGAGAACCGTGAACGTTGTACGGCCCGAATTTGGGGATATCGAGCACGCGCTGGGGCAGAAGCAGGCCATAGGCGGCCACGACCAGCACATCAGGCTCAAGGGCGGCCAGCGCGGCCACGTCGGCACCGTCGCGGAAGTTCTTGGGCTGATACACAGGATAGCCCAGCTCAAGGGCCAGTTCCTTGGTGGCCGAGGCCTTGAGCTTCTTGCCGCGCCCGGCAGGCCGGTCGGGCTGGGTATAGACGGCGATAACCTCACCGCCTTCCCACGCGGCTACTTCCTTCAGCACCGCCGCCGCAAAATCCGGCGTTCCCATGAACACGATACGCAGTTTCGACATGATGACTCCTTGGGAGAGATGATTGAAGGGAGAGCTTCGGGGAAGGGAATTTTCTGTGGAAGGCTTGATACGTTTTTATCGTAAAGAAATAGAGCGATTGACGTATAAGCCATGCTCCCGATGCGTAACACGGAGGTGATGCACATCGGGAGCAAGATTTTCACTCAATAACATATTGAGTTTTATCGACTTTTGGTGGAGGCGGGGAGAGTCGAACTCCCGTCCGAGAAAGGTCCACGCAAGGCCTCTACAGGTTTAGTCTGCGTACGGGTTTTCGCCTCGGGAGATGCCCGCAGACGGGCTTCCTTCAGTTATCCTGCCGTAAGCTCCTCGCCCGCGCCCCGGGAGGAAAAGGCGCGAACCAGCCCAATGGGTTTGACACCTCGGCGGCGTATCAGGCTTCAGCCGCTCCGGCGTGACGACCGAGGTCGTCAGGGTGCCTTGCGCTTAGGCAGCGTAGGCGTAGTCGTAATCGTTGTTGGCAATTACTTTGATGCCGCTTTTAACGAGGCCAGCGGCGCCTCGACCTGCAACCATGGCTTCCAGCATCCCCGTCGAAACCATTGCGCCCCCGTTCGGAGGGCCGACTGACAGAATCAGAAGACCATTTCCCGCCACGCCGTACGGCTCAAAGCGGGACAGACATTAAATAAACATTAATTCCCGCAGAGTAAAGGGACAAATTTCATGCTGGCCCCCTACGCGCTTGGGGGCTTACCCGGCACGTATGGCCGCCCTGCCCCATGCACTCGTGCGCGGCCCTCCGCCCCCTTGACCGCAATGGCCGCAGGAAGTAAACTTTTCTGCGATTTTCCGCATTAAAACAGCGCAGGACGCACAGGATATCCTATGGCAGCAAACGCTTCTCTGGCGGCTCTGTACCGCCCGCAGACTTTCGCCGAAGTGGTCGGGCAGGACATGGTGAAGTCCATACTTTCCCGCGCCGCCCGGGAAGACCGCGTGGCCCCGGCCTATCTGCTCAGCGGCACGCGCGGCGTGGGCAAAACCACCATTGCCCGTATCTTTGCCAAGGCCCTGAACTGCGAGCACGCCCCCACGGGCGAACCCTGCAACCAGTGCGAGGCCTGCCGCCGCATCACGCAGGGCTCTTTTGTGGACGTGGTGGAGATAGACGGCGCGTCCAACCGAGGCATCGACGATATCCGCCGCCTGCGCGACGCCGTGGGCTATGCGCCGCTGGAAGGCCGCTACAAGGTCTTCATCATAGATGAAGCGCATATGCTCACCAAGGAAGCCTTCAATGCCCTGCTCAAGACGCTGGAAGAACCCCCGGCGCGCGTGACCTTCATTCTGGCCACTACGGAACAGCACAAGTTCCCGGTTACTATCGTAAGCCGCTGTCAGCATTTCGTGTTCCGGCAGATACCCGAAGCCACGCTGGAAGCGCATATCAGCCATATCCTCGACCGTGAAGGCCGCCCCTTCGAACAGGAAGCCGCCCACCTCATCGCCCGCCGCGCCGCCGGTTCCGTGCGCGATTCCATGAGCCTGCTCGGGCAGGTGCTGGCGCTGGGCTGTGCCCCCGGCGAAGCGCTCACGGCCCGCATGGCCCGCGAAGTGCTGGGCCTTGCCGGGCAGGAAGTGATGGACCGCCTGCTTTCTTCGCTGGCTTCCCACGACACCACGGGCATCACGGTTCTGGTGCGCGAACTTCTGGCGCAGGGGGCGGACATGGGCTTCTTCCTGCGTGAACTGGGAAGCCTGTGGCGCGACCTTTTCCTTATCAAGCAGGCCGGGCGCGATGCCGCGCAGGAGCTGGATCTGCCCCAGTCGGAACGCGACCGCCTTGCGGATATCGCCGCACGCTTCTCGCTGACCTATATCCACGCCGCATGGCAGATGACGCTGGATTCCCAGCGCCGCATCCTCACCAGCCTTGAGCCCTCCGCCGGCCTTGAGCTCCTTCTTCTGAACCTTGCCATGCTGCCGCGCCTGCTTCCCCTCGACGAGCTGGGCGCTATACCTGCCACGGGGGAAGCCCGGCCCGCCGCCGCGCCCGCCCCTGCTCCCCGTGAAGCGGCCCCGGCACGGCCTGCCGCGCCGCGCCCATCCTCCTTTACGCCGCCGGTCTCCGCGCCCCACCCTGCCGCGCCCGCTTCCGAGCCCGGCAACGAACCGCCTCTGGACGATATCCCGGTGGACGCCTATGAGCAGGACGCTACACGCCCTTTCGAGGATGACGGCATCCCGGAACCGGCCTTCGTAAGCCCTGTTCCGCGCCCTGCCGTCCCTCCCCGGCCACAGGCTCCGCGCCCCTTCGCCGCCCCTGCCCCGCAGGAGCGCGCTTCGGCAAAACCGACATTCCAGCGCCCTGCCCCGGCCTTCCAGCCGCCGAAGAAGGCGGAACTGCCGGAAGAACGAGCTTTTGTGCAGCCAGCGGCCCAGCCCCGTTCTTTTTCCCCGAAACCCTTGACGGACAACGGGAAAACTGCTGAAACTCAAGCCGCGCCCCGCAGTGCATCCGGCGATTGGAAAAGCCTGCCCGTGGACGCTTCGCTGACGTGGGAATCCTTCCTGGCCTCGTGTGAAGACAGCGCCGAGATACCCATCCCCATGCTCCGGCAGTTCACGGGTGAAGTGCGCGGCGACTGGTTTGTGCTCCAGCCCTTCTCGCAGGTCATAGGCCAGCAGATGCAGAGGCCGGAGAAGCTTCGTATGCTGGAAGCCCTCGCCTCTGCATGGGCAGGAAGGCCGCTCCAGCCCGTCTTCCGGGCGCCGCAGAAAATCGTGCGCACCGAAGCGGAAATAAAGGAAGAAATGAGTCGGCATCCTGTGGTCAAGCTTTTTCAGGATGAATACGACGCCATACTGGTGCGCTGTACTTCCAGCCGTTAATTCGCAAAACAAGGGCCTTGCGCCCATCCTTACAAGGAGAACCGTATGAAGAACATGAACGACCTGCTCCGTCAGGCTCAGGTGATGCAGAACAAGATCGCCCGTCTTCAGCAGGAAATGGCTGAAAAGGACGTGGAAGCCTCCGCTGGCGGCGGCATGGTCAAGGTTGTGATGAACGGCCGCCAGGAAATGAAGTCCATCGTGATCGACAAGGCCGTCATGGAATCCGGCGACAACGAAATGCTTCAGGACCTCGTGATGACCGCCGTGAACGAAGCCGTTCGCATCGGCCGCGCCAACCTCGAACGCGAAATGGCCAACATCTCCGGCGGCATCCGCCTTCCCGGTATGTTCTAAGCCTTTTTTCGGAGGGAGGGCTTTTGGACTTGTTCCGCCCTCTCCATCCTCTTCAGCTCCGAAGGCTGTTAATGCAAAAGCGCCGGTCCGCGAAGGATCGGCGCTTTGCTTATGGTTCAGAACCGAAAGAAGACTTAGCGGAGGCCGTTCTTCTTCAGGTAATCGACAACATTGCCGCAGAAGTCGGAGAACAGGCCGTCGAGCTTCAGTTCCTTGAAGGCGCAGTCGAGAACGGCGTCGGAGTCCTTGAAGCCCTTGAGGGGCTTGTCCACACGGTGGGTCCAGCTATGGACCTTCATGCCGTGCTTGCGGGCGAGTTCAGCAACATTGTTGATGGTGTAGCCCTTGCCGTCGGCAGTGGGCACGGCCATGTGGGAGAACCAGGGGGCAAAGATGGTAGCCTGCTTGGAGACTTCGGCAATGCCCTCGGGGGTGAGCAGCCATTCATGGCGCTTCTTGTCGTGGTAGGGGGCGTCCCAGATTTCCACGAGCATGCAGAGTTCGCCCTTCCAGCCCTTGGAACGGGCGCTCATCACGGCTTCGTAGTCGAAGATCTGAAGGATGGACTTGGCATCCATGCTGTTGTAGCCGTATTCGTCCAGCATCTTGATGGTGGCGGCCACGATATCCTTGCCTTCTTCCTTATAGAAAGCGGGCTGCTTCACTTCCACGTACACGCCGATGTTCTTGCCGGTGGACTTGTTCAGGCCCTTCACGAGTTCCAGTTCTTCACGCAGGGTGGGAACGCGGAAGTCGATGCCGGTATCCACGGGGAAGCGGCCTTCGAAGGCGGGCTTGCCGGTCTTGGGGTTGAAGCGCTCGGTCACGATGAGGCTCTTGATTTCCTCAAGCGTGAAGTCAACGGCGTAGTATCTGCCGTTGGCGCGGGCACGGTTGGGGAACTTCTTGGCCACGTCGGTGTTGGCATCAAGGGTGTAGTCGTGCATGACCACCAGATGGTTGTCCTTGGTCATGACAACGTCCTGCTCGATGTAGTCGGGCTCCATGGCATAGGCCATAGCCTTGGCTTCAAGGGTGTGTTCGGGCAGGAAGCCGGAAGCGCCGCGGTGGGCGGCAACGGCGGGGCGGTACTCGGCGGCAAAAGCGTCGGCAGCGGCGCCAAGGCCCATGAGCATCATGAGGCCGGCAGAAACAAGAAATTTGTTCATGGGAATCTCTCCTCTTTGTTTGCGAGCCCTGCGGTACAGGCTCTTTGCCGTCAGCTTATTCTAATCGTAAATCCCTTGCAATAGCATAGGCATTCCTTTTGCCGCAGGCTCTCAGCCTTCCAGCCGGAAGCCCACATGCGTCACCGTCTGCAGGATAGGCTTCCCCTGCTTTTCCAAGGCGCGGCGCAGAAGGTGTATGTGCGTGCGGAGCGAGTCGCTGTCGGGCGGGGAGTCGCCGTACACTTCCCGCGTCAATTCCTCCCGCGTGACAATGCCGGGGGCGGAACGCATGAGGCAGGCCAGCATGGTGAAGCAGATGGGGCGAAGATGCAGGGGCGTTCCGTCGCACAGCACCGTATGCGTGCAGGGGTTGAGCTCAAGCCCGCCCCAGCGCAGGATAAGGGGGGTGTTCTGCTGGCGGGAACGGCGGACGACGGCGCGGATGCGGGCTTCCATTTCCATCATCTCGAAGTAGCGGATGAGGAAGTCGTCCGCACCGAGGTTAAGGCAGAGCACGCGCTTTTCCACGGATTCACTGCGCGTCATCATAACGATAGGGATGCGGCTCCCCATTTCCCGCAGGCGGCGGCAGATGGTAAGCCCGTCCATGCCCGGAAGTATGACCGCGATGAGCAGGGCGTCGTACTCGTTGCTGACGGCTTTTTCCCAGCCTTCCAGCCCGTCCGAGGCCCGGTCGAGCGTATAGTATCCCAGCGGTTCGAGGTAGGCGCAGATCTGCTCGGCAAGCTCTTCTTCGCTTTCTATCACGAGCAGGCGGATATGTTTCTGAGGAGGATGTTTCTGCACGGCAAGACCTCTTTTCCTTAGGATATACACAAGTTCCGGAAAAATATCATGTCTTGGCGATGCGATAATTTACGCTGTGATATCGCCATGTTGCAAACAAAGAGCCAGCCGTCAGCCATGAAGAAGCCGCCGATATCCTGCGATACCGGCGGCTTCGGATGCGTTGTTCGACGCGTCAGGCGCGAGCGGCCTTCTGTTCGTTGATCCATGCCATCGCTTCGGGCAGGTCGAGCGTGCCCTCGTAAATAGCGCGGCCGGAAATAGCGCCCTGCAGGTTGGCCTCTACGCTCAGGGGATAGAGGGCCTTGATGTCGTCCAGCGTGGCCACGCCGCCAGCGGCCACCACGGGCACGGGGCTGACCTTGGCCAGATGGGTGAGCATGGGCAGGTTCACGCCGCACTGCGTACCGTCGCGCGCGATATCCGTGTAGATGATGAAGGCAGTGCCGTCGTCCACGAGGCGGGGCAGGACTTCGTCGATGGTAAGCCCGGCATCCGTGACCCAGCCGCGCGTTTTGAGGCGGCCGTCCACGGCATCGAGGGATACGCCTATCCTACCGGGGAAAAGCTTGCAGAGGCGGGCGTATTCCTTGGGATTCTCAAGGGCCATAGTGCCGATGATGAGGCGCTCCACGCCGGCATCGAACCACATACGGGCGGCGTCTTCATCACGCACGCCGCCGCCAAGCTCGATGGGTATCTCAAGGGCGTCGCTTATTTCGGAGACGAGCTTGGCGTTCACGCTTTTGCCCTGAAAAGCGCCGTCAAGGTCGATGAGGTGCAGCCATTCGGCCCCCTGCATCTGCCAGTGCATGGCGGCGGCCACGGGGTCGTCGTTGTAAACCGTGGACTGGTCGGCCAGACCGCGATGAAGGCGAACGGCTTTGCCGCCCTGAAGATCGACTGCGGGAAAGATGATCATAAGCCCATTTCCTCCACGGCCTTGTCCATGCCTTCGCCCGCCAGTTCGATATCGCTGACCCACTTGCCGCCGCGGCGGAAGAAGGAGCCTATCTTGGTCAGGTCATTGGCAAGGGGCTGCTGCTCTTCCGCAAAATGGGAGCGCTGAAGCAGAGTATAGGGCTTGCGGGCGTCGATGAGATAGACATCCATGTTGACGGACGCGGCAGAGATGACACCGGCAGAACCACCCACGCGCTCTTGCAGTTCGACGATGTGCGGGACCACGATCATGTCGGCCCCGGCCCTCACAGCACGTTCGGCCCACGTGACAAGCGCATTGCGGCGGCCGCGTTCATCCTTGGCCATAGGGCTGTCGATATCGGCCTGCGACAGGAAGACGAACTTATGGTTCTGCCCGTGGAGCTTGGAATGGAACAGGGTGTCCAGCGCGGCAAGCTTCTCAAAGGGGATCTCCTCCTGCCCTTCGGGGATGAAGCCCGAGAGCAGTTCCGAGGTCTGCATCGGCTGGGTGAAGGGCGCGATGGCCACGACAAGATCAGGCATGATGAAGCGGGACTGCCCCTCGTCCTTCTGGCATCCAGAAAGCAGGGCGAAGCAGAGGACCGCGAGGAAAAGATGGCGGAGTTTCATCAGTCAAGGCTCCCTTTGGTGCTGGGCAGACGGTCGTTATTGCGGCAGGCGGCCTGTGCCAGAGCAAGGCCAAGCCCCTTGGCGGCGGATTCCAGCAGATGATGGCCGTTCTTGCCGTACTGGAACGTGATGTGGAGATTGCACTGGGCGGCAGAGGCAAAGCCCTTGTAGTACTCGCGCCACAGATCCTTCTCCTCCCCGGCCATGACAGGCGGCAGGAGCTCGTCCCCACGATATTCGAGCCACGGGCGGCCCGACATATCCACGGTGACATCGGCAAGGGCTTCATCCATGGGAACGCGCGCCCAGCCCACGCGGGCAATGCCCTTGCGGTCGCCAAGCGCTTCGCGGAAGGCCTTGCCAAGGCAGAGGGCCACGTCTTCGGCGGTGTGGTGGGCGTCCACGTGCATATCGCCGGTGCAGACGAGCTTGAGGTCGAAACGGCCCCAGAAGGCCGTGAGCGTGAGCATATGGTCGAGCAGGCCGAAGCCGGTGCTCACGCTTGCCTTGCCTTCGCCGTCGAGGACGAGTTCGAGGCGGACAGAGGTTTCCCCCGTAGAGCGGGAAAGGGATGCGGAGCGTATGTCACTCATGCCTGTTCCTCCGTGCTTTCTTCCTCTTCCTCCTCGGAAGCCTTGGGCTCTTTCTTCTTATACGCCATAGCCGAAACATAGATGCTCACTTCGTAGAGCAGCAGCATGGGTATGGCCATGAGGCACTGCGAGAACACGTCCGGCGGGGTGAGGATGGCGGCCACGATAAAGATGAGCAGGATGGCGTAGCGGCGCTGGCGGCGCATGAAGTCGGGGCTGAGTATGCCGAAGCGCGAGAGGAAGTACGCGAACAGCGGCATTTCGAAGACCACGCCGAAAGCGATGAGCAGTTTGAGCGCAAAGCCGAGGTACTCTTCCACCGATATCATGGGAACGATGGTATCCGTCGCAAAGCCCATGAAGAACTTGAACGCGATGGGGAACACCGTGAAGAAGCAGAAGGCCGCACCGGCAATGAAGAAAATGGAGGAGAAGAAGGCCAGCGGGAGCACGGCGCGCTTCTCTTCCTTGTACAGGCCGGGCGCGATGAAGGCCCAGATCTGATAGAAGCTGATGGGGCTGGTGCCGAACAGCGAAGCCACGAGGGCCACCTTCATGTAGGTGAAGAACGCACCGGCAGGAGAGGTGTAGATGAGCTTGCTGCCTTCGGGAAGCTGGGCCTGAAGCGGCGCGGAAAGGTAGGCGTACAGGTATTCCGCCACGCCATAGAACGCCACAAAGCCAAGGATAACAATGATTACGATGCGGAACAGGCGGCGGCGCAGTTCGTTGAGGTGGCCCATGAGGCTCATGGGGGCTTCGTCTTCGTCCACCTCTTCTTCCTCGTCCTCCTCGCTGTCCTGCTTTTTCACGGCAGGAACGAGCTCGTCGTCATCCTCGGGGTCGAGCTCGCCGGGCTTGCGGCCGTCCGGCTCGTGGAAGGCGGCATAGGAAGGAAGCGCCTCTTCTTCGGCATCCTTCTTCTCGCTGTCTTCGCCGCCGAAAAAGTCGAGCGGGCCATGCGGGCTTCCGTCGTCGGAGACATCGGCCGGGCGGGAGAATTCCGCGTCGTCGGCAGGAGCCTCGCCACGGGCGGCTTCTTCGGGCGCGGCTTCAGACTCCGCCTCGGAAGCGGCCTCGAGGGCGGTTTCGGTGGCGGCGTTTTCCGCAGGAACTTCGGCGGGCTGGACGTCCAGTTCCTGTTCCAGAGCTTCTTTCTTTTCCATGGTGTCAGTCATGTTCAGGCTTTGTTTTCGCTTTCAGGGGCAGGCGCGGCTTCGGCAACGGCTTCGGCCTTGGCGTTTTCCGCTTCCGACTTGGCTTTTTCGGCGGCCTTGGCGGCTTTGCGCTCCTGCGCCTTCTTCTTTTCGTCATCGAGGGCTATCTCGGTATTCAGCGTACGCTGGAACTCCGTGGACACGCGGCGGAACTCGCCCATAGCGCGCCCGATGGTGTGGGCGATCTTGGGGAGATTCTTGGGGCCGAGGACCAGAAGGGCGACGACGAGTATGACCAGTAATTCCGTGCTGCCGATACCGAACATGATGCACTCCTCTTTCCCGCTAGCGGCTTCGCGCCGGGGGAAAAGGTTTGATTTCTCAGAGAGCCTCCCCGCTGTTCCGAAACTTCGGAAAGCGAAGAGAGTGAAGCCCTGCAAGGATAGCTTGAAAGAATGTCTCTTGCAAGACGGCGCAGGGCTTGGCAGGCCGAAAGAGCAGAGTTTTGTCAGGGAAATACGGTGCGGCCCGTGCTCCTTGCCACAGAAAAGCCCCGCCTCCATGCAGTCTGCATAGGGCGGGGCCGGTTCATTCACTCAATACGTGAGGCTTATTCCCACTCGATGGTGCCGACGGGCTTCGGGGTGAGGTCGTACAGCACACGGTTCACGCCGGGCACTTCCTTGAGGATGCGGTCGGTGATGTGCTGGAGAAGGGCGAAGGGCACGTCTTCCACGGTGGCGGTCATGGCGTCCACGGTGTTCACGGCGCGGATGATGACGGGGAAGGCATAGGTGCGCTTGCCGTCGCACACGCCCACGGAGCGGAAGTCCGGCACGGCGGTGAAGTACTGCCACACCTTGCCTTCAAGGCCGTTCTTGGCGAATTCTTCACGCAGGATGGCGTCGGATTCGCGCACGCATTCGAGGCGGTCGCGGGTGATGGCGCCAAGGCAGCGCACGCCGAGGCCGGGGCCGGGGAAGGGCTGGCGGAACACCATGCCGTCGGGCAGGCCGAGGGTCTTGCCCACGATGCGCACTTCGTCCTTGTAGAGGAGCTTCACGGGTTCGACC